>JBCCEV010000062.1:0-22411 GCA_039030125.1 Pseudomonadota bacterium | reverse complement strand
GAGTCGCGCGCGCAAGGCCGCGGTCAATTCCGATTTGGATTGGATCAGCCCGGCACGCGGTTGGACGTAAAGCACGAGCCGAGAGTCGCCAAGCGGCGGTGTGTACAAGTCAGCCACGGCGGCGATGACGCGATCCTCGTTAGTCACAGCGGCCTCGATTTCACCAAGCTCAATGCGAAAGCCGCGTAATTTCACTTGGTTATCGCGGCGCCCCAGTAGTTGCAGCGTCCCGTCGCCGAGCCAACGGGCGCGGTCGCCGCTGCGGTAGAAGCGTTGTCCCTCGTCGTAGGTGAAAAAGGCCTCGTTCGTGAGTTCAGGACGATTAAAATAGCCCGCGCTCAAGCCTAGGCCGCCGATGCAAAGTTCACCGGCAACGCCTAACGGGGTGAGGCCACCGTTATCGTCGAAAATCAAAAAGCAGGTATTGGCGATGGGGCCACCAATTGGCACAAAACCATCGGCGATCTGCGTGGTCGAGATCTTGAGAGCACTCGACCAAATCGTGGTTTCCGTGGGGCCATAAAGGTTCCAGACCTCATTGGCCATACCGGTAAGCTGACGGGCGAGATCCGCATCGAGGGCTTCGCCGCCGCTCCAGACACTAAAATTCTCGCGCGGCGCAAAACCTGCCTCCGAGAGAATGCGCCAGGTCGCGGGTGTAGCCTGCATGACCGTGGCGTTGCTCGATTCAATGAGCTCCAACAGTGCTGCGCCATCGACACTGGTCGGCGTATCAGCGAGCACCACTCGCCCGCCTAACGTTAATGGCAACAGGAGTTCGAGCGTTGCGATGTCGAAGGCAATGGTGGTCACTGCAAGCAGCGTATCGTCGGCCGTGAAGCCCGGCGCTTTGCTCATCGACATTAGCAAATTACCTAGACTCTTATGGCTGATGGGTACCCCTTTGGGTTCGCCGGTGGTACCACTGGTATAAATGACATAGGCCAGCGCGTCGCCGCTGACAGGAACCGCTGGCGGTAGTGCGCTTTCGCCAGCGAGCGTGGACCCAATCTGATCCAGGTCGATACGCTCAATAGCGGCGATTTCGTGCGCACCTTTGCTGAGTACCAGCGAGGCACCGCTGTCTTTTAGAATGCGATCGTTTCGATTCTTAGGGTGGCCCGGGTCGAGGGGCAGATAATGCGCACCGGTTTTCAAAATTGCTAATAGCGCAACGATGAGATCGATATCGCGAGGCAGCAACAGCGCAACGGTGTCCTCACTACTAATGTGACGAGCGATGAGGTGATTCGCGAGTTGATTGGCCCGCGTTTCGAGCTCATCGTAGGTGAGCGCTAGGGTACCCGCCTGAACAGCTTGCTTGCCCACGAGAGTTTCCGCATTTCGCGCGATCAGCTCATGAACGCGCGCCGCCGGGGTCGGCGCCTGAGTGTCGTTCCAGCGTTCATAGCGTCGTCGTTCGGCGTCTGAGGTGAGCGAGATCGCGCGTCTGGCAAGCCCAGGATTGGTGAGCGCCGTAGTTAAATAGGCGGTGAGGTGCTCACCTAAGCGGGCGATGGATTGTGGTTTGAAAAGGTCGGTGCGGAACTCAAAAAAACCGCTGAAGCCTGTAGCTGTGGGCGTGAGATCGAGACTGAGATCGAAGCGGGCACCGGGTTGGCTCAGATCGACGCCGCTCACCGCGAGCCCGTCAGTTTCGAAGTCGAAAGTCGGCGCTTGCGTCTCGTCAGGATGGAGAACCAGGGTCACTTGGAAAAGCGCGTTGTAGGCGAGTTGGCGGTCAACGTCGAGCGCCGCGACGATTTGTTCGAAGGGGACGCTTTGATGGGCCAGCGCCCCGATCGTTGTTTGATGTGCTTGTGCGACCAGTGCGTCGAAGGTTTCTGCCTCATCAACGTGAGTGCGAAACACCAAATTATTAACAAAGGGTCCGACTAAATGTCGGGTTTCATTACGTTCCCGGTTATCGACGGTGGTGCCGATGCAAATGTCACTTTGACCACTGTAGCGGGCGAGTAGATCGCTAAAGGCCGCAAGCAAAACGACGAAAGGCGTCGTCTTGGCGCGCTTGGCAAAGGTTTCGATGCTCGCCCGAAGATCTGGGGCCAATGAGAACGGTATTCGTTGACCTATAAAACTCTGACGCGCCGGGCGGGGGAAATCGGTGGTTAGTTCGAGAACAGTGGGCGCATCGGCCAGCGCTTCGCGCCAATAGTTAAGTTCGAGCGCTAGCAATTCGTGCTGGCCAGCGTGCCAGGCCGCGAAGTCGATGTATTGAACTTCGAGATTCGGCAACAATGCTTTGGCCGCTGCTCCGCGCGAATAAAACGCCAGCAGATCTCGCAGTAGGATCCGCAAAGAGGCGTAATCGGCGATGATGTGGTGAATCACCACCAGCAAAACGTGCTCCTGTGCTTCAAGCTTTAAAAGTTGACAGCGCAGCAGGGGTGCGGTGGCTAAATCGAAGGGCACCTCTAACAAGCGGTTTAGTGCATTGCCGATCTCGTTGTCGCTGGCAGCAAAAGCGTCGACGATTGGCAATGGAACATCGACTGTGGGGGAGATTTGCAGCGCAGGCTCACCCATTTGTTCGATGAACCGCGAGCGCAAAATCTCCTGGCGCTCGACAACTTTGGCAAGGCTCTGGCGTAAACGGTCGGGTTCCAGAGCCCCGGTAAGACGGATCGCGGCGGGCAGGTTGTAGCCCACTTGGTTTGGTTGAAGTCGCTCAATGAACCATAGCCGGCGCTGTGCGAACGACAGATCAAAGCGCCGCTCTGTTACGGCCTCCTTGTCACTGAGCAGCTCGGCGAGCAGCGCGCGTCTTTGCTCGCTGGTCAAGTCCTGCAACTGATCACCCCTACCCGACGTGCTCATTTGGGCTCAGGTCCGTCACGTTGGGTGAGGAGCTCGTTGAGCATTGCGTCGATATCTTCTTCGGCGAGCGACTCGACGCTGACCGCGCGATCCAACAGAGGGATGGGTGGAGCGGCGGCGGGCTCTGCAGGGGCCTTCAGCAATAGTGCTTGTTCTCGCGGTGTCAACGCAGCAAACAAATCGCTCATTGCGATTTCGGCGCCGCTTAAGTGGCGCAGCTCGGTGAGCAGTTGCACCGCGCGCATTGAATTACCGCCGAGCTGAAAGAAATCGTCATCGATTCCGACTTTCTCCACGTTGAGCAGCCGCTGCCAGATCTCGGTAACCCTTGTTTCATGGTCGTTGGTAGGCGCGGCAAAAACGCTCTCGCTTAAATTTGGGATCGGCAGCGCACGTCTATCGACCTTGCCATTGCCCGATAGCGGGATCGCATCCAGCAGCATGAAACGTGAGGGCACCATGTACCCGGGCAGCCGCTGTTCCAGAAATTCCGTGAGTTGCTCTTGAAAACTGGCGGCGCTGGGTGCGAGAGTTGCCATCCATTGCGTATTCCAAGCCGGATCAATCGCGCCACCCAACAAACCGTGCAGCACAATGTGATGGTCGGCGAGACCAAGGGCATTTGTTAACGCCGCCATCCCTGGATCGTTGATCGGGCAGAGCCCCAGATCCCAGCGTGGTGCCTGCTCCATCAGTAGCTGCCCCATGTAACCTGCCTCCAGCAAACAAAAATCACGGGCGCGTTCACCGTAGCTTGGCTCGATGCGGTTCAAATCCGCTAAGAAATAAATTGCGAACGCACGATCCTTCGCGGCTCCTTGGTTTGCCGAGTAGAGCACGCTGTCTGGCGGTACCTCGGTCGTTTTCATTGGTAATAACTGATGGGCGGTGGCGTCGTAGAAAAACCAGCCGTGAGACAGTTTGCCAGCACCCGCATTGCGGATCTCGACGATCACCTGCACCGGATATCGTCCACCCGCGGAGGGGTAGCGAAATTTGTTGGCAAAGCCGCCCGGCACATCCCTCGCGTGCAGGTTAGCCAGCAGTGCCGCGAGATCATCGATCTCGACCGGATCAGGCAAGAATTGGCGATGGCTTTGGCGTCGCAGATGCGCCTCGTCTGGCAGTACGGGTGCAAGCACAATGGCATCGCCGTCGCGTTCGCCAGGCGAAACTGGCCGCTCGCTGCGGCTCGCGAGTCCCGCCAGCGGATTAGATCCGTCGCTGTTATCGAGCGCCGGAACGACGTAGCCGATCAGTTCATTGGAGTCCGCTGGGATATTGGCCAACGCGGCGCTGATGGCAGGGTGTTGTTCGAGCACCGCCGCGATTTCTCCTAACTCGACGCGATTACCGCCAACTTTCACCTGATCGTCTTCGCGACCCAGAAACTCAATGTTTCCATTGGGCAGGTAGCGACCCAGGTCGCCGGTGCGATAGAGCATGGGCGCGGGTCCTGCTCGCTCGGCGAAGGGATCGGGAATAAATTTCTCGGCGCTGAGCTGCGGGCGTTGCCAATAGCCTCGCGCGACGCCGACACCGCCGATGCAAAGCTCGCCGGTCACCCAAGGTGGACAGGGATCGCCGCGATCGTTGAGCACATACCAGGTTTGATTGGTCAGCGGTTGCCCATAGGGAATGCTGCGCCAGGCGCGATCGACCGCGCCGATGGGATAGATAATCGACCAGATCGAAGCTTCCGTCGCCCCGCCGAGACTGAAGAGATCGATGTTGGGGCAATGCCCTCTGATCTCTTCTGGCAACGATACCGGGATCCAGTCGCCGCTCAGCAATGCCGCGCGCAACGCTGAACCGGTGCTGTTGCCCGCCGCGGGATGGCTCGCTAATTCGGCGATGTATAACTGCATCAGCGCGGGAACGGAATTCCAAACCGTAACGTTGGCCGCCTGTATTCGCTCACGCCAGTGCGCGGGGTCGCGCAACAGCGTTTTCTCGGGCATCACAAGCGCAGCGCCTGCAGCAAGCGGTCCAAAGATATCGTACACCGAGAGATCAAAACTCAATGACGACAGAGCAAAAATCCGATCCTTTTCGTGGAGCTTCAGCCGTTCGTTGATGTCCAGGCACGTGTTTAGGGCGCCACGGTGATCAATCATGACACCCTTGGGGGTACCGGTGGAGCCCGAGGTGTAGATCACGTAAGCCAGATCGGTGACTTGATTTCGGATCGGCGGTAACGACCAAGGATCACCGCTGATATCAGGCCCGGAAATTGTTAAGCATTGGGCACTGGACCACTCGCTGGCGTTGGCGTCCGTCTCGATAATAGCGATGCGCGCCGCGCTGTCCGCGAACATTTGCTGACGGCGCGCGAGCGGTAGCGCTGGGTCGATCGGCACATAGGCACCGCCGGCCGCCAAAATACCGAGAACCGCGGCAACTTGCCGCCAGCCTTTCTCTAGCGAGACTGCGACCAACTCATTGTTGTTCACACCGGCAACACGTAGTTGTTCGGCAAGTTTGATGGCGGTGCGCGCGAGGCTATCGTAGTCGAGTGTAAGCTCTGGGCTTAGCACGGCAGCAGCGCTTCCTGAGCGCATCGCCTGCTCGAAAAACAAATGTGCAAGTGAGGTGGTGTTGCCCGTGCTTAGGGGTCGCGCTGTGGCGTTGAACGATTGTGAGTAGGTCGGATGCGGCGGCGTCAAAGGCGCGTTCCAAGATCCCTCGCCAAGCTTGGAATAAAGTTTTTGGACGATCGTTTGATAGACCTCGAACATTTCGTCAAGTACGCCGGGTGGAAATAACGCATCAATGCTGTCCCAATTTGCGCGCAATTCACCGTCGACTTCGGAGACTTGGTGATCGAGATACACCTGCGAAGTCTGACTAAGGCCATAGACTACGCCAGCCTCGCCTTCTTGTTGACCTGCGCGCGCCACGTTTTGGTCCAACGTGCTGGTGAAAACCACCGGCATCAACGCGCCCGTGGTGCGACCGCTCATCTGCGCGAGGTCACGCAGCACTCTGACGCCGCTGACCGCACGATGCTCCAAATCCTCCCACAGTTGCGATTGTATGAGCCGGGCCTGCGCGGCGAAGCCGAGTTGTGGCTCGATGGTCATCTCGAGCAACAGTGAAGAAGTGAAATCCCCAACCAATTGATTCACTTCGGGGTGGACGGGGTGGCGGTTGAACAGCGTTAGGTTGACCGTGAACGCCGCGCGGCGCGTGTATTGCGCAAGGCACAGACCAAAGGCCGTCAGAAGAGCCGCTGACGGTGATAGCCCACAAGCGCGCGCCCGCGCCTTGATCTCAGCCCAGGGTTTAGCCGCCAGCGTGAAGGCACGTCTGGTGAATTCTGGCTTTTCGATCTCGGTTGCCGAGCGGATTGTCGGCAGCGCTGGCGCCGCCGGTAGGGTTGGTATCCGGTTCTGCCAGTAGGCGAGATCCTGTTGCCATTGAGGGCTCGCCATATGCGCTTGTTCAGCAACAACGTAATCGCGAAAGCTTAGGCTCAACGGCTCCAAGGTCCGCCCGGCCAGGAGGGCACGCATGTCCCGGCCCAATAATTCCAGAGAGAAGGCGTCACCGATGAGCACGTCAAAGCTGACCGCAAAGCGCACCGAATCGTCCGGGCAGTGAATGGCTTCCACGCTAAACAGAGGCCACTTCGCTGGATCGAAGACTTGATGTGATAGGCGCGACCGGGTTTCGTTAATTGCGTTTTCGAGCGCGTGCGGTGAGGCCTCACGACAATCGAGCACGGCAATTGAGTAGCTCGGAGTGTGTGCCAATATTTGTTGTTGGCCGTCGGGCAAAACGAGGGCGCGCAACATATCGTGCCGCGCGATCAGGGTGTTCAGCGCGGCCTCCACGGCAGCAATACTAAACCCCCGCGTTTCGATTTCGCGATAGCCATGCGTGCCAATCTCGCCAAGCTCGAAGACTCGTTCGCGCCCCATCCAATAGGCATGCTGAATATCAGTAAGCGGGAAGGGTTGGTAGCGTGCACCGGGATCTGGAACGACCGGCGCCCGCACTGCAACCCCGTGCCCGTCGTTCGGCAGTTCGCGTGCTTCTATCGCGCTCGCAAGTAAGGCGATGGTTGGGAACTGGAACAGTGATCGCAGTGGTACAGCGTGATTAATAACGCCTTCGATGCGAGCGACCAGTTCAATAGCGAGAAGCGAGTGACCACCAAGGTCAAAAAAATCATCATCGATGCCAATACGCTCGCGTTCTAAAACTTGCGACCAGATTTGCGTTAGCTGTTGTTCGATCTCGGAGCGCGGCGCGGCGTACTCGACGCGCGCGGCGCTGTCGATGGGTGCCGGTAAGCTCGCGCGATCCAGTTTGCCGTTCGGAAGCCTCGGTAAAGCGTTGAGGCGTTGCCAGCGATTGGGAACAAAGGCCCGCGGTAGCCGCTCGGCCAGCCAACTGCGCAAGGTGGATGCCGAAACATCGTTGTCATTGAGGCAATAGTAAGCAACTAAATCGTGGCGTGTTTCTTCGAGCTCGGGATCTTGGTAGGCAATGATTGCGACTTCTTCTAACGCCGCGTGCTCGGCAAGTGTGGCTTCGACCTCACCTGCTTCGATGCGGTCTCCGCGGATCTTTAATTGCTGGTCAAGGCGCCCTAAGAATTCGAGTTGGCCGTCGGCGCGTCGTTTGACACGATCACCGGTTTTGTAAAGAGTTAGCATCCCCTCAGCAAAATCAGCACTTGCAAAAGGATTGGGCACGAACCGTTCGGCCGTGAGTCGTGGCTGGCCCCGATAACCACGTGCGATCCCAGCGCCGGCAAGGAACAGCTCGCCGGGGACACCACAGGGTACCGGCTCGAGATGTTTGTCCAACACATAGGCGTGGCTGCCGCTGATAGGCATTCCAATCGGTACGCGTGGATTGTCACCCAACAGTCCGCTTTGAAGCAGCTCGGCCCCGGTTGAATAGGTGGTGTCTTCGGACGGGCCATAGAGATTGTAAAGGCGTGTAACCAAGCCCAAGGTCTGGATATCCCGGACCAGGTTTGGCGGTAGGGCTTCACCGGCGAGATTGATGGTTGTGATCCGATCTGGCAGTGGTCCGCGCTTGAGGAGTTCAAACAGCAGACTTGGGACGGTATTTAAAAGCGTCACGCTTTCACGCGCTGGATGATTGGCCAGCGCTAGTGCGTTCTCACCAACGACTACCGTGCCTCCGTTACAGAGCGGCACAAAAATCTCAAACACGGAGAGATCGAAGCAGATGGAGGTAGCGGCGAACACGCCCGCAAGTTCTTCGGCTTCGAATTGCTGTTTGGCCCACTCGATCATGGCGACAGTATTGCGGTGCTCGATGGCCACGCCTTTCGGTTGACCCGTAGAGCCAGAGGTATAAATAATGTGGCTTAGCGTTTCCGGGCGCGCGCTCGAATCCTCGTCACTCAACCTGATGATCGGCGGGATCTCAGCATCTATGGGCTCGATACGAATGATTTCTACCTGCGCATCGAAGACCGTCACCGCACTGCTCGAATCGCAAATAGCGAAGCTTAAGTTGGCGTCTTTGCCGATGTAGGCGATCCTGGCGCGCGGATACTCTTTATCCAACGGTACATAAGTGCCGCCAGCCCGCAGGATCCCTAACATTGCGATCACCATTTCGAGGCCGCGCTCGACAAAGATCCCTACTGGGGTTTCCAAGCGCACGCCTTTGTCACGGAGCTGCCGGGCGAGGACGCCGCTGCGCGCCATTAGCGTTTCGTAATCGAGATGGCGGTAGCCGTCGGTGATCGCGATCGCATTGGGTGTTTTGTTCGCCTGCTGGAGAACGCACCCATGAATGGTCGCGTTAACCGGTGCAATCGCCCGGCCGTTGCCGATCGCAACGGTAAATTGGCGGGCGTTGTCGTCGAGTAAAGGTAGGCGCGAAATCGCGAGATTTGGATCTTTACAGACCGCCTCGAGCAGCGCCTGATAATGAGAGACGATCCGCTCGATCGTGGCGGCGTCAAATCGCGCCTTTGAGTATTCGATTTGGCCGCCGATGCCGTGGTCGCCATCGTGTAAATTGAACCGCAGCACATATTTGGCATCGGTCTGCGGGATTGGTATTTGATTAAAGGTTACGCCCGCGATTTCAGGCGCGCGGACCGGTATTTGTTGCAGATCGACTTTGACGTCGAATAAGGGGGTGAGCTGGTCGAGATCGCGCTCTGGATTGATCACCTCGACCAATTTTTCAAACGGCAAATCCTGCTCTCGCAGAGCGCTGTTCACCGTTTCCTTAACCCGGGCCAGTAACTCGCCGAAACTCGGATCGCCGCTCACATCAGTACGCATCACCAAGGTGTTGACCAACAATCCAATCAGCGGCGCGGTTTCGGGTCGGTCGCGATTAGCAACTTCGCTGCCGACAACAATATCATCGCCGCCATCGTAGTGATGGAGCAGCACCTTGGCGACGGCCAACATCAACGTAAATAGCGAAACCTTGTGGTCCGCCGCGATCGCTTTCAATCGAATCGCGATCGCCGCTCGTATGGTGATCGGCACAGCCGCGCCACGCGGCGATGCTCCTGGCATTGCGGGCCGGTCGTAGGGGAGTTCCAGGATTGGCAGCGCGCCGGACAGACGTTCACGCCAAAATTCAAGCGTGCGTTCAAGATTGTCACCGCTCAAGTTTTGCCGTTGCCAAGTTGCCCAATCGGCGTACTGAACACCAAGTGGTTGCAGCGTTGGCTTTTGATTGTTCGCGAAATCTTCATAAGCAGCACTGAGTTCGCGGAGAAACACCATCACCGACCAGCGATCGCAGACGATGTGGTGCGTAACAATGATGAGCTGGAACTCTTGCTCGGCAAGCTTTAGCAAGGCCAGGCGCAACAATCGATCATCCAACTTAAACGGCGTGCCTAAACGGGACCGGAACTCGTCATCGGCGGCGTGTGTTGCGTCGGCGCGGTGGGTGAGATCAACAACCGTTAGCGTGTGGTGTTCATTTTCGATCACGCATTGCCGTGGTTCGTGTGTTCTCGATTGCTGATCTCGATTTTCGGACTTGGTGGTGACGAACCGCGTACGCAGGCTGGCGTGGCGTTCGACAATCCAATTCAGGGCGTTCTGTAAGGCCTGAACGTCGAGGTTACCGGTCAGTCCCAGAACAGCGCCAACGTTATAAGCAATGTTGCTCGGTTCAATCTGTTGGACGAACCAGAGCCGCTGCTGCGCAAATGAGAGCGGTGCATCCTCTGAAGGTGTGCGCGCTTCGATGGTCGCGCGCACCGGCGCCAGGCCTTTCTTGGCGAGGCGCTGTTGAAACTCCTCGCGTTCCGCCGGCGATAGTTTCTCAAGCTTCTCGAAGAGACTACTCACCGCTGTCGCTCGCTGCGGTTTGCATTTCGCGTAATACTTCTTCCATTGCGGCTAATTCATCGTCTTGGGGAAGCGCCGCGTTCAACTCGCCGGCGATATGCGCCACTGTTGGTGCCTCGACGAGTAGTTGCTGCATTTCTATAGCTACCGGGAATGCATCGCGTAAGCGCGCGAGGATCTGGATAGCGAGCAACGAGTGGCCACCAAGTTCGAAAAAATTGTCGTTAACGCCGACTTTTTCAAGGCGCAACATCTCGGCCCAAATACGGGCGACTGTTTTTTCGACATCATCGCGCGGAGCAATGTAATCGGTGCTGAGATCAGGTCGCGCGTGAGCGACGCCGGTGTCGCTTTCATTATCATCTTCGACACTCGGGCGCACTCGGACCCACTGGGCTAGCCGTTGCTCAAGATCACCTTTTGAAACCACGGTCTGCCCCGCAGGTGCCTGCCCAAGGATTTTTAAAGTCTTTACCCACACCTCATCGCGGCTTAGTGCAAACTCGATAAGACTCGCGCCAAGTCCAGGCGCCGTATCGTCCTCAAGATCGTCGCGGCAGGCGTCCCAATTCATGCCATACCATGCCGTTTTGCCGGCCTGGTTTTGTTGTGCGACCCAGGCATCAACGCTCAAGTTGGCGCCCGCGTAGGCCGCTAGGCCGATGCCACCAACCACGCTCGAGAGTGATGACTGTACGCAACAAAATTTAGCGGGGTGTTCCTCGAGGACCGCCGCAATCGCGGCGAGGCCATCAAGTTTGGTCCGGGCGTTGTAATGCCAATAGTCCGCGGTCATCAGAGACAGCGGTGCCGCCGAGTGACTGTTGGTCGTTGGCGTTGAGTAGAACACCCCGATGATCGGTCCGACCTGATCCGCAGCCGCCCGCATGGCATCGCTAAGGACGTTCGCCAATGTTGAATCGCAATCAGCGCTGACGCGCTGATACATTGAAGCATCGTTTGCTAAACGGGACGAAACGGCGCTCGCACCAGTATCGATAAGGACCAAGCTCGCGCCAACCGCCAGCAGTCCTTCAGCCCAAACCTTGCCAAGTCCCGATTCGATATCGCCGATCACCGCATAAGCAGCGCCCGTTCTAAGCACAGATTGCGGTTTGTCGTTCTGCTCGAAGGCGTAAGGGCGGTAGTCCAGTTGCCAGCGCAACCGGCCGCGCCAAGCGATCCGCGCATCGTCGCTTGCCGCATTGAGTTCGGCAAAAAGGCACTGCGCTAGAAGTTTTGTCGATCCCCAACCGCAGTCCAAATCGATTTGGCGGCAGCAGAGATGGGGGAATTCCTGGCCAACCACGAGCGCCAAGCCGCCCAAGCTTGCGGCATTGGTGTTAATCGTTTCGCGGCCGTCAATTTCGAATGTACTCTGCGTCGCGACGACGCACTCACAAAGCTGTCCACGCTGACCGAGCGTTTGAAACAGCGCCAGACTGTCCGTGAATAGGTCGCGCTTCTCGGGGCGGCTCAGGCCACGAAGATCAGCAACGTGAGTGATGGGGGTATCTCTGTGTTTGAGTTCATCGAGTAGGTGATCCCAATTTTCCGGCTCGTTGTCGATTTCGAAAACACGGTATTCGGTTTGGCCGCGCTGCTGGCCCACGCGTGCGCGAAAGGCGTCGTCGCCGAGATTTTCGATGAGTTCGGCAATAACTGCGGCCAGGCCTTGATCGTCATCAACGATAAGCCATCGCTTGGTTTGAGTGGGTGCCGCGCGCGGCGCGGGCTCGGGCAGGATGCTGCGCCGCCAACTGGGGAGATAGCAAGCATCCACGTCAATCAAGCTCGGCAAGTGGGTGTTGCCGCGGCCCGGCTGAGCATCGATCCAATAGCGCTGCCGCGCAAACGGATAGCTCGGAAGGTGGACCCGCCGGCGACGCGCTTGATCACCGGCCCGAAATCGAGATTCGTGTGGCCAATCGATGTCCACGCCGTGGCACCAAGCCTGGCCGAGTGAATCGATCAACGCGGTTTCCGAGCTTAAGTCTTTGGGTGAGGCACCAACCACACGCGAGTGGCAGGTGGTGCCGTGTTGGCGAGCCAGGTTGGCTAAGGTTTCGCCCGGACCAATATCAATAAAAACTGCGTTTTCCAGCGTACCGAGTGTCTCCAGCGCCGCGTTGAAGTCGACCGTGCGGCGCGCTTGCTCCGCCCAATAGTCAGCGCTACAGGCTTCGCTATCCGCGAGCCAGGCACCGTCGCGGGTGGCGGCAATAGGGATTTGAGGGGCACTCAACGGAATGCCACCGAGGAGTGTGCGCAGTGGTTGCACGACCGGATCAAGCAATTGCGAATGGAAAGCCCGATTCGTGTTCAAACGCTGATGGAGAATCCCGGCGGTGCTGAGGTGGTCGCTGAGCAGCGCGATGGCGGTCTCATCGCCGCTAACGGTAAAGCGGTCGGCACCGTTGTGCGCGGCAATATCAAGATTTAAGCCAAGGGAGTCGATGAGATTGCGCGGGTCAGCCATCACCGCGAGCATCGCTCCCGGTACACAGCTTTGCATCAAGCGGCCGCGTTCGATGACAAATCGCAACGCAGCTTCGAGCGGTAACACCTCAGCGATCGCGGCGGCGACGATCTCGCCAAGGCTATGGCCGATCAATGCAGCCGGTTTAACCCCAAGGTCGAGCCAAAAATTGGCGAGCGTGTACTGAGTGATGAATAAAGCAGGCTGTGCAAGCGAGGTGTCACGGGTCAAGTCAGCGTCTAACAAGGTGTGTAGCGACTGACGGGTCTCGTTGCTCAGTACTTCCTCACATTTGCTGAGCGTTTTCGAAATTCCCTCATAGCGATCGGCAATCGTTAGCAACTGCTTGGGGAGTGCGCCCCCTTGGCCTGGAAACATGAAAACGGCTTGAGGGTTTGTGGAAGCCGCATTGGCTGCGGCGCCGTCGCCGAGGTGCCTAATGAGGTCCTCATGATCCCTAGCAACCATCGTTCGACGATATTTAAGGGCACGTCTTCCCGCTTGCAGCGTGAAAGCGATATCGCTGAGCGCTGATGCGCAATTGTTTTGAAGACAAGCTTTCAGTTGCGAAGCTTGCTCTATTACCCCAGCTTCGCTAGCCGCGCTTAAGGCAATGAGCTGGGGTTGATCTGCGGCTGGTGTGCGATCGATGGTTGGCGGCGCGGCGAGAATCACGTGCGCGTTGGTGCCGCCGATCCCAAAGGAACTGACGCCCGCGATGCGTTCGTCATCGCCACCTCGCCATCGACTGCGTTCCCGCGCGACGGCGAACGGACTGCCGGCTAGTCCAAGTTCCGGATTCGGCGTTGCAAAGTGCAGTGTTTGCGGGATTTCTCCGTGTTTGACAATCAACGCGGTTTTGATGAATCCAGCAATGCCGGCCGCGGCATCTAAATGGCCGATATTGGTTTTCACTGATCCGATCAGGCAGCGACCCGGCGCTACCTGGTCTCGGGCGAACGCTTGCTTTAACGCGGCGACCTCAATGGGGTCGCCCAATTGGGTGGCGGTGCCGTGTGCTTCGACATACCCGATCTGAGCCGCGCTCAGATCGGCGACATCAAGCGCGGCTTCGATCACGCGGGCTTGACTATCGACCCGCGGGGCGGTGTAGCTCACTTTGTCGGCGCCGTCGTTGTTGATCGCCGATCCACGGATCACTGCATCGACCGTGTCGTGGTCGGCGAGGGCATCTTCCAAGCGCTTGAGCACAACCACGCCAACGCCGTTGCCGCCCACCGTCCCCGCCGCCTGAGCATCGAACGTTCGGCAGTGGCCATCAGGCGACTGGATCCCGCCGGCTTCGGCACGATAGCCGCGTTGTTGCGAAACCGCTGCACCGCCAGCCAGGGCAATATCGCATTCGCCAGCGAGCAAGCTTTGGGCGGCCAAGTGGACCGCAACTAGTGAAGTCGAGCAGGCGCTTTGCACGCTTACACTCGGACCCTCCAAACCGAGTTTGTAGGAGGTCCGGGTGGCGAGAAAGTCCTTATCGGTAGCAACGTAGCGTTCATATTGACTGACTGTGGTGTGCACTCCCGGGTTGGCATACAAATTGAGCACGTAACCGTTCATCCCGGCGCCCGCGAAGACCCCGATCAAACCGTTATACCGGGCGGGATCATAGGCGGCGTTCTCAAGCGCGGCCCAGCTACATTCGAGAAAAATCCGATGTTGGGGATCAAGCAATTCGGCTTCGCGCGCGCTATAACCAAAGAGTGCGGCGTCAAAGCAGTCCGCGTCGTCGAGAAGGCCGCCCGCTTTAACATACGCTGGATCGGCAAGGTCGGCTGCGCTAACACCAAGTTCCGCGAGCTTGGCGTTACTGAGTGTGCTGATTGATTCGCGACCTGCGAGCAGGTTTGCCCAGTACTCGTCAATCGTATCCGCGCCGGGGAAACGCGCGGCCATGCCAATAACGGCGATCTCAAGGCCGCTGGCGGTGCTGTTGTGCGCGATATTTGCCATGGCTGGGTGTCGCTAACTAGGTTTACGCTTGCGCGCCTTCGAACTTGGTCCGTCGACCACGTCGCTGCTGCAGCCGGTCCCGGCCCGCCGCGCGGGCGCCCCTGCGGGTTTCGCGAGCGAGGGATTCGCTGTGTTCTTGTTCGCGCGTGGGGGCGTCGTCGCCACTGTCCAAACGTTCAGCGAGCGCGCGCAATGTGGGATAGCGAAATAAATCGAGTAGCGCCAAGTCGGTTGCGAATTGTTGACCCATCAACCCGTGGGCTTGCATAAGCAGCAGTGAGTGCCCACCCAGCTCGAAGAAGCTATCTTGCGGACCGACCTTTTCCACCCCTAGAACTTGGGCCCAAATTTCGGCGAGCGCGCGCTCGGTCTCGCCTCGGAGCTGGCCGCCGATTGCGGCCGGAGGTTTTGCGTAGTCCTCGGTAAGTTGTCGGCGGTCGACTTTGCCGTTGGCATTAAGAGGCATCGCATCGACCACTTGATAACGGGAAGGCAACATGTAGATGGGGAGTTGGCTAGCGAGCGCCGCTGCTAGGTCCGCGGCGTTAAGGTCGCCTCGGGGTTTAATCAGCGCGATCATTTGGGCGAGCGGGGTGTCCGGCTGCCAAACGACGACGATTGCTTGCTCAACGCCGGGATAGGCTTCGAGCTTGGCCTCTATTTCGCCCAGCTCTATCCGATAGCCGCGGATCTTAATTTGTTCGTCGTTGCGCCCGAGGTACTCAAACAAACCGTCTTCGCGTTGTCGAACGCAATCACCGGTCGAGTAAAGCACTGGCGCGCTCGGCAATCCGGCGGGCTTAGGTAGGGGGTTGTCGATAAAGCGCTCGGCGTTTAACAAATCGCGCGCGTGATAGCCCGGCGAAACCCCGGCGCCACCGATCCAAAGCTCGCCAATGGCGCCACGCGGCGTTAAGCGACGGTCGGGTCCCATGACATGCATGACAGTGTTGGCGAGCGGGGCCCCGATCGGCACGTGACCGCTGTTGAGATGTTCTTCGCAAAGGCGCACGGCACTTGACCAGATGGTGGTCTCGGTAGGTCCGTAGACATTCCATAAAGCATTACCGGTGTCGATTAGTCGCTGTGCAAGTTCATGGGGTAGCGCCTCGCCACCACATAACATCGTCAAGGTCTCGCGCTTGCGTAAACCCGCTTGCAAAAGCAATCGCCAACTCGACGGCGTGGCCTGCATCACGTTGATTTGGTGCTCGTCGAGTGCGTCAAGGAGAGCGCCGCCGTCAACCACCGTGGTTTCATCCGCCAGTACAACGGTGCCGCCGACAGTGAGCGGCAAAAATATCTCCAGTGCCGCAATGTCAAAGGCGATTGTGGTTACCGCGAGCCAACGCGGCGTTTCGGTTAAGGCGAGTCGCTCTCGCATGCCCTCAATTAAATTCGATAGATTGCCGTGATTAATGGCAACACCTTTCGGCTGCCCGGTGCTGCCGCTGGTATAGATTAAGTAGGCGCCTGCGTCGCGCTCAAGTGGCCGCCGGAGCGCGACGCTTGATTTTTCGGCAATCACCGTGCGTGCCTCGTCGAGGTCGATGAGTTGCGCGCGGGTCTCGGTGAGCGCATCACCAACCGCGCGGCTCGCGGCGTTACAGACGATGGCGGTAGCCTGTGCGTCATCAATGATTTGAATTAGCCGCGAGACGGGGTGGCCGGGATCCAGCGGGAGGTATCGCGCGCCTATTTTAAAAATCGCCAACAGCATAGCGACTAGGTCACTGCTGCGCGGCAAGCACACCGCCACGGTATCGCCGAGTGCAAGATCGCAATCGATAAGATGTTTAGCGAGCTGGTTTGCTCGGGCCACGAGGCTCTGGTAGTCGAGTGTTTTGTCGCCGGCAATCAGCGCTATCGCGTCTGGATTTTGATGAGCAGCAATCTCAATCTGATCACCGACTGTATCCTCGCGTAGCGGGCGCACAGTGTCATTCGCGAACGCTTGAATGCTGGCGATCGCGGATTCGCTTTGAACGGCAATATCCCCAAGTGTGGCGCCGTCGATATTTGTGTCAGCGCGAACGAAACTCCCGAGCGAAGCTGTTAAAAGCGACGCGATCGTCTCGACGTTCGCCGCGCGAAACCTTTCCGGCACGAAGAGCAGGCGCAATTCGAGAGAATTACCGATAGTGGCATACAGATTCAGCGGGAAGTTGGTTTGCTCGCTGATGAGGACTGCGCCGAGTTCCAGTTCATCGTTCTTGTCAGCGCGAAACAAATCGCGAGGGTAATTTTCAATCACCACCAAGCTTTCAAACAATGGTGCATTGGTGGCCAAGCCACTTGCGCGATGTACGTCGACGAGTGCGGAATACTCATAGCTCTGTTGTTCGAGTTGCTGCTGCTGCAAGCTCCTCAGCCAGTCGCGAAGTTTTTGCGCGTAATTAATACGAACTCTTATCGGTAAGGTATTGATATAAAGACCCACGCGACGCTCGTGGTTCGGTAAATCTTGTGGGCGACCGCTACGCGCGAGACCAAAAACGATATCCGTCTCATTGGATATCGTCGCGAGCAACAGTGCCCACGCACCTTGAATTACGGTTCCCAGCGTGACTCGGGCATCCTTTGCAAAGCGCTTTAGCGCCGCCAGATCCTCCCCGGCGAGTTGTTTTCTAATGAGGCCGGAAGACGGGAGGCTAATCGGCGCGGCGCTATCGAACCCTAGTAGCGTGGCGTGTTCGAAATCTCCGAGCGTTTTCTGCCAGTACTCGAACGCGCTCGTTTGCTCTTGTTGCGATAGCCAGGCGATGTAGTCGCGATATTCGGGTGCCGGGGGTAGTAGCGGCTCAAGCTGCTGTCGGGCCGCGCGGTAGCACGCTGCCCATTCGGCAAGGAGGATCGGCAGCGACCAGCCGTCCAATAGGAGGTGATGGTAGGTCCAGACTACCTGATAGCGTTGGTTTTGTAGACGAAAGACGTTGATCCTCATCAACGGCGCGACGTTCAATGGAAAAGACTGAGCGCGATCGCTCTCTGCCCAGGCGGCTAACTGTTGGCGCTGATCCTCTGATGGTAACTCTCTCCAATCGTGATGCGCGATAAGCGGCGCTGCGCCTACACCGACGACCTGAACAGGTTCCTTCAGACCTTCCCACGCGAACGCTGTGCGCAGCGGCGCATGCCGGCTTTGCAACATCTGCCAAGCTCTGGCGAAAGCTTCATGATCGAGAACCCCCAAAAGCTCAAATTGAACTTGCACGACATAAACGCCAGATTGCGCGCTCAACAGGGAGTGATAAAGCACACCGCGTTGTGCAGATGACAGCGGGTAGATATCCGCGATGTCTTCTCTTTGGGTCGCTTTGCTACTCATCGGTGTGCTTGTTCAGGCGTTTTCTTTGTGCGATTGGGCGGGATCAATAAGCGCAGTGCGGCTGCGTCTGAAACGTTCGAGCGCATCGACCGCGGCTTCCTTGGGGTTGCGTAAACTGCCCCCTTCGCTGCCGCCAAAGCGAGAGCAAACTGCGCTATGGGAAGTAGCGAGTGTTTTGTAGGCGGCCACGAAGTCCTTGTGAGCTTCCATAAGCTCTTCGGGCAAGGCGCGAAATTTTGGTTGAAGGCGTTGCCAGGTCTGGATCAATACGCTGTGATCCCATGACATTAACCCGCTGAAGTTGTCGCTTGCGACACTCGGCGGCTGCATGCTCGGACGGACCTCGTTTTCATAGTCTTCGCGCGGGAAATTCCCAGCCAAAACCATCGCCGCGCCCGAAGCGCGCATTAGCTTGGCCGCCGTCATCAGTTCGGTGGCCGCTAGCTCTAATTTCTCGCCAGCGAGAAACTTCTCGAAGCGGCTTAAGCATAGAATTAAGCCCTGAACGTCGACAAAAAACGACCAGTGCAACTGCTGCCAAATGGCGCTTGAAGGAACCGGCGACAAAACTCAATCCTGATGCTTGAGTGTTCGGACTAGAAGCTCGGCATAAGCTTCGAATCCCTCGCACTGCACACTCAGTTGTTCAGTATCGAAGCTATCCATGCGGGAAGCGAGGTCGAAAAACGCCGCGGCACTAAGCAGCAGGCTACGAACGATGATGGTCGCGGGTGTCGGCGCGTCGACATGTTCCACGCCAAAAAATCGGTCATAGTCGGCCGCTTCGCTACCGGCAAGCGCGCCCCCACTATGAATGTCGGTCAGCTTATCTTGCTCAGGGACCGGCAAACGTTCCAATACTCCGGTAATTTTCTTCGCAGCACTGACAGCGGGCAATGACAGCGCTTCGAGGAAAACACCGAGGGCTTGCACTAAGGATTCCCGCTCTTGCGGTGATTGCGCTTCGCACGATGCAAGCGACTGTGGCCTTAGTAGTGTGATGTACGCAGGCAAACGCTGGTTGTTCGCAAGCGCCAGCTTTGCTGTATCCGTTTCGGGGGCGTTCAACTGATTAGCCTTGTGACGAGGAGCCTTGCTCAGCTTGCTCGGCCATATGTTTTTGCAACGACAACGGCCGCATGTCAGTCCACACTTTTTCGATGTGATCAAGGCAGCTCTCTTTGCTGCCTGAGGTGCCTTCTGCCCGCCAACCCCAAGGAATTTCTTTGTACTCCGGCCAAATCGAATAACGGCCCTCATCGCTAATTACGACTAAATAATTCGGTTCATTGGTCTCAGTCATCGTCGTATCCTGTTTACTGATTCTCGAAAATATCCGTCTACAGCGCGTTGGCGCTGCGTAATTGATGCAAGCCATCTTGGAAAGCGGCTGCAATTCTGCCGATGTCATCGGCACTGTGGGCGGTCGATAAGAATCCTCCCCGGTCGCCCGCTCGCAGAAAAATGTTTTCGTTAATTAGGTGCAAAGACAGCGCATTGATTGTCTTTTGGTCGATCTTGCTCTGGGTCACTGCAATCGAAAAGAAAGAACCAAAACTGGTAAAACGTACCGGTATGTCCGCCTGATCCATTGCTTGGTTGAGGGTGCTCACGAGGTCGGTTGTTTTCGCATTGAGGTTTTGTTGTAGCGCTGGCCCCTGGGCTTGTAGGTGCGAGAGCATCGCTTTGCTGGTCGCTAGAGCCATCGGGTGTTTGCAAAAGGTCCCGGCAAAAAAAGTGGTCGCCTTGGTGCCGTCCAGGCCGCCATCGATTGCATCCATAAAGTCGCCCCGACCAGCAAGCGCCGAGATTGGCATGCCGCCCCCCAGCACTTTACTGTAGGTAGCGAGGTCGGCCTTGATGCCAAAAAAACCTTGGGCGCCAGCCGGGTGAACTCTAAATCCAGTAACCATCTCATCAAAGACGAGCGCGCAGCCGGCGTTTTCGGTTAAAGCGCGAAGCTCATGGAGAAACTCTGCGGGTTGCAATTCCGGGCAGCGGCTTTGCACCGGTTCGACCAAAACCGCGGCAAGCCGCGAGGCTTTGCGCTTGAGGTATTGCAAAGCGCTCGCGCTACCGTATTCGAGCACCACGGTATCCTGGGCGACGCTTTTGGGGACTCCTGCCGCGGCAGGTACCGCACTCACAGCGGAAAAACTTTCCAGCGCGGATTTGACCGGGGCCAGCCACGCGCGGCGGCTGGCGAGGCGCCGAACTTTTCGTCGTGCGTATTCGAGCAACGGTGCGCGCACCAACATGGCATCGTTGTGACCGTGATAGCTGTTAGTGAATATGGCGATTTTTTTTCGGCCAGTGGCGGCACGCGCGACGCGGACTGCGGCCATTACCGCTTCAGTTCCGGTATTGCTAAAAGTTACGCGTGGAAGGCCGGTGAGGGCGCAGGTCAACGCGGCCAATTCGCCAACTTGTTCGTCCTGAACGCCAACGGCGATGCCCTTTTGAAGCTGCGCGGCCATCGCTTGGCGAACGAATTCTGGGTTGTGCCCGCATAGATGCGCGCCAAGGCCCTGCAAAATATCAGTGTATTCGTGGCCATCAAGATCGGTGACTCGAGCGCCGTCAGCCTGGGTCACAACCAAGGGATAGGCAATGTTGCGCTTCGCCGCGCGCGCGGCGCTAATGCTGCTTTTATCGGCATGGTGCTGGCGATGGCGCTGTGCATAACTTCCAGAGCGCTGGGTGCGTTCGAGAAAACGCATTTCAAATTGGGCGCTAAGATCGGCTCCGTCGCTGTTGGGTGACGCCTGCTTATCGATCGGTAGGGTTTGATTGCCCGTGAGTTGTTCGCTTGCCATCGCCGCTACCCGGACTTCACGCAGACAAAGTGCGCCGAATGGTTCTCATCTGGGGCCTCATCGCCGTCGATGTTGCAGAGATTGATGTTCCCGAAGCCAGCATCTGCCAATGCGGAATCGACCGCCTCTAACTGATGACCGGCGATCGGGAAATCCAGATCCCTGCGTTCCCAACTAGGTTCAAAGGCCGCAAAGTGTTGAAGCACACGCAAACGCAGACCAACGAACCGCTCGCGCATCAGAATGCCGTATAACCCTTGTTTGGACTTCATCCAACGGCTGGTCGTGCTCGCTAATGGGGCTCGGTAGATCGACACCGTGAAACGGCCGCTTTCAGATCCGGTGTCGTAATATGGGGTTACGAACCAGGAAAAATCTGGGTGAATCTCACCCTCCGTCGGTTGGCCTCGCCACCATTTGATGAGTTGTTCTGGATGATTGAGATCGAAGGCAAAAATACCGCCGGGCTTGAGGGCGCGATAAACATTTTTGAACACGGCTGCGAGTTCATCGATGGTGTCGATGTGATTTAGCGACGCGCTGGTTGAGAAGATCCCGTGAAAGCGTTCGTGAATATCGACGGTGCGCGCGTCATCAAGCAGTAACTCCGCGCCCGGTGCGTTGCGGCGCGCGTGCTCCAACATTTGGGCGGAGCCGTCAAGGCCGGTCATCTTGAACCCCTGCTCAATGAGAGGTGGCAGCAGTTGTCCGGTTCCGCAGCACAAATCGAGCAAGGCCGCATCGCCAGGAACTCTGGGCAGTAACACGCGCGCTAGCCATTGTAGCTGCGCAAGTCCGTATTCCGGCCCCATAGTTTGGTTATACAGCGTCGCCCACGGATCGTAACGGTCATAACGAGGTTGCGCTTTGGGATTTTCGGCGACAGTGCTCATAGGGCTGCCTGCGCCTGTGCTTGGGGTGGCGACACCACACCTGCACGGATCATGGCGTTGAGATAAGTTGAGAATAATTCGATATCGAGATCCGGCGCTTGACGCGTTGCATCGGCCAACGCTTCTCGCGTCGCGGCGTCGTCGAACGGCACTTGTTGAAGATCTGCGTTCGCGGTATCGACGATACCCCGCCGTGAAGCAAACAAGCTAACTAATGGGTAGAGGGGATGGTTGGGATCATCACGCGCAATGCGCGTTAAGTGCTCGTACCAATCGCTGTAGTTAACGCGTTCAATGGCATAACCACCACGCAGCACCGCTTCGAAAACCACATCGGAGGACACCGGTTCGGGGTGCAACATGTGATAAACACCGTAGGCACCAGTTAGCGAGAGATGTACCAACGCATAGGCGGCGTAGTCGGCCGGCAGTGCATCGAGCTGCAGGGCACCCTCTGGCGCCATCCCAGATTCGATATAGCCTTGGAACAGGCGATAAAGGAAGTCGTTTTCATTAAACGCGCCGTTTTTGCAGTCACCGGAGATCGGTCCCAAGCGATAAACGCTAACGGGTAGACCTCGGCGCGTGACCTCCACGAGCATTTGCTCAGCCACCCACTTACTGCGCGCATAGCCGCCGCTGGGCAGCGGGTAATTGGTGAGAGGATCGGATTCCCGCATCCGCTGTTTGCCGGCGGGCGGGGTGGGCGGCAAGACACTGAGCGTGGAGACGAAGTGCAGCGGCTTTACCCGGCCGGTGCAAGCCAAGCTAAT
>JBCCEV010000061.1:0-22772 GCA_039030125.1 Pseudomonadota bacterium | reverse complement strand
GTCTGCGCCATGTTTGGCGAGCCGAGCGATTCTCATGGTGGTTTACCCATGCGACCCACAAGCTGGATGACGATCCTTTTGCCCAACGAATTCAGCGCGCGGAGCTCGACTATGCGCTCAACTCGCTGGCCGGTAAGAAATCGATAGCCGAAAATTACGTCGGTCTCGATTAGCGTCGCTCGCTATCATGGTCCGGCTGCGGACTAGCGATCGGTGTGAAATCAATGATCTGGAACTATAATTCAAGAAATTCGACGAACAGCCGATTATGGTGGTCATGGGGAGATCCCGGCGAACGGGATGAGGATGCTGAGACCAACAGCGGCGCTAGAAGGCGATGTCGGACAATAAAAACACTGTGATTTCGCTCGTTCGCGACGAGCCTGCGGGCGGGGATCTGGAGCCCGCCGTCTCACGTCCTAGCGCGGACATCGCCCTGGGCGTGGTTTTGGATTCGGGGCAAATTGGATTCTGGGTGTGGGATCTCCGCTCCGATGCGTGGGAGCACGAAGGCTACTGGACGGACAAAATTCCTCGTTGTCAGACCAGCACCGCGCTGTTGGAGATCACCCACCCAGACGATATCGATGCGGTGAGTGCGGCGCTTGCCGATTTTCTTAGAGGCAAAAGACGCGTCTACGAAGTAGCGCAACGCGTGCGCATGCTCGACGGGAGCTACCGGCGTTTCCTTACCCGCGGGCAAGCCTCGCGCCGCGACAGCGAGGGTCGTGTGCTGGAAATGGTGGGCACACACACCGACGTTACGGAGCAATACGAGCAGCGAGCCTTGTTGGAACTTGCGTTGGATTCGAGTTCGCAAGGCGTATGGGCCTGGGATATTCAAGCCGACGTTTTTCATATCCAAGGTTTCGACAGTCCGCAGTTGCGGGTATTTGCACTTCCTGCGCGCATGAGCGGTGAAGATTTCGTTGCTCGGCTCCATCCTGATAATCGCGCCGAGGTGAGAGCTGCGGTCCTCGCCCATTTGCAAGGTAACAGTCCGGCGCTTGATGCGGAGCTGCGAATCGTTCGAGGCGATAATGCTGGATACGGCGATTTCCTAGTGCGCGGCAAGGCCATTGACCCGCTCGAGGACGGACGTTTTTCTCGCATCGTTGGAACTTGTAGCGAAATCACGGCGCGCAAAGAAGCGGAACGTAAGCTGGCTCTTAGCCTCGGCAAGCTCAAGGTTATGGCAGATGCGTTAACGAGCGATGAATCAGGAAGATTGCTCAACGTCCTCACCAAGGCAGCGGTGGAACTCGCCGGCGCGGATTGTGCTTTCGTCGCGCGGACGAACCAGGGTGAAGGCGTGGTCAGTGCTTGTTACCCGAGCGAACCGCCCTTGCAGGGTTTGGTCTACCCGCTCGCGGGCACTCCCTGCGAGTCCGTTCCAATGAAGATGAGAAACCTTGTGGCCTACGACGTGGCTCGCAAATATCCGCGCGATGCGCTGCTCCAGGACTGGGACATGCAGGGCTATTCGGGGCGCGCCTTACTCGATGTTGATGGCAAACCGATTGGCGTGTTTGCGCTGATGTTCAGGGATCCGATCACTGCCCCAGACGACGTAATGACGGTTCAAGATATTCTCGCCAGTCGCGCGGCCGCGGAACTTGAGCGCGAGGTCACCCATACGAATTTACGCGCGAACGAAGAGCGCTTAAATGCGGCGATCGATAGCGGCGAACATGGGGTTTGGGAATGGCTGGTGGCTAGTGACAGCCTGAACTTTCATGGCGGGCGGCTCATTGAGCGTTTGCAAATCGATATGCCCGCACAAAAGGGCGTTAACTTTGAATCTCTGACTCACCCAGGCGATCGTGGGGCGATGGTCTTCAAGATGACGGAGCATCTCCGTGGTCATACGCCTTTTTACGAACATGAATGCCGCTTGAGGGCGCGCAACGGCGAGTGGCTGTGGGTACGCATTCACGGCCGCGTCGCTGATCGGGACGCGGGCGATAAGGTCTCACGAGTTATTGGCACCGTGACAGATATCCAGGCCAGTAAGAAGGTGCAGCTCGCGCTGGAGCGCTCGCAACAGTTTTTAGAACTTGTCATTGAAACCGTTCCGCAAGGTATGTACTGGCAAGACCGCGAGGGCCGTTATTTGGGATGTAACGAGCGCTTTGCTGCAGTGGTCGGTGCTGATCGGCCGCAGGACATCATCGGCAAAACGGATTTAGAACTCGAGTGGGGCGGAACCTCAGGTGTCGCTGATGCCCAAGATCTGGTTTCGCTTAGCGAATCCCAAGCTTTGATTCAGGTCGAACGCGAAATTGTTGACCATTGCGGGCGGCGATACTGGGCGGAGATCACTAAAGTACCCATGCTCGATCCCGAGGAAGGACCGATCGGTGTGCTCGGCGCGATTCAAGATATCTCCGATCGTAAGCGCGCTGAACAGGATATTCAGCAGCTCGCACTCTACGATCCGCTAACAAACCTGCCCAATCGTCGCTATTTCACAGAGCGTTTGGAAGAAGGGTTAGCGGCTGCCAAACGGCGCGCAACCATGGGCGCCTTACTGTTCATCGACATGGATCAGTTCAAACAAATCAACGATACGCTCGGCCACACCGTTGGCGATGGCTTGCTGCAGGCGGTTGCCCAGCGCCTGCAAAACGTAACGCGTCAAGAAGACACGGTGGCGCGCTTGGGTGGCGATGAATTTGTTGTCTTGCTTCCCGACGTTGCAGCCCGTGCTGAACAGTGCGCAGAGCAAGCTCGGCGGGTAGCCGACAAAATTCATGAGTCGCTGGGCGAGCCTTTTCAGGTCGATCGCCATCAGTTGCACGTGACTCCAACTATCGGGGTGTCCTTATTTCCCGAGGGCCGAAAAGGGGTGGACGAGGTGCTACGCGAGGCTGATACCGCCATGTATAGCGGTAAGGCCGCCGGGCGCAACGTCACGCGCTTTTTCCAGCACGAGATGGAAGAGCGGGCTCAGCACCGTTTGACGCTGGAGCTGGCGCTTCGCACCGCGATTGAAAATAACGAAATGTATTTGTGTTACCAGCCGCAGCTCAATCGTTTGGGCGAGGTTATTGGCGCCGAAGTGCTGTTGAGGTGGTCGAACCCGGAGCTCGGCGAGATCTCGCCGGTCGATTTTATCCCGATCGCCGAAGAGCGCGGGTTGATTGTGAATATCGGCTGGTGGGTACTGGAAACCGCATTTGCGACCTTTAAATCATGGCTCGACAGTGGCGTGTTGGACCTGGGTGAGCTTTCGATCAATGTGAGCTCGCGGCAGTTCCGCGCCGAGAATTTTGTTGAGAATGTCGAGGCGCTGCTCATCGAATATCAGATCCCACCGCGGCGGATCGTCTTCGAACTAACCGAAGGCACGGTCGTTGAAGATGTAGAAACCACCATCAACGTGATGCAGCGTTTGCGGCGGGTGGGTATCCGATTTTCCATCGATGACTTTGGGACCGGATACTCATCGCTGTCTTATCTCAAGCGATTGCCGATTGATCAATTGAAAATCGATCGATCTTTCATCTCTGATATTGGCCGCGACAGCGATGATGAAGTCATTTGCCAAACGATTATCGCCATGAGTAAGAATCTGGGGTTACACACCATCGCCGAGGGCGTTGAAACCCAGGCGCAAGTGGATTTTCTCTCGCGGCTTCGATGCGAGGGATATCAAGGCTTCTTATTTTCAAAACCCTGTCAGGCCCAGGAGTTTGTGGACTACTGCGAAAGCTTGCGTAAGCCGGTGGACTAAGGCCTGGGGATCTCAGCGTCGTTGGGCACCTTAAAACCGCGCCGCACCGCGGGGCGTTCCGCTATCGACAAATACCAGCGGCGGACTTGCGGAAAATCGCCCAGCTCGATGTCTTGCCACTGGAAACGAGACGTCCATGGCCAGATCGCAATGTCGGCGATGGTGTAATCGCCGCCGAGCAGGTAATCACGATCTCGCAACCGCTTATCGAGGACCCCATAGAGGCGGCGGGCCTCGTCCGCGTATCGCGCTTTGGCATAGTCTGATTTGTCCGGGTTGAAGTGCACGAAATGATGCGCTTGTCCGAGCATCGGTCCGAAACCACCCATTTGCCACATCAACCATTCGACGCACCGCCAGTATGACCCTTCATCGGCGGGCAGAAACGCGCCGTGCGTGCTCGCCAGGTATAACAGGATAGCGCCCGATTCCATCAGACGACGACCGGTGCGGTGATCGACGATTGCCGGGATTTTGTTGTTTGGACTGATCTCCAGAAATGCGGGCGCGAATTGCTCTTCGCGCGTGATGTCGACCGGGAACACCCGGTAGTCGAGCTCCAACTCTTCGAGCAGTATGGAGACCTTGCGGCCGTTGGGCGTGGACCAGGTATATAAGTCGATCATTGATTGCCATCCTGTCTGTCGAGCGTTCTTCGTTGCGCCGCACCATTGTGGTTTTCGCAAGTCAGCTTAGCACCGGCTATTTCCTGTCGCCGACGCGCCAATAAAGCTAAAATCCCAACCCGTCGCTATCTCGCGGCAACGACCGAGGGGAACCGGACGATGAGCCAACTGGCCGAAAAAGCCTTACCCACAGTAACGCCTTTCGATGGTGAAGAGTTTCTCGACAGCATCCGAGGCAGTCGAGACATTTGGATTTACGGCGAGAAGGTACGGGATGTCACGACCCATCCAGCGTTTCGAAACAGCGCGCGGATGTTGGCCCGCATGTATGACGGTCTCCACGACCCGGAGCAGGCCAAAACCCTAACCACAGACACCGACACCGGTAACGGCGCATTCACGCATCACTTTTATAAGGTTTCCCGCTCGGTCGACGATTTGATTGGCTCGCGCGATGCGATTGCCGCCTGGGCCCGCACCTCCTATGGCTGGATGGGGCGCGCGCCAGATTACAAAGCCAGCCTAACTGGAACGCTGGGCGCCAATGCGCCGTTCTATGCACCTTACGAAGAAAACGCGAAGCGTTGGTATCGTGACACTCAGGAGAAGTGCTACTTCTTGAATCATGCGCTGGTGAACCCACCCATTGACAAAGGCGCGACGCCGGACGACGTCAAGGATGTCTATGTTCATGTCGAGAAGGAAACCGATGCGGGTGTTATTGCCAGTGGCGCGAAAGTTGTTGCGACCGGCTCCGCGCTCACGCATCACAACTTCATTGGCTTCTATGGTCCGACTCCAATGGGCGATCCGAGCATGGCGTTGTTCGCCATGATCCCGATGGATACGCCGGGGGTTAAATTAATTTGCCGCCCGTCTTATGAACTTACCGCCGGCACGGTCGGTTCCCCGTTCGATTACCCGTTGTCGTCGCGACTCGATGAAAACGACGCCATCCTCATTCTCGACAAGGTCCTCATTCCCTGGGAGAACGTGTTCGTTTACAGGGATCTGGAAAAAGCCAACGGCTTCTTCCCCATGTCTGGTTTCATCCCGCGTTTTTGCTTACATGGATGCACGCGGTTTGCCGTTAAGCTCGATTTCCTTGCTGGGCTCATGCTCAAATCATCCGAGGCTGTCGGCAATCGCGAAACGCGGACGATGCAGGTTCATATTGGCGAAATCCTGGCCTATCGGAATATGTTTTGGAGCCTGACCGAAGCCATGGTTCGCAACCCCGAGCCGTGGATTGAAGATACGCTGCAGCCCAATATCGGTTCGGGTATGGCCTACCGTTCATTAGCCCCTGGCGCTTATTCGCGGATCAAGGAGATCATCGAGCAAACGATCTCAAGTGGGCTCATCTATCTCAACTCGCATGCCAAGGATTTCAAGAATCCTGAGCTCCGTCCGTACCTTGATAAGTACCTGCGCGGCTCCAACGGTTACGATGCCGTTGAGCGCGTGAAAGTGCTCAAACTTTTGTGGGATGCTATCGGCACAGAGTTTGGTGGCCGTCACGAGCTTTACGAGCGCAACTACGCGGGCAACTTCGAGAATATTCGTCTTGAGAATACCCTGGTTGCTGACGCCATGGGCTTATCCGATGAACTGAAAGGTTTTGTTGATAAATGCATGGCTGAATACGATTTGGATGGTTGGACCGTTGATGATCTATTCGATGGACGCGATGCTTAAGCCTTAACGATGTTTGAGATCACGATCAGTGAGACCGAGGAGCGTTTCGTTTGTCGAGACGATCAGACGGTACTTGCGGCGATGGAGAAACTTGGCCGTCGTGGCATTCCGATCGGGTGTCGTGGTGGGGGCTGCGGGATTTGCCGAGTACAGGTGCTTGGTAAAGGCGAGTACCGCACCTTAAAGATGAGTCGGGCACAAGTCAGTGAAGCTGATGAGGCTCAAGGCATATGCCTGGCTTGCAAGCTAATTCCCCAGGCCGATCTTACTGTGCAACCCATGGGGCTCCTGCAAAAAAGAGCGTGGGCGGACAATCCCATACCCTATAGTCGGCCGAATCTCGCATAACGGACTGCGCATTGGGCCATTCGAGTTGATAGGAGAGTAGGTATGTCATTTAACGGTGTATTGAGACCCGGCCACGCGTGTCTTCGCGTCATGGAGATGGGGCCAGCGCTGACCCACTACGTGGACTATATGGGGCTTATCAAGATGCATGAGGACTCCGAAGGGCGCGTGTATCTGAAAGCCTGGGATGAGCATGATTGCTTTTCTATTGTGTTGCGCGAGGCCGATGCGCCTGGAATAGACTTGATGTCATTCAAGGTTTACGGCACGAGCGAACTCGACCGGCTTGAAGCTGAAGTGCGTAACTACGGCTTGACCACCGAACGGATCAAAGAAGGGGAGCTATGGGGCTGCGGCCATCGTGTGCGCTTTGAAATTCCGTCAGGTCATCAAATCGAGTTGTACGCCGAAAAAGAGTTTGTTGGTAACGGCCTGGGAGACTTAAATCCCGATCCGTGGCCTGAAGGCCTCAAAGGCATGAAGGTTTACCGCTTCGATCACTGTCTTTTGTATGGTCCTGATATCGCGAAATCCGCTGATTTTTTCATTAGCGCCTTGGGTTTCGATATCACCGAGCGGGTCGTCACCCCCGACGATCAAATGGCGGCGGTGTTCCTGTCCTGTTCCAATAAAGCCCATGATATCGCCATGATCGAACACGCCGAGCCCGGCAAGCTGCACCATGCCTCGTTCATGTTGCAAACCTGGGAAGAAGTTTTGCACGCCGCTGATCTCATGGGGATGAAAGGGATCCCGATTGACGTTGGTCCCACCCGCCATGGGATTACGCGCGGCAAGACGATCTATTTCTTCGATCCTTCCGGCAACCGTAATGAGGTATTTTGTGGCGATTACACTTGGTACCCTGATCGTGGTCCGATCACCTGGCAGGCGGAAGAGATAGGCAAGGCAGTTTTCTATCACGACCGCAAGCTCAACGAGAATTTCATGGGTGTCGTGACCTAAGTTCGCACGAACACAAGTGCGTTGCCGGAGCAGTCGGCGCACAACACAAAAAAACGATGCCCATCACGCTTTATACACATCCGATGTCTCCGTGCGCCCAGAAAGTGCGCATGGTGTTGGCCGAAAAAGACCTGCCCTGGGAGGGGGTGCATGTCGATTTGCCGAATAAGGCGAATCTCGAACCGGAGTATCTCAAACTCAATCCCTTAGGCGTGGTTCCCACGCTCGTCGAAGACGGCAAAGCTGTCCTCGAGTCGTCGATCATCTGTGAGTATCTTGAGGATCGCTACCCCGAGCCTTCACTCAAACCCTCAGAGCCCCACCAAATCGCGCGGATGCGTTTTTGGATGAAGCACGTTGATAACAAACTGCATCCTTCGTGTGGTGCTTTGCAATGGCCGTTGGTGATGGCGGATAAACTCCGCGCGCTGCCGGCAGATGAGCAGGAGCGGATCATCAATCAGGTGGTTGAAAAGCCCAGGCGTGAACGCCAGCGGCGCTTGCTGAAATACGGTTACGATGCGCCTGATGTCGCCGACGCCATTGCGACCTATGAGCGAACGATGATCGATATGGATGCGATTCTAGAATCTCAGGCCTTTATTGCTGGTGGCCAATTGTCGTTGGCCGACATCGCGCTCGCGCCGTATTTTCAAACCCTCACGCAATTTGGTTGGGATGATTGGTACCGCGCTAAAACGCGCGTAGCGCACTGGTATGAGCGGGTAAGGGCGCGCACGTCCTATCAAGCGGGGATTGCCTCGGCGTTCGACGAACAAACGCTGGCCGATCTCAATCATCGAGGTCGCGATGCCTGGCTCACAATAACCACCACCTTGGCTGAGTTGGGTAAGGCCGCGTAAGCTCGGCCCGATTTTACGGAGAATAGATTTATGGCTGCTCGCAGTGCCGCGATCGACGATCGCTCCGAGTTAAAGAACTTCATCGGCGGCGAATTCGTTGCTTCAAGCGTTAACCGCACTTTCGATACTTTAAATCCAGTCACCGGCCAGCCGTTTGCGAGCGTTCACGAAGCCGGCGCCAGCGACGTCGACGCGGCGGTCGACGCCGCTCGCGCGGCATTGAACGGACCATGGGGCAAGATGCCGCTGGCCGAGCGCTGCGCGATGCTTTATCAAGTCGCTGACCGCGTCAACGAACGATTTGATGAGTTCCTGCAAGCAGAGTGTTTGGATACCGGTAAGCCATATTCACTCGCCCGCCACATCGACATCCCGCGGGGTGCGGCGAATTTCAAGATTTTCGCCGATGTCATCAAGAACGTAGCCACTGAATCGTTCCGTATGGACACCCCCGATGGGGCCGGGGCGCTGAACTATGGGGTAAGGGTGCCGAAAGGCGTAGTGGCTGTTATTTGCCCTTGGAATCTGCCGCTATTGTTGATGACTTGGAAGGTCGGCCCGGCGATGGCGTGCGGTAACACCGTGATCGTAAAACCATCAGAAGAAACGCCGGTGACCGCGACCTTGTTGGGTGAGGTTATGAACGAGGTGGGTGTTCCGCCTGGCGTTTATAACGTGGTTAACGGATTTGGTGGCGGTTCGACCGGCGAACTGCTCACTCAGCACAAGGGTGTTGATGCGATCACTTTCACCGGCGAAACCGTCACTGGCACGGCCATCATGCAGAACGCCGCAGTCGGTATTCGCGATGTCTCATTTGAGCTTGGTGGCAAAAACGCGGGCGTCGTCTTCGCCGATTGCGATTTGGATCAGGCTATCGACGGCACGATGCGCTCGGCGTTCGCTAACTGTGGTCAGGTTTGTCTAGGCACTGAGCGAGTCTATGTGGAGCGGTCAATCTTCAATGAATTCGTCGATCGGCTAAAGGCTGGGGCTGCAGGCCTGAAAATTGGTCCCCCGGAAGCGGAAGATACCGGTATGGGGCCGATGGTGAGCGAGCAGCAGCGGCAAAAGGTCTTGGGTTATTACCAACAAGCGAAGGACCTCGGCGCAACAATCGTAGCTGGCGGCGGACAGCCAGAAATGGGCAGTGAACATGCCGGCGGATTTTGGGTGGAACCGACGATCTGGACGGGACTGGCTGAAAGCTCAACAGTGATTAAAGAAGAGATATTCGGCCCTTGTTGTCACATCGCTCCTTTTGATGATGAACACGAAGCGGTTGGGCTAGCCAATGATACCGACTATGGCCTGGCGACCGCGATTTGGACGAAGGATGCGAGCCGCGCAGTGCGCGTCGCTGAACAAATCGAGGTTGGCATCACGTGGGTGAACTGTTGGTTTTTGCGTGATCTCCGAACCTCTTTCGGTGGCGCCAAGCAATCGGGAATAGGGCGTGAAGGTGGCGTGCATTCGTTAGAGTTCTACACAGAATTGCGCAACGTCTGCCTGAAACTCTAGAACACCAATCAGCAATTAAGAAAAGCACAACCATGGATCAAACAAAGATAGACGAGCTCGGTGATGCGCTTTATGACGCAATGGTGTCGCGCTCTACGATTGCGCCATTGACCGAGCAGGCACCTGGGATCACTATCGAAGACGCTTACGGAGCATCTCGTCGCATGCTGGCCAGGCGTTTGGAGGCGGGCGAGCAGATGGTGGGAAAAAAAATCGGCGTTACCAGCAAAGCGGTGATGGACATGCTCAATGTCGATCGCCCCGATTTCGGGTTTCTCACTGACAAAATGGCGTTTAGCACCGGCGCCGAAATTCCAGCCTCGGAGACGCTCATACAACCGCGCGCTGAGGGCGAGATCGCTTTTATACTGAAATCCGATCTGAAAGGACCAGGCGTTACCAATGCCGACGTGGTTCGCGCGACCGACTTTGTGATGCCGTGCTTTGAAATCGTCGACAGTCGAATTACCGATTGGAAAATAAAAATCGAAGATACGGTGGGAGACAATGCATCGTGCGGTGTATTTGTGATGGGCGATAAATGTGTCAGGCCCACCGAGCTTGATCTAACGACGTGCGGGATCGTGGTATCGCTCAATGGCGACATTATTTCAACCGGCGCCGGAGCTGCGGCTATGGGCTCGCCGATTAACTGTGTGACTTGGCTGGCCAATACGCTCGGTGAGCTTGGGATTGGCCTTGAGGCGGGCGAGGTCATCCTCTCGGGTTCGCTAGTCCCGCTACAGCCCGTTGGACCCGGGGACGCGATTCACATGGAGATCGGTGGGCTTGGCCAGTGCTCGGCGCGTTTCAGCTAAGGGAACTGTGATTCGTTTGCAGTGCACCCAGCAAGCTGAAGTGAACTTGATGGCGTTGCGGATCGTCGCTGTAGGGCCCACTATGACCCGCAGTCCGCGTCTGTTCAGGCACCCACGATGACATCATGTGGATGCACCCGGAATTAATCAAAGGTCATTTAAATCCTTAGGAGCTTGCCAACATGATCAACGCTGCACTAATAGGGTCGGGCAACATCGGCACTGACCTGATGATCAAAGCGCTCAGAAGCGAGCACATTAATCCGGCCTGGATGGTCGGGATTGATCCCGATTCTGATGGACTCGCGAAAGCGCGCGATGCCGGATTAAAAACGACTCATGAGGGCGTCGATGGACTGCTGGCTCATATTGAAGACGACGAGATAAAAATCGCCTTCGATGCGACCTCGGCTTACGTGCATGCAGAGAACGATCGCAAGTTGCAGGAACATGGCGTGAAGGTGATTGATATGACTCCCGCTGCGGTCGGACCATTTTGTGTGCCGCCGGTCAACTTAACCGATCACATCAACTCTAGCGCTGGCAACGTCAACATGGTGAGCTGTGGCGGGCAGGCGACCATCCCGATGGTCGCGGCGATATCGCGCGTTCAGGTGGTCGACTATGCCGAAATCGTTGCCACCGTCGCCTCAAAATCTGCGGGGCCGGGGACGCGTAAAAACATTGATGAATTCACACGCACGACGGCTGCCGGTATCGAGCAAGTGGGCGGCGCCAAGCAAGGCAAGGCGATCATTATTCTTAATCCCGCCGAGCCACCGTTGATCATGCGGGATACTATTCATTGCTTAACCGCAGAGACCCCGAACGAAGATGCAATTCGTCAATCCATCGCGGACATGGTTACCGAGGTTCAACGCTATGTGCCGGGTTACCGGATTGTTAACGGGCCGGTATTTGACGATAAACGGGTCTCGGTTTTTGCCGAGGTCGAAGGATTAGGGGACTACCTGCCAAAGTACGCTGGTAATCTCGACATCATGACCGCCGCGGCGCTCCGCACCGCCGAGATGTTCGCGGAGAACATGGCAGCGATTGCCGCGTAAGGAGGTTGGGTTCATGAACTTCAAAGATAAAAAAGTAACCCTTCACGACATGTGCTTGCGCGATGGCATGCATGCCAAGCGCCATCAAATCACACCCGCACAAATGGTTACCGTAGCAAGCGCGCTCGACGCTGCCGGCGTGCCGATCATCGAGGTCACTCACGGTGACGGTCTGGGCGGCGCGTCGGTGAATTACGGATTTCCCGCAGCAAGCGATGAAGACTATCTGCGCGCAGTTGTTCCAAAAATGAAGAACGCTAAGATTTCCGCGCTGTTGATACCGGGGATAGGTACCGTTGAGCACCTGCATATGATCAAGGATTGCGGTGTGCATACGGTTCGTGTCGCAACGCATTGCACCGAGGCCGATGTCTCGGAACAACATATCGGTAGCGCGCAAAAAATGGGCTTCGATACCGTTGGCTTTTTAATGATGGCGCATATGAGTGAGCCCGAGTCCTTGCTTCAACAAGCATTGCTTATGGAAGAGTATGGTGCGAACTGTATTTACTGTACCGATTCAGCAGGTTACATGCTGCCCGATGATGTCTCGGCCCGTATTCAGTGCTTGAGAGCTGGTTTGCGAGGCGACACCGAACTCGGTTTCCACGGGCACCACAATTTGGCGATGGGCGTCGCTAATTCGATTGCAGCCGTTGCCGCGGGCGCTAACCGCATTGATGGCTCTGCTGCCGGTTTAGGTGCCGGTGCCGGTAATACCCCGCTCGAAGCATTCAACGCCGTACTCGCTCGCATGGGCGCGGATACCGGTGTCGATGTTTTCAAACTGATGGATGTCGCTGAGGATGTCGTAACACCAATGATGGACGAGCTTGTTCGCGTTGATCGAGAGTCACTGATCATGGGCTACGCGGGTGTCTACTCGTCGTTTTTGTTGCACGCCCGGCGCGCCGCGGAGAAATATGGCGTTCCTTCCGGAAAGATTCTGGTCGAACTTGGCAAGCGTAAAACCATCGGCGGGCAGGAAGACATGATCGAGGACGTGGCACTCGATCTATCGAAAACCAATGAGACAACAGCCGGGGCATCAGCATGAGTCTTGACGAGGCCGCTGTTGCCAGCCTTGCCGAGCGGCTGCAAGCCGCCGAGCGCGACTTACAACCGATCACGAAAATTACCAACGAGTATCCCGATCTAGATTGGGACGATGCCTATGCCATTCAGGATGCCATTCGCGAGCGGAAGATTTCTCAAGGCATTGGCGTTGGTGGATTGAAAGCGGGGCTCACCTCGCAAGCGAAAATGAAGCAAATGAATGTCGAGGAGCCGGTATTCGGTTTCCTGTGCGCAAGTGGCGCATATCCGGACGGCGGCGAGGTCCCGATGGCGAACTTCATCGCACCGCGTATCGAAGCGGAGATCGCCATTGTCACCAACCGAGAGCTCAAAGGCCCGGGTTGTCATCTCGCGCAAGTGATGCAGGCCATCGACTTCGTTTTACCGGCGGTCGAAATTCTAGACTCTCGCTACGAGAACTTTAATTTCGATCTGGTTAGCGTCGTTGCCGATAACACGTCGGCGGCGGGCTTTGTGGTTGGCTCTCGCGCGGCAAGCATAGAGGAAGTCGATTTGCGCACCATGGGCGTGGTCGTTGAGAAAAATGGCGCGGTCGAAGCCTGTGGTGCGGGGGCCGCCGTGCTTGGTCATCCAGCCGAGTCATTAGCGATGTTTGCCAATAACCTTGCTCGTCGTGGCCAGTCGATTCCGGCGGGTACTTTTGTGATGACCGGTGGGATCACGGCCGCGATCAGCGTGGCGGCTGGTGATGATATTGCGGTGAGGTATCAGGGCCTGGGATCGGTCCGCATGCGCTTTGTTTGATCGTCAGCGGCTGTGCGGCCCGTTACCTGTGTTGTGTGCCGTTCTCGAATGCTCATTTATCGACACATCAACTCCGCTTCGCGAAAGCACACGCCTTGGTATCAGGCCTGCTCGCACGCTGACGGAGAGCTCGATTGCCGGCATATGGCCTAATTGGCTAGATCCAGTTTTGGCGTGTGCCGCGCTTTCAGTCGGCGAGCTCTTGTAAGTATTCGACGACAAAGTCGAGTCGGTCGTTGCCCCAGAAAATCTGATCGCCGATCACGAAAGTGGGCACACCGACCACGCCGAGATCTTGTGCCTCGGTCCAATTGTCTGCGAGTTTTTGTTTGGCGCTGGCGCTATTTAGTGCGTTGTCCAAGGCATGGCTATCCAGTCCGATATCCAAAGCGATGCGATGCAGAACATCAGGCTTGCCAATGTCGACACCGTCCCCCCATTCGGTATGCATCACCTGTTCGATGTAGGGCTGCAGTAAACCGGCGGTCTCGGCGGCGACCGAGCCCAAACCGGCGGGCGTCGGATCGGTGGTGATGGGCGGCGGTTGGTAAGGCAGATTCATGCGCTTTGTCCAGCGCGCCATATCTTGCCGGGTGATCGGCACTTTCACCTTGGCGCGTTCTGGCGGTGAGCGTCCATCCCAGCCGCCCAGCGCACGAAACTGGAAATCGATATCGAACGGCTGAAAAGCCTCGAACATCGTCTTCGAAAGCAAATAACAGTAGGGACTACGGAAGTTGAAGAAGAGTTTTACTGCTGTGCTCACGCCGCATGACCACTCACACGATAGACTGGAGCTCACCACAAACGTTGTCGAACTCGCCAATCAGTTTGTCGATGTGCTCGTTTGTCATGGGTGTTGAGAGCGCCACGATCCCGCGCATGGATACTTGGACGCCCCGGTTGCAAAGTCCTAAAAACGTCAGCATGTTGAGATCTGGATCAGCGGTCGCCGGCCCGCGGGAATCGACGCAGGGTTCCGACGTCCAGTGCACCTGTAGTAAGGAACCTGAGCCAGTGACCTGGGCGGGCAGGGCGCGCTTGTCGATTACCTGTTTTAGCCCGGCGCGGGCCCGCTGACCTAGATCATTTAGATGTGAGATCGCGGCCTCGTCCAAGAGCTTCATCGTTGCGAGCCCTGCGTTTACTGACATCGGATTAGCGCTGAATGTCCCGAGGTTAGCCACTGTGCCACCGTCCTGCGGTGAATTGAGAACCCGCATGAACTCCTTCTTGCCGCCGACGGCGCCGACCGGGAAGCCGCCACCAATCGTTTTAGCCATGGTTGTAAGGTCGGTGTCTAAACCGTAGAAGCCTTGTGCGCCGCCCAGGGCCTGGCGTAGTGAGATGACCTCGTCGCAGATCAGAACAATGCCCGCGCGCAGCGTTTCTTCACGAATCGTTTGCAGGAACTCGGGATCCGCGGGGACCACGCCGCCGGCCCCTTGGATCGGTTCGACAATGATCGCCGCCATTTCCTCGCCATACTGCTTTACCGCTTCGCGCACTGCATCGCTGTCATTGAAGCGCATTAAGATGACGTCGTCGCACACGCTCGCCGGTAAACCGGCTAAATCGACCGTCGGTTTCGAGACTTTCACCGGATCGTCGGGTTTGGGCACATCGTGGCCGCCGACCATGACGAAATCCGAAGACCCGTGGTAACCCCCCTCGAACTTGCCAATTCGATTTCTGCCCGTGCACGCTCGCGCTATGCGCAAGGCCACCATCACCGCCTCCGTACCCGAATTATTGAAGACCGTCTGCTCGACGCAGTGAATGCGGTTGGCCAACAGTTCGGTCAGTTCCAACTCTTGCGCACCGGGAGCCGAATAAGTTGTGCCGTTAGGTAATTGTTTTTCGATAGCGGCCATCACGTCCGGATGTCCGTGGCCATGAATCAATGTGGTGTAGTTGTTATGAAAATCGATGCGTTGGTTGTCATCCAAGTCCGTACTAACGACCCCCTCAGCGCGCCTCACGTAAAATGGAAACGGCGGGTGCCTGAGCAGCGAACGAGAGGTGCCAGTCGGAATAAACTGATTAGCGCGCTCAGCATGGCGAGCCGAGGCTTGATTAGCGTCGACAAAGTCTCGATAGATTGAATGCGCGCGAATATTCATTCTGGATTTTCCGGGCTGGTCGAAAACAGATTAACCAGGAACGGCCCCAACGTCGAGATAATTACCGACCGCCTCCTGGGTATCTATTGGGGATCGTTAGAGAATGCCAAGCATTTTGCCGGGGTCGACCGCATGGGGTGTGGTTCGGCAAAGCCAAGGTTTGCCTAACCTTGGTGCAATGTGTGATTGTTCGAAATCCAAAATCGAGTCAGCCACGTAATTTTTGTTATCTAACCAGAGGTGCAATACGGAAATGTCGGGAGTGCGCGCCGCGGATCTGCGGCAATTTGAAGTGGTCATTGTCGGCGCTGGTTTTTCTGGTGTCTACCAACTAATTCGGCTGCGAGAAGAAGGCTTCAACGTCCATCTGATCGAGGCGGGGGCCGGCCTCGGCGGCATCTGGCACTGGAATTGTTATCCGGGAGCGCGCGTGGATACCCATTGCGATATCTACCAATTTTCGCGCCCCGACCTTTGGGAATCCTGGGAATGGAGCGAGCGTTTCCCTGGCTGGGCGGAGATGCGTGCCTACTTTGATCACGTTGACGCCCATTATGATCTTAAAAAAGATGCCAGCTTAAACACTCGCGTCACCGCTGCTCGGTTTAGCGATTCGACCAACCGTTGGCGCCTGGAGACCGATCAGGGCTTGGCGTTCGAAGCCGCCTATGTCGTGGTGTGCACCGGCTTTGGCTCGAAACCATACGTGCCGGAGATCCCTGGCTTGGAAACCTTTGAGGGTGAGTGGCATCACACCGCGCTGTGGCCGCAAGATGGGGTGCGGCTCGACGGTCGCCGGGTTGGCGTGATCGGTACCGGGGCGAGCGGTATACAAGTTGCACAAGAGAGCGCGAAAGTCGCCGAGAAACTTACCGTTTTCCAGCGCACACCGAATATGTACCTGCCGATGGGCCAACGGGCCCTGAATTCGCAGGACAATGAACAAATGCGCGGCGAATATCCTGAGCGCTTTGACCGGCGCGGTAAGTGTTTCGGTGGCTTCGATTTCGATTTCGACCCGCGCTCAGCCTTGGAAGTTAGCGACGAAGAGCGCGAAGCAACCTATGAACGCCTGTGGAACGCCGGAGGCTTCCATTTTTGGTTGGGTACCTTCTTCGATGTGTTCACCGACGAGAAGGCCAATCGCACGGCTTACGATTTTTGGCGGCGAAAAACGCGTGCGCGCATCAACGATCCCGCAATCGCTGCGCTGCTGGCACCCGAGGAACCACCCCATCCATACGCAGTTAAACGGCCATCTCTGGAGCAATGGTATTTCGATATTTTCAACTACCCCAATGTGGAGTTGGTGAGCCTCAAAGACACGCCTGTCGATAGCATCGAAGCCCAGGGCGTGCGCCTGGGAGAGCGTCTACTGGAGCTTGATTTGCTCGTATTCGCCACCGGCTTTGACGCCGTGACGGGTGGGATCACGAGTATTGATATCGAAGGACTAAGCGGCGAAAAAATCAAGGATAAATGGTCGCGTGGGGTGCGTACGCATTTGGGTGTCGCCACGGCTGGGTTTCCAAATCTCCTGTTTAGTTACGGGCCACAAGCGCCGACCGGTTTCTGCAATGGCCCGTCGAGTGCGGAATATCAAGGTGAATGCCTCATCGAGATGCTTCGCGATTTGCGTGAACGCGGGATCGAAAGGATCGAAGCCACCGAGCAAGCAGAGGCGTCATGGCGAGAGGAGATTTTGACCATGGCGGACGCGACGTTGTTTCCCAAGGCTGACTCTTGGTACATGGGCGCCAACATCCCAGGTAAGCCGAGAGAGATGCTCATGTACCCAGGCGGCTTGCCGAAGTATTTGGAAAGCTTCGAGCAAAGCCGCGCGAACGGTTACTCGGGATTTGAATTGAGCAAATGAAGCAGCGCAAGGTCCAACAACGAAGCTCGACCAGGTCGAGGCTCGCAATCGTCGCCTTTCTCCTCTTGTGCCACCCCACCGTCAAGGCTGGCGACACTCCAACGTTCGACAGCACCGCGAACCTGGTACGAGCTTGCCGTTCGCCGCTATGGTATGAGTACATGTCTTGTCAGGCTTTTATTTACGACGCGGGCAGCGCCAATGCTTCGGTGTGCGTGCCCTCTGGCGTCAATGCCGCCCGCCTGCAACTCGGATTCTTGCGCTTTCTCGAACAACAACCCGAACTTAATCAGGGTGTGCCCGCGGTCGCGGTTCAGCTCTATTTAGAGCGCAATCACTACTGCTGATTCATCGAGAGTCGGAATCGAAATGATGTTAGATGTCATAAGCCTGGTCGCAGTTGCTGCGCTGTTCGGTTCCATGTTGTTTTTCTCGGCGGTGGTTGCCCCCTACACCTTCAAATCGCTGGAGATCGATGCGGCAGGCCAATACATCCGTGGCTTTTTCCCCTGGTATTACCGGGTCATCGGCTCGTTATCTTTGATTGCCGGTCTGTGCTTGGCGCTTGCCCGGCCGCTCGATGCGACGGTCATGTTTGCTGTCGCGGCAATGACTCTGCTCGCTGCGGGGTGGTTGATGCCCCGCATCAATCTCTATCGAGATCAAGCACGAGCTGGAGATCGGGATGCCAATACGCGCTTCGGGCGGCTGCATTTAGCGTCTGTGACGATAAACGCCGCGCAGCTTATCGCGGTGTTCGGCGTGCTCTCCCATTTGGCCGTGGATTGAGGAACCGCAGCTAGATTTTCTAACAAACCCCCTAGCAGAGATAAATTTCTCTCCCTATTGAGTATCTCTGCTTTCTTGTTGGCCGGCGGGTTTCCTGCCGGCCTGTCTTTTTGTGATACCCGCCAGACGGCGTCGCGCCGTCGTGATCGTGGTAACGCACCATTGTGATTCATCCGCACGGTGTTGAGCTCCGCGTTGACGCGACCTTTGCCGTGGTTAATATTGAGCACTCTGTTCTGATTTCTGGGAAGACTCGATGAACGAAGCAGTCGAGAGTGGCTGGCGCATTACTGTAGATACGGGCGGTACTTTTACAGATGTTGTGGTCGCTGATGCGGCGGGTCACTTCACGATTGGTAAGGCACTGACCACGCCTGACCGTATCTTTGTGGGCCTGAAGGCGGCCTTGGAAGCGGCGGCCAGCGATATCGAGCTGTCGGTTGCGGAAATCTTTTCCCGAACAGATATTTTCATTTACGGCACCACGCGCGCCACCAATGCGATCGTTACAAATAACATTGCGAAGACGGCGTTCGTTACCACCGAAGGCTTCCCCGACGTCCTCGTCTTGCGCGAAGGCGGAAAATTCAATCCCCACGATTTTTCACAACCGTTTCCCAAACCGTATATTCCTCGCCGGCATACTTTCGAAATCGAGGAGCGAATTGGTTCGCAGGGCGAAATTGTGACGCCGCTGAATGAAAAACAACTGGACGATATTGTGACGCAATTAAGTCGACACGATTTCGAAGCGTGTGCGGTATCTTTGTTGTGGTCGGTCGCGAACCCCGAACACGAATTAAAGATCGGTGCCGCGTTGTCTGAGCGTTTGCCGAAGATACCCTTCACCTTGAGTCATCGCTTGAATCCGATCCTCCGTGAGTATCGCCGGGCATCTTCAGTCGCCATCGACGCGTCGATCAAACCACTGATGCAAACGCACTTGCGAGACTTGCAATCCGATCTGCGCGGCGAGGGTTATCAAGGCGAGATCTTAGTCAGTACAACTATCGGTGGGAGTCTGGATATTGACAGCGTCATCGACAGACCGATCAACACTGTCCGTTCGGGACCGGCAATGGGTCCAGTAGCTGGGCGGCAGTATGCGCGGCTGGAAGCGTCGGAGCATGATGTGCTGGTGGTTGACACCGGCGGCACGACTTTCGATGTGAGTTTGGTTCGCGACGGGCGAATTTCAGTAACCCAGGAAACCTGGTTAGGCGCACGGTTCACTGGACACATGCTCGGGGTCCCAGCGGTCGATGCCCGTAGCGTTGGTGCTGGCGGTGGTTCGATCGCCTGGGTCGACGATGCGAATTTGTTACATGTTGGCCCGCAGAGTGCCGGCGCGGTGCCGGGACCTGCGTGCTATGGCAACGGTGGAACCGAGCCGACGGTGACCGACGCGGCGGTGGTGTTGGGCTATGTTGATCCTGATTATTTCTTAGGCGGCCGTATGACGCTGGACGTTGCGGCCGCAAAAACCGCCGTGGCCCGAGTGGCCGATGGTTTAAATATTTCCGTCGAAGAAGCCGCGTTTTCAATTTTTGCGGTATCGAACGAAACGATGATCAACGCCATCAAGGACATTACGGTAAGCGAGGGTTCGAATCCCAGCGAGGCCGTGATCGTTGCCGGTGGCGGGGCTGCGGGGCTCAGCATCGTGCCGATTGCGGACGAGCTCAAGTGTCAGGGAGTGATCGTGCCGAGAACCGCGAGTGTGTTGTCGGCATGCGGTATGCAATTCTCGGACATTCAAGTTGAGGAACGGGCTATCGAACCGGTGCGCTCAGATGAATTTGACCGTGATGCGGTGAATCGCGCGCTGAACGATATCGATGAACGGTTACAGGTGTTCGCGGCGAAACTTGCCGAGCGCGGTTTTACCGAGGTGACAAAGCAATACCGGGTGGACGCCCATTACGGCGCTCAGATTTGGGATATCTCCGTGGATCTTGGCGTCGAGCGCTTGAATTCGGATCAGGACGTGGCGGATCTCTGCGAAGCGTTTCACGCTGCTCACCGGCGGATCTACAACGTCGATGACCGGGGTAGCCCTATCGAGTTCGTCAACTGGACGGGACGCTTGGCGGTTTCCCTGCCGCAGTCGAGTAGTTCTTCAGGTGCCGCCGAGACGGTTGCCGTTAATAAGGCTGGCACCCGCGAGGTTTGGTTCGATGTCAAAGCCCCTCGGAATGCCACTATTTGCCGCGGCGACAGCATTAATATCGATGAAACTATCGAGGGACCCGCTATTATTGAAGAAGCAACGACGACCCTAGTGCTTCCCCCCGGTACCAACGCGCGGCTCACGGGTGCTGGCTCGTATTACGTTTCTTTAAGTTGAGGTAGCGATCATGGATTCGGATTCAGTCACAGTGGACCAAGAACAGACGCTTTCGCCATTGCTGCTCGCGGTATTAGCGAACCGTTTTGATGGCGTCGTTCGAGAGATGACCCACACCATGCTTCGCACCGGGCGCTCGGCGGTGATCAACAGCGCCCGCGACTTCTCGTGCGGGATCACGACCTCCGACAATCATTTGTTCGCTACCGCTGAGGGCTTACCTGCCCACACCTACGGGTTGAATATGCAAACCGCAGCAATGTGCGACTACCATGACGATATCGCGGAGGGTGATGCCTACCTACATAACGATCCGTACAGCGGTAACTCGCATCCGGCCGACCATACGCTAATCGTTCCTGTGTTTTGGGAAGGTGAGCACTTGTTCAATGTGTGCGCGAAGGCACACCAAGCGGACATCGGCAATAGTCTGCCAACGACATATCACGCAGCAGCGCAGGACATCTACGAGGAGGGCTCGCTGATTTTCCCGGCCGTGCGCGTCCAACGGCAATTCGAGACCAATGACGACATTATCCGCATGTGTCAGCGGCGCATTCGGGTGCCAGATTATTGGTACGGCGATTTCCTCGCCATGCTGGGCTCGGCGCGGACCGGCGAGAAACGGATCCACGATATTTTCGATAAGTACGGCAAAGACGTCATCAAGACCTTTATCAACGAGTGGTTTGATTACAGTGAAAAGTTGATGCGCCAAGCCATCAAGCGTTTACCGGCCGCGACGATTGAGCGTGAAGGTGCCCACGATCCCTTGCCGCCCGTTATGCCCGATGGGATACCTGTTCGCGTCAAAGTCACCGTCGAGCCGCAAGAGGGCATCGTGGAACTGGATCTGACCAGCAACATTGACAATATGGACAATGGTTTAAACTTGTCGGAAGCATGTTCGATCAGTAACTCGGTCGCAGGAATTTTCAATTGCCTCGACACCGACGTGCCACGCAACGGTGGCTCTTACCGCTGCATCAGAATGAAGTTGCGCGAAGGCGCGGCAATTGGGATCCCAAAATTCCCACACAGTTGCTCAGTTGCAACAACCAATGTCTCGGAGCGCTTGCTGAACACCGTGCAGGCGGCGCTTGCTGACTTAGGCGAAGGCTATGGCCTCGCTGAGGGCGGCGTTGGCATGGGCGCCGGGTTGAGCGTTATTTCTGGCAAGGACCATCGCCATAACGACCACGCCTATGTGAACCAATTGATCATCGGCGGTAACGGAGGACCGGGCACACCGGTTTGCGATGGTTGGCTGACTTACGGGATCCCAGTGGTGGCTGGCTTGATGTATCGCGACAGCGCGGAAATTACGGAGCTCGCCTATCCGTTGTTGTTCAAAGAAATCAAGCTAACGACCGATCTCGTGGGGGCTGGTAAGTACGCTGGAGCGCCTGGTATCAAAATCACTTATGGGCCGAGTCATCACCCTATGACGGTGGTCTTCGCGGCGGATGGGCAAGTTAATCCGGCCCGGGGCGTACGTGGTGGTAAAGATGGTAATCGCGGCAAGATGGAGATCGTTAATGTCGAGGGCAAAGTCACAACGGCGCCGAGCGTTGGCCAGATTGAACTCAAGCATGGCGAATGGCTCACTGGAACCGACTTATCAGGCGGTGGCTATGGCGATCCGCTAGAACGGGAACCCGAGGTGGTTTTGGAAGACGTACTTGAAGGTTACGTGACCGAGGAATTTGCGCGTGGCTCGTATGGCGTTGTGTTGACCGGCACGGTCGACGACGAAACACTCGCGGTGGACTTGGTCGCGACGAACGCGAAGCGCGAAGAATTGCGCGCCGAACGTTAGGAGAGCTTTGATGGCGACACCCCAACCGATGTTTGACGCTGATGAGCGTTTGCCGCTCATTCTGGGTTTTCAAAAGATCAGCGATAACACCGCCCCAATTACGCGTGTGATTGATCGCGGCGAGGGCATTTATGTCTACGACACCGATCTAGCCCACAGCACACATCAGCCGATCGCTGCTCCCTCCGTGGAGAGATTACGCATGTGAAAATGTTCATGCCAACTCCATTAATAACTGTCTTTCTTTCGTCGAAAGATGTCGGGGAATTTGCTGTTTTCGCTATCCTTTTGCTATTCAAAAGTTCGCGTGTGGCAGACCCTCAAGAAAAATCG
>JBCCEV010000060.1:0-22884 GCA_039030125.1 Pseudomonadota bacterium | reverse complement strand
TTCTATAAAAAATATTTTTAATAATAATTAGTTCGTAAAAGTGAAGCCGTTCCATTCGCCAATCACATGGGCGACACTACCGCCCAGGAATTTGAATTTACGGCGAATTTGCGCCTGCAAAAGAGGTAAGAGGTTATGAAGTCTGGCTACCTGATGTTGTTCCAGAATGCGCATGAGAATATGTCCGACGCGGACATGGTCAAAAAAGAAATGGAGCTCGCGGTCCATGCCGAAGAGTGTGGCTTTGATACGGTTTGGTCAGCAGAGCACCATTTTGATTGGTATTCCATGATCCCGGACAACCTGCAGGCGCTGACCTATGTCGCCGCCAAGACATCCAAGATCATGCTCGGCACTGGCGCCGTGATATTGCCTTGGAACGAGCCGATCCGGGTCGCCGAGAAGCTGTCGATGTTGGATGCGCTGTGTGATGGCCGTTTGATTTACGGTATCGGCCGAGGGTTAGCACGCAAGGAATATGAAGCGTTCGGAATCGAGATGGGCGAAGCCCGCGCGCGCTTCGAGGAAGCCGCGCCGATGATTGTTGACGCGTTGGAGACCGGTTTCATTGAAGGAGACGGTCCTTTCTACCCGCAAAAACGCACCGAAATTCGCCCGCGTCCGAGCCGCTCTTTCAAGGGCCGCCTCTATGGTGTGGCAATGTCGCCAGATTCCGCGCCGACCGTCGGGAAGCTCGGTTGCACGATGATGTTCTTCCCGCAGTTTGAAATTGAGAAACACGTCCCCGGCGTCGATATGTGGCGTGATGCTTATGTTGAACACCATGGTGGCGTCGCGCCGCCGCCGGTAGCCATCGATACCAGCTATTGCCACAAAGACGCCGGTCGCGCGGAGGAAGTCGCGGATAAATATATCGCCGCGTACTACTTGTCGGTCCTCGAGCATTATGAGTTTCTCGAGGATTATCATCGCGATACCAAGGGCTATGAGTCTTATGCGGCTGCGGCCGACATCCTCAAAGCTGCCGGCAAGGAACAGGCGCTGATGGACTACGTCAGCAACCAGGCCTGTGGCACGCCGCAGCAAATCCTCGATAAGCTTGAAGCACGCCGGACGGTTTTGGGCGACTTCGAGTGGAACATGATGCTGAGCTATGGTGGTCTGCCGCTTGAAGACGCGGCCGCCTCGATGGAGCTCATCGGCAAGGAAGTGCTACCTGAAGTGCGTAGTTGGGGCATGGAGCCCGCTGCTGCCGCTTAATTTCCAACAACGATCGGGACCACGTTCGTGGTCCCGATCGGTGCCACCCGTTCGTCCGCGCGTCCCGCTGCGCGTTTTCTAGGAGAGACCCAATGTCACTTTCGGACCCTGTTCGTGCCCGCATCGAGTCGGTTATCGGAACCAACGCCGTGGTTCTATTTATGAAGGGGAATCCAGAGCAACCGCAATGCGGATTCTCGGCAACGGTTTCGGGGATCTTGAACCAGTTTGATATGTCCTATCAGACCGTCGACGTTCTTGCCGATCAGGAAATCCGGGAGGGGATAAAAAGCTTTTCCGAGTGGCCGACCATTCCTCAGCTTTACGTAAACGGAGAATTCGTTGGAGGTTGCGACGTTGTTCAGCAACTGTATCAATCAGGTGAATTGGGTAGCGCCATAGGGGCTGAAAAGCGCGTGATCAAGGCGCCAGAGGTTGTGCTCAGTGATGCCGCTGCGGCAACCATTAACGAAGCGCTGAGTGAACATCAGGGGATCGCGGTTCACCTCAAAATTAGCGCCAATTGGCAACATGAGTTTAATTTGGCGCCGGCCACAGGTAGTGAAATTGTGAGCGAGTGCAATGGCATAGTGCTGCATTTTGATATGGATTCGGCGGCGCGCGCCGATGGGTTGAGTATCGACATGATGGAGACCGGCGAAGGGCCGGCATTTAGCATCAGTAATCCCAATGCGCCTCAAGGGCCCAAGCAAATGACGGTGCAGGAGCTCAAACAGTTGCTGGATTCCGGCGAGCCCCTCCATTTGTTCGATGTGCGGGAGCAACACGAAAGAGATATCGCATTGATTCCCGGTTCTGAGTTGCTTGATGAGCCCACGATTCAACGCATCAATGAAATGCCCAAGGACGCGCTCCTGGTCTTTCAATGTCATTCCGGCGTTCGCAGCCAATCGGCGGCCGATTATTTCACTCAGCACGGCTATACCAACGTTTTCAACCTGGCCGGCGGCATCGACGCTTGGTCGTTAGAAATCGATAGTTCTGTCCCCCGATATTGATTTTTACGCTTGCGATCGGCGGCTAAAGCCGCGCGAATTTTTGCCGTTAACTTCCTTGGGCGTATCCGCGCCACGCATCATTGTGTTTAGAGGGAGTACCCGCAGTGCAAAAATTCCATCGTTTCCGGATTCATCGCTCATCGGGTTTCACCCTGGTGGAAATGATCGGGGTGCTGGCGGTGATCGCCATCCTTGGTTCGGTGGCGGCGCCTAAGATCTTCGCGGCAATCGAAGACGCGAAAGTTTCGGCGTTCGTACAGCAAGTGAATACGCTGACAAGTGCGGTTGCGAAGTTTCAGACCGATACGGGTGCGTGGCCGCGACACATTCCCTCGCATGCTCAAGATCGTTATCACCAGTTAATGGTCAACAGCCTCGATAACTCCAATCCCATTCCCGGCTGGCAAGGCCCCTACATTGAGAAAGAGTTGACTAATCACATTAGTAAATCTGGTTACCAAGATCTCTTCCTCGCCAGTGACAACGATCCGAACTGGGGCTGTGATCTCGACGGCAACGGGTCGGTCGACGGACAGTTTGTCGTTTATCGGGCCGACGGGATCTCGAACGCGGTGGCCGAAAAAATTAGCAATTTGATCGATGGCGATGGCGGTGTAACCACGGGTGACGGCGATTGGCGCAAAGCCGGTAAGGTCCGGCGCTACAAGGGCACGCACACCTCCATCCTTCAGGTCTGCCTGGCGTCTATTTAGCTCGACGGGCGAAGTAAACTGATGGCGGCGAACCCGATAGAGGTCGTCCCGGCCTCCAAGTCTCAGCCCTCAGAAGGTAACAAGCCCCTCGGACAAAGGCTAATTGACGCGGGGCTGATCAACCAGCCTCAACTGAATCTTGCGCTGCGCGAGAAGGACCGCACCGGTGCTTACCTTGGCGAAGCGCTGGTTAATCTTGGTTTTATTTCCGATGACACCCTAACCACATTTCTGGCGGCGGAAACGCAGACCCAGGTGGTCGATGTCGTTAACGCCGTTATTGATGAACAAGTCCTACAGCTCATTCCCTACGAACTCGCTAAGCGGTTTCGCATGCTGCCGCTGGGTATCGATGGCCGCAGTCTTACGGTGGCTATGGCAGACGCCTTCGACGTTGTTGCGATCGATGCGGTTGAAAAGCGCACCCACCTAAAGTTAGACATCACCAGCGCGCCGGAGAATGACATCGCCGACGCACTGGAGCGCCATTACGCGCAAACCAGCTCCATCGATGACACCGTCGAGCAACTGATGCGCGGTGGCGTCATTCCCGAGGAAGATGACGCCTCGCACGAGTCGCCGATGATCCGATTGGCCGACCAAATCGTGGCTTTGGGTATCAAGCTGTCAGCTACCGATATTCATCTCGAGCCCGAGGAAAAGATTGTTCGAGTCAGGATGCGGGTAGACGGCGTGCTTCGCCAGGAACTGCTGATACCGCCGGCGCTGCGCGATGGCTTAACCGCGCGTTTCAAGCTGATGGCGGACGTCAATATCACCGAGAAGCGGATCCCCCAAGATGGCCGTTTCAGATTCCTTTACGGTCGTCGGGAAATCGATCTGCGCGTTTCGACTTTGCCAACCAATCACGGCGAAAGCATTGTGATGCGGGTTTTGGAGTCAGCCGACTCTCGCCCAGGATTCGCGGACCTCGGTTTGGAGCCTGAGGCCCAAAGCCAGGTCTATGAAGTTGTGGAAAGGCCTTTTGGCATGGTCCTGGTTACGGGGCCGACCGGCAGCGGTAAAACCACGACCTTGTATTCCGCGCTTGGCGAGATCGATGCCTTGCAGCGCAGTGTGTTTACTCTTGAGGACCCAATTGAGTATTCGGTACCCCTGGTGCGCCAAACCCAGGTCCGCGCGGACGTGGGGATGACATTTGCCGCCGGACTGCGGGCATTACTTCGCCAAGACCCCGATGTGATCTTAATTGGTGAAATGCGCGATCTCGAAACCGCGCAACTAGCCATCCGCGCCGCGTTAACTGGGCACTTGGTATTTTCAACACTGCATACCAACACGGCTGTCGGTGTGATTCCCCGCCTGGTCGATATGGGGGTCGAACGCTATTTGCTGCCGGCAGCGTTATCGGCAGTGATTGGCCAGCGTCTAGTACGACGCGTTTGTGGTAATTGCTGCGAACCCGATCCCGATGCGACGCGCTGGCAAGACGACTTTCCCGAGCAATTGAACGACGCACAACTGGTTGTTGGTAAAGGCTGTGAAAAATGCCGCCAAACCGGATACCGCGGGCGGCAAGCAATATTTGAAGTGTTGAGTCTTGGCGAAGGCTTTCACGATGCAATCATCGACAACGCCAATGCCGCGGAACTTGAGCGGATCGCGGTTGCGCAAGGCATGCAAACCATGCTCGCTGATGGCCTTTGTAAAGCAAAACAGCACATAACTTCGGTTTCCGAAGTGTTGCGGATCGTTCGTTAGCGACCATTAGGTCCATGCCTGCGTTTCGCTATAAAGCCGTCGATAGTCGCGGTGAAGCCGTAGCTGGCACCATGGAAGCGGAGAATCTCCTTGGCCTGGAACGCTTGTTATTGGAGATTGATTATTGGTTGGTTGAAGCAAACCCAGTTGCCAACCATCAAAACCGAGGTCGCAAGGTCAGCGTCTCAAGGCGGGAGCTGATTGAATTCTGTAGCGCGATGAGCGCGATGCTGGATGCGGGTATTCCCGTTATCGACGCGATGCAAACCATGACAGAGGAGACTGCCAACCTCGGGCTGCGAGAGGTCTTGCAAGACCTGTCCGTCAACTTGGAGGCCGGTGTGAGCTTAACCGCCGCAATGGAGCGTCACCCGGCGGTCTTCGCCAAGCAGATCACCAACATCGTCAAAGCGGGTGAGTACAGTGGCAACCTCGGCACATCTTTTAGCGAAGTTATGCGCCATCTCGAATGGTTGGACGCGCTGATCGCCGATCTTAAGCAAGTCAGCATCTATCCGGCTTCGGTTTTAGTAACCGTTGGACTGTTCGTTCTCTTGCTCTTCGGGTTCGTCGTGCCCACATTTACCGGTCTGCTCGAGGAATTGGGCATGCGCTTGCCCTTGATTACTCGCTTGGTCATGAGCGCCGGAGATCTCGTTGGCGCTTACTGGTACCTGTTCCTGGGCCTGCCGGTGGCCGGCTGGTTCGTTCTCGCTAGCGCTTACCGCAAGTCAGAGAGCGTGGCGCTTGCTATCGATCGGGCAAAACTCGGGATCCCGATATTTGGTCCGTTGATAAAAATGGTTTGCCTATCCCGCTTTTCGCACAACATGGCGATGCTGATGCGTTCAGGTGTGCCGATGCTGCAAGCGCTGTCGCTAACGACGGATTTGGTTGGCAACCGTCTGATATCTAGAGCGGTGCGTGAAGCTGAGGTGGCAGTGAATGAAGGTCAGACAATGACATCGGCGCTGCGCCAGTATTCCGTTTTTTCGCCGATGCTAATGCGCATGCTAGTCGTCGGTGAAGAGACGGGAACGATGGAGAACTCGCTTGAGCATATCTCCAGACGTTTCGATGAGGACATCCCGCGTCGGATCAAACGCGTAATGAGTTTGCTGGAACCCGCGATTGTATTGAGTCTGATTGCACTGGTGGGGACGGTAGCGCTGGCAATTTTTCTGCCCTTCATGCAACTGCTGGGCGGCATCGTCTAGCGCGACACCAAGCCACAAAGGCCTAAAAAATCAAGCGCGCGCGTCGCTATATCTCTTGTGAATATCAACGCTAAAAAAGCCTGGGGGTTCTCGCTCATTGAATTGATCGGTGTGCTTGCGATTATGGCGATCCTCGCCTCGGCAATTGCCCCGCGTGTACTGGATGACATCAAACGCACTCGCCAGGATAAGGAAACCCAACAGCTTGATGTGCTGCGCGACCATCTCCAAACCTATATTCTCGACAACAAAGCGGTGCCGAATCTCGCAGTCGCTCAGTGGACCAGCGCCATCGCGAGCATGGCGAGCGTGCCGGTCAGCAAAGTCGAATTCAACGAGCGCAACTTCCGCCGCGGCTATTTCGTTGATCCTCGATTTCTAACTTCGACAGACACGCCATTTAGCGGATTCACCCAACAGGGGGGCTTGAGCAACCCGCCCGTTTCACCTCGCATCATGTTAGTTTCAGACCTCACTGGGAACGCGCCGAATCCACCAACGACAACCGCAGAATTCAATGCCATCTGGGACCAAACGGCCGGTGCCAGTATCGTTGAGAGCAGCGATGTGAAGATCTCCAGACTTAATCTTCGCGGCGTCTTCCACCGGGTGATCCTCACCAACGAGCAAAGCGCACAGACCTCTTTTCGCCTCGAAGATGGCAGTTTAAATGGGATCCCGGCGGCTGGTGCTGGTGGCGATGGTGTAGTCACGCGTTATGTGATCAACAACACCCAAATCAGCTTGTACGCCGATCCGTTTCCTGGCGGCGCGCTGGACGAAGTCTTCATCGCCGATGACGATAAGAACTTTGCCTATCAGTTCGTTAGCAGCCAATGGGTGTGGCAGCGACCGTGAAGCGTTCGCAATTCGCTGTTAGTTGGATTTACGAGCAATTCCACGCCTGCCGCCTCCAGCACGGCAAGGTTGTTGAGGAATGGCACGCGCCGATCGACGTCGTCGAGCTAATGGACTTCAACGTTGCATTCGTGCGTGCGGCGGAAATTCTGGGGATGAACAAAGGCGGCGACGTCGCGCTGATTTATGAGTCCGACGATCATAGTCACACCTTTCTAGAAATGCCGCTGATGTCGGCGCGGGACTTAGAGCGCGTGTTGGAGCGGCGCGTCGAACAAGAAAAACCCTTCGAAGACGATGCGGTTTGGAGTTTCAACGTCGTCGACTCCCAAACGCATGGGAGCGGCGTTCTACTCCATATCATGCCAGCGCGGGTCCGTGATGCGATTTTGCGTATCTGCCAAGAAAGTCATGTCATGCCCATGAAAATGATGCCGCTCACCGAGGTCGCATCAAGTTTTGTGGTGCAGCAAAACTATCCAGCGGCAGAAACCTCTCTGCTGATTATGGTGTTCCCCCAGCGCGTCGAGTTGGTCGTCACCGACGCCGCGGGCGGTGTTCTGTTCGTGCGCGAACTTCACTATCTATGGCGCAATGACAACTACGACCGCCTGCATACCGATATTGAGCGAACACTGCTGTACGTTAAGCAACATCAGCACGCCGTCGATCGACTCGTCTTGCTGGGGGCCGAGGCTGAGCTTGCCGAAGGTCCGCTGACGGCGAATTTTGGTTTACCGGTCGATGTCATTCCGCATACCGAGCATGCGGGCTATTGGGTGCGGGCACTTGCTCCGGTGCCGATGACTAGTAATAGCAACTTTGTGCCGCGAAGTGTGCAACGCGCGACGCAACGCAAACGAACCTTGAGAGCGGCAACTTGGCTGACCGCGTCGAATGCGCTGTGCGCAATGTTGGTGACGGTCTGGGTTGAATACTTGCTTTGGCAGCAGACGCAGGCCGATCCCACCTGGCAAGACCGGCTTTCGCAGTTGCACGCCGAGCGCGATTCACTGCTTGCCGAGCGCAGCCGTTTGCAGATACTCGGCGAACAATTACAGCGGTTAACTCCGGCTGCGCAACCGACTGCGGCCCATTTTGTTGCGGGACTCGGCAACATGATGCCGGCCGGCGCCGTGCTGGGTAGCGCTAAAATCGAACAACATGAAGCCGCCTGGCGTTTCGAACTTAACGGCGCCACCGAGCCGACCATGGAAGACGCAGTAAAGATCTTAGAGAGCTTCACCAGTAACCTCGCTTCCGAGCCGTGGCTTGCCACCGTTGATGACGACTGGCGCCAGGTTTGGCTTGAAAAGCTCAAGACCGGTGGCGCGGCAGATCCAGGTTTAGTGGGCTTCGAAATCAGCGGTGGATTACCGCGATGATGGATGATCCCGAACGTCGCCGCCGGCCCCGCCCTGAACCTCCACTGCCGGGACTCAATCTGCGCGCGGATCGGCTGGTTTTACCCATCATGCGGGGGCTGCAGCCACCGCTGCGCGGTACGAGTCTACTCGTCGTGCTTTTTCTTAGCTGCGGCTTTTGGATTTACTGGTGCCTGGAAGTGCGCATGGCGCCCCTGGACGGATACCTCGGCGGCGTCCAAAGCGAGGTTGATTTGCGGCGTGAGATCGAGTCATTGAGCGACGCGGTGTCCGAAGAAAAATTCGCCGCGATCCAGATCGCGACCGCCGAGGCCAATAGCGACATATTGAATGGCTATCCACACCTTGCCGGATGGCTGCATGACGAAGCACTAAAAGCCAATAACGCGGGGCTCAGTTTCCGCTACACCTTGGGCGATCCGCAATCGATTGGAGATCAGGAAACGGCGGTTGTGCCGGTGGATTTAGAACTCAAGGTAATTGCGCAAGGCGCCGCTAATAACGGATATCAAACCTTGATGCGGCAGTTCCAGGTCGTTCATAAGACGCGCTGGGCCAAAGAAACGGTGGGTCTGGAAGTCGAGGCAGCGGAGGGGAGAGCAGAGATTTTGAAAGCGAGAATGATGGTCTGGATGCGTCATGAAGTGTCGGAGCGTGAGCTCGGCACCGACGACGTCGACACCTTCGATCTGAGTATGAGCCTCGATGATGAATAAGCTGTTATCCGACCGACGCTTGGTCCTTGGCTTGGCCGCGCTGGCGCTCGTTTCGATCTCGTGGAATATTCTGATGCCCCTGATCATCCCGCCCGGCGACGACCTCGCGGAGGTCCCGGCGTTCGGATTTACCGAGGGGGTCGTGGCGCCTGGCAACCATGCCGAACTTGCCGAGTATGGAATTGCCGTTACTGGCCGCGACGGTAGCCAGCGGATCCTTGAAGGTGTCGATGATTGGGGTGCCGGTCGTGATCCGTTTTCTTTTCCCGGGGCGGCGCCTCGCGCGATTCATACCAAACCGGCGCTCGCTCCAGGACCACTCGTCGACGAGCCGCTAGAGCTCACCGCAGTGGTGATTACCAGTTCCTTTAGGCGTGCTGTGATTGATGGCCGCTCCGTCGCCGAGGGCGACCAGTTCGACGGTCGTACCGTCATGCGCATCGACGATAATGGTGTTGCGCTTCAAGACCGCAATGGGACCCTGCGGTTGATGAGACCTGGGGTGAGTGCGCTATGAGAGGGCTGCCACTGCTCGTTGCGATCACGCTTAGCGGTTGTTCGGGCTTTGCGCCGATTGAAACGGTCGTAAACCGGCAGATCGCCATTGAGCCAGCGCCCGTTGAACAGCCTCGCAACCCAGGCAAAACACCGGATATACCCCTTGAACAGCGTTTAGCTTTCCTAAACGGTGCAGCTGACGGGCCCGACGATGCGACCGAGCATTTATATTCCTTTGTTGCGCAGAACCTGCCTATCCAGCAAGCCCTGGAAATTTTCCGTGAAGCCTATGGATTGAATATCGTTGCCGATCAGGATGTTGGTGGCAGTATCACGGCAGATTTTCGTGACCTCCCGTTCGACCAAGCAATGGATGCCATGCTTGCAAGCTTAGGTCTCTACTGGCAGCAGGAGGGCAAGTTAGTGCGCGTTCGCGCGCGCCAAACCCGCACTTTTGTGATCGACTACATCCGCCTGGTACGCGGAGGCTCGGGCAGTGCTTTGGCGCAAATAAGCTCTGGCCAAAGCGGTAGCGAGGGCGGTGGAGATGGCGGCGGCGGTGGTGATAACGGCGCCATCACCATTGAGCATGAAGACACCGTCGAGTTTTGGAAAGAATTAGAGGAGCAGCTCGAGACATTAGTTTCCGAAAGTGGTCGCCTCGTCATCAATCGCATGGCCGGTACCGTGCAGGTATCCGACCATTATCTGCGGGTTACCGATATTGGTACCTACATTGCCGCAATCAACCGGGCGATTCACCGCCAGGTAGAAATTGACGTCAGGATAGTCGAAGTTACTTTGAATGAGGACTTTAGCCTCGGTATCGATTGGTCGCGGATTTCAGATCCCGGTAGCGAAGGCGTTGGCTTTGACTTTCAAACGTCAGGCATTGTGCAACAACCGTCAGGCGGCTTTATCGCCAAGCTCCCATCGATCGCCGCGAGTATCTTCAATCCCACCGGCAACGGCGGTTTCGAGTTCGTTGCGATGCTTGATGCTCTCAAGGAGCAGGGCACGGTCCGAGTTGTTTCACAGCCGCAGGTTCGGGTTTTAAACAACCAATCCGCCATGATCAAGGTGGGCACGGACCGAACATTCTTTCGTCGCGAGGTGACAACGAATAACACATCGGCTGGCTCGACCTTGGAAGCGGAAGATGTTCCGCAAGTCGTTACCGAGGGCATTGTCCTCAGCCTTACGCCTCAGATAGCAACCAACGGCTGGATCATGCTCGACGTATCGCCGGTGATCACACGGGTATCCAGCATTTCTGTCGCACTAGATAGCAATGGGCAAGTGCGATCGACCGCGCCTAACCTCGATATCCGGCAGGCGTCATCGCTGGTTAGATTGAAAAATGGGGAGACCATCGTTATTGGTGGACTTATTCAAGACCAAGCCAGTGATACCGAACGTGGCGTGCCGGGCATCTCTGATGTGCCGCTGGCCGGCAATCTTTTCAAAGGCAAATATCAACTTCGAGGTAAGCGCGAACTCGTTATGTTTCTGACCGCGAAATTGGTTGACGCGACCGAGGTGGCCTTGCGCTGATTGACGCATGCGGTCTTTAAACGTCATTGTTGTTGTTGGTTTGCTGAGCGGCCCCGCCCAGGCGGAGAGCGTGCTGGAGTCGATCAGCACGCTCAAAGATGCGGTTCAGCAACAAATGGCTGTCGAAGAGACGCTGGAAAAAATTCTGGATATCCAACCGAGCGCGCACACTGAGCCTCAGGATGCCACCCCGCGCGCTGAAACCGATACCGCGCCCAGTAGCGGATTTGTTCCTGATCAAGCCGTTCCCACCCACTTTGAATTGATTGCCAAAGGTCCAACCGCGGCCGATGAGGCCTACGCTGAGGCGCGCAAAGCAGAACAGGATCGCGATTATGCGCTGGCCTTGGAGAAAGTCGGTCAGGCGCTCGCGATTGAACCCAAACATGAGCAGGCACGATTGGCCGAGGGGCGTGTGTTGGTGAAGGCCGGTGAGCCCGAGAAAGCCGCCGAATTGCTAAATGAAGTGGTGCAAAGCGGGCGGTCGGGCTGGCAAGCGTGGTATTGGTTGGGCACGGCTTACCTTTTGGATCGCGAAGTTGATCGGGCCGCGGCAGCGCTCGACGAGGCGCTGCGTCGCAACGGTGAGGTTGCCGAGGTTTGGATCCATCGCGCGCTAATCGAGCAGCAACGTGACGAGCACCGCACCGCGTTGCAGCTACTCGAAATCGCCAATGAGCTTGCTCCTAACCATCCACTGGTTCTACTGAATCTCGCATATTCGACTGAAGCGCTGGGGTATCAAGACGCGGCAAACCGCGCATACCGGCGTTTTCTCTCGCGGGCGCATCGGGGGCAGGTCGATAATGTCACCCGCTTTGCGATTATCCGGCACCTGAGCGACGGCGAGGTTGTCAATTCGCCAAGCGTTGGAGGTGCAAAAGCACCGTCAAAAGGGTCAACATTGGACCCTCAAATCCAGTATCCGGCGCGACTCGAGCCCGCCTCTTAAGCTAACCCGGTACTATTTGGCGCTTGCTGCTATTCAAGCGCGGCGTGGGATGAGGCACACTGAACGCCTCGCAATTGAACATCATGCTATGAGCGCGACACTAGCTCCGCCGCCCACTAAAGCGCCGCCCGGGCCACCTCCCTTTAAAGGTTCGCGGCGCTTCGGCAGCCATCCGCACCTCTTTATGCACGAGCTACTGTCAGAGTACGGAGACTTCGTGCGCTATCGATCTTTTTTTGATGTCTATTTGGTCAATCATCCCGAGTACGTGCGCAAAGTTCTTGCGCAAAATCACGAACACTTTTCGAAAAGAACGATTGATTACCGCGTCCTTGCCCAGGCTATGGGCAACGGATTGGTATCGAACGATGGCGCTCATTGGGTCAAACAACGCAAGCTGATGCAGCCGGTTTTTAGCAACCGCAACGTGAACAGCTTCGATGAAACGATCAACGAGTACACCTCGCGAATGTTGGATGGTTGGATTACGCGCGGTGCTGCAGAGCCGCTCTGGATTGATCGAGAGATGGGGCGACTCACGTTTGAAATTGTTGGGTCAACCTTATTCGGCAGTGATATTCAGGAGCACGCCACGGAAATCCGCGAAATCCTCGAAGTGATCAACATCCAAACCCAAGATATCCGGGCTTTGATGACACTATTTTCTTGGATCCCGACTAAATACAACCGCAAGTGGCGGGCTGCGAAAGCGCGTTTGGACCGGATCGTCTACGAGGTGATGGATGCCCGAGAGCAGCGGTCTGAAGGAGTGGCCGACATTCTCGATCGTCTCATTGACGCGCGCGATGAAGAAACCGGCGAGGGCATGGATCGCGTCCAAATGCGCGACGAGGTGGTGACGTTGATGTTGGCAGGACACGAGACATCAGCGAATGCCCTGTGTTGGACCCTTTATCTGTTGTCCCGGCATCCTCAGATATGCGGGCGTTTACGCGAAGAGCTCTCGGGCGCACTCAGTGGTGCCGCGGCGGATTCTAGCGATCTGGCCAAGGTCCCTTATTTGAAGCAAGTGGTTCAAGAGTCGATGCGAGTTTTCCCGCCGGTATGGGCCGTGGCGCGCTGTTCAGAACAAGAGGAAGTCTTTGGTGAGTACGTATTGCCGGCCAACAAATACGTTGGGGTGACGCCCTATGCGATCCATCGACATCCAGAGTTTTGGCCCGATCCGGAGCAATTTGATCCGGAGCGTTTCGACCCGGCCAATCACAGTGGCCGTCACTCCTATGCTTATCTACCTTTCGCAGCCGGTCCGCGCGCTTGCATAGGCGCCGGTATGGCGATGCTCGAAATCCAGCTTGTTCTCGCCCAGATCGTGCAACGCTTCGATTTTGCGCTCGTTGATGGGCATCCAATCGAAGCAGTTCCCAAGGTGACGCTCAATCCCCGTTACGGATTACCCATGCACTTGACGCCCCGTTGATTGGTTTTTTGCCCTAACGCGGAAAAAAGCCGCGAAGGCAAGGCCTATTAGCGGCAAACTTGTGGGGCTGGGCACGGCGAAAACCTCCGTGACTTCTGCGTTGAAACCGGCAAGTCGAAAGCCCTTATTCAGACCGCGAAATTCGAGGTGCGAACCCGACACGTTATCGATGCGGTGACGAGCAAATCCGCCACGGCCGGTTTGCCAGCTGATCCGGCGTGAAAAGTTGCCGTCCACCCAAAGTTCCAGCGCACCTTTGCTGGCCTTGCCGGTTTCAAAGATGAGAACGCTAAAGTTGTTGGCGATGGCCGACCCGAAGTCGAGCGCCAGGCCTTCGTCGCGGCCTACGTGTTTACCTGCGCGTGCGGCGATTACACCTAGCCCGCGGCGGCTATTGCGATGAATATGATCCGCTGAACCCATGTCGCCGTCGTTGGCTAGCTGGTAATCGTATCCGCGAATAACGAAATCGATGCCACTGACCGAGTCGCTACCCATGGCCTTATTGGCACGCAGGTTTCCGCTACCGATGCCGTGAAAATCTGCGCCACGAAAATCGAGCGCTAGCGGCACGGCAAACACCAGTTCAGCCAGTAGGCTAAGCACTGCGATGAGTCCCAATTTTGTGCGGCTGGTCATGGTGTCGGTCAAACGTCGTGCTGTTTTGTTCGCATGATTTGAGGCGAAGCATAAGCGCGAGTTCGAGACTGAATTGCGACTTCAGTCGCACTCAGAGGGAGCGTGGGGCTTAGGATTGTTACGCTTTGTAACGGCGCGCTGTAGGTCGTACCGTGCTATCGGGTAACTAGGCGTATGGGGCGAGGCTGGGCAGATGGCGCCGCAACCGGAGCGCACCGAGCCCTAAGACCATCAAGGGTAGAACCGGCGGCGAGGGGATACCGAAGGTATCTTCGACGGTCAGGCTTGCGAGGCGGAATTTTTTCTTCTTGCCGCGGAATTCAAATACCGAGCCCGCGACGCCCCGCAGGGATTGAGTGGCGAAAGTGCCGCCGCCCGAGCGCCAACTGATCCGGCGTGAGAAATTGCCATCGACCCATAACTCCAGGGCACCTTGGTTGGGATCGCCTTTTTCAAAAACCAGGGAGGTCAGTGCAACCACCACCAGTGGCGCAAAATCGATGAAGATCGACTCATCCGGTCCGACGTTATTGCCGCCCGAGGCCTGGGTAACACCGAGTCCCAGGTTGGCACTGCGATGGAGGAAATCGGCGCGGTTGGGATCATTGTCATTGCCCGGGTCACGGTCTTCGCCGCGAACTTGGAAGTTAATGCTCCCGGCCTGACCATTCGCGATCGATGAGCCGAGGTTACCGGTACCCAGCCCATAGGTGTCACCGCCGCGGAAGTCGAGCGTGATCGGCGCCGCCTGTACGCTCCAGGTGCCGGCCAGCAAACAGGCTGTGAATAGCAGATTCGCGAAGTTAGATCGCATTGCGACGTTCCAATCCACCCCAACGGATTACGCTCTGTGTCGGCAGAGTCTAGCGTTTTATGAGCGTGCAAGGTGGTAAATGGTCGGTTTTGAATGTTACGAAGTGTCACAGATACGATGTTCTACTAGCGTCTTCGCCCAGGCCGCCGCTTAACGAACGATTCGCTCATCTTCACAAAGTGCTCCATCACGAAACGGAGATCGCTTTCAGGACCCAAACCGTTGTATCCCTTGGTCCAATCGGGCCTGATTTCGAGGACTTCGCGGGTCGGCAAAGTAATTAAGTCGTGACCGTAAACGTTCAGCGAACTCGCGTAGGAATAGAGTCCGTTGGCTGAATTTTCGTTGACGCTGAGCTTGAAGATCACCAACGACAAATTGGTCCAGCGGTAGTTTTCGTCATGGACGTCGGTGCGGCTCACTATGGTGTAACCGCCGCGCTTGAAAATGGGTTGGATTTTATCAATGAGTCGTTCCACGGTGACGGACTGCCGTGCATATTTGGGATGGAACCCGTCGAAATCGAAAACCACACGAGAAATGCGGTTGTCCAACTCCTCTTGTCGCCGCCTCTCGTCTTCGATGGCTTGTTGTTCCGCTTCTTGGCGCGCTAATTCTTCGGCGAGTTGGCGCTCTTCATCTTCAAGGCGTCTTTTCTCGGCCTCGCGTTCTGCAGCGATCCTAGCTTGTTCGGCTTGCTCGCGATTGCGCTCGGCGTTTTCACGGGCCAAGCGCGTTTCTTGCGCCAGGATTTCCATTTCCAATTCGGAAGCGCTGCTAGATTTGGGCAGCGCGTTCTGCGCTTTCGCGAGCAGTGCGCGCGCGTCGGCGATCGCGGTGGCATTCAGGGCAGCTCGCGCGCGCTCGATAAAGCGGTCGTGGACGCGACGGATCCCTTGCTTCGCCGGGGCGTTTTTCGGCTCCAACAAGCGAACCGCACGGTATCTTTCCAGCGCATTATTACCGGCTGGTTCGCTAAGCCGGCCGTTGGCGAGATCGCGATTAGCCTTGCTGAGGAGCTCGGCGATCGTGGCGTCCTTTTCGCGCCGCGCGGCTTCGTTGCCCTTAGCGTCGCTCAACGCCGTAGCTAAGGCGAGTATTGCTTCGTTTGCTGGCGAAATCGTTTGCGCGCGGGCAAGCTCCGTGGTCGCTAATTGAAAATCCTTGGCGTCGAGGGCGTCTTTAGCGCGCTGCAGAAAATTAGCGGCAACTCTATCCACGCCAGCTTGGGCGGCGGCGTTGTTGGGATCCAAGCGCAGGACGTCGCGAAATTTCGCTAATGCGTCGTCATCACCGTCCCCCGTCAAGACACCGTTTTCGAGCGCGACCTCCGCGGCTGCGAGTTGCTTCTCGATCGCTTCGGCGAGCGCTTGTTCTTCCTGCCACCTAAGCTCGGCGAGACCCATTTCCTGTTTGACCGCATCGAGATCTGGAAAATCGCTGGGCAAAGCGGTCAAGGCCGCTTTGAGTTCGCTAACTTGATCGCGATCCGTGTCAGCGAGAGCCACGCGCAGGGCCGCCAGCAATCGCGCCCCAGCGATACCGATCCCATGGGACGCATCCAGGTTCTCCGGCTCAAGCGCTAAGGCGCTGGCGTACAGGGCAAGTGCGTTTTCAGCACCACCAGCAAACACTTGTCCGGCCGCGAGCGCCCGATCGGCGCGGGCAATGAGTTGCTCGGCTTCACGGGTTTGAGGTGTGGTTACTGAAATCTCGGGCATTAGACCGCGATCCCACGCGTACCACCCAGCGCCGCCGAGGCCGGTAAGCAATAAAGCAATGAGCGGCCACACACCGCGCCGTTGCGGCGGGGCGGTGACGCTTATCGGTTCCGTTGCCGCCGCCGGTGCGCTCGCTGTGGCAGGACTGGTGTTGGTCCCGGACGCGGTGGCTTGGTCGTTAATGACGACCGTTTGTTCAACCGTGCGTTCTTGGGGTTGGGTCTGTTTGGTAACCGGGGTGGTCGGGATCTGCGAGGGTGCCACCTCGGTGGGTCCATCGTGGATTATCGGTTCAGTCACAGGAGCACGCGGCGGGTTGGAGGCGGGTCCGTAACCAAAGTAGGTGCGCCACTCATTGACGCTCTGTGGCCGCTCGGATTCGTTGAATGCCAACGCCACGTCGATCGCGTTAAGAAACGATTCTGAGTACTTGCCGGCACCAATTTCCTTGGCGCTCACAAACACGTCGCGTTGTGCTTTTAATATCGCCTCCGAGCGATCAATGGCGGGCATCGGTGCGCGCCCGGATACGCAACGGTAAAGCGTTGCTCCCAGGCCATAAATATCGGTCCAGGGGCCTTGGCGGTCGCTGCGGCTGTAGTACTGTTCAAATGGCGCATAGCCCGGCGACACGACACTGGTTAGCGTCTGGGTTTCAACACCGAGAGCCTGTCGGGCCGAGCCAAAGTCGAGGAGGATCGGGCGAGCATCTTCGCGAATGAAGAGGTTTGCCGGTTTAATGTCACGATGAATAAATCCTTCGGCGTGCAGCACCTCCAGGCCGCCCAATAGACGTTTCACCATGCTGGATAAGCTCTTTTCGGGTAACGTCGGCCGTTGTTCGACAATCTCCTGCAGGTTTTTACCGCGCTGGTACTCCATCACCATGTAGGCGGTGTTGTTTTCTTCGAAAACACTCATGACGCCCACGATCGCAGGGTGCTTGAACTTAGCGAGCGTGCGCGCCTCGACAAGAAAACGGTCGAGACCCCACTGGTAACGTTCATCCTGCGCCTGCGATGCGGGATAAACCGAGAAATCGCCTTCGCGCACCGCGAGTTCCATCGGCAGATACTCTTTGATGGCGACTTCCTGGGCCAAATTGGTATCCAGGGCGCGGTAGGTGATGCCGAAACCGCCTTGACCCAACACGTCCTGAATTTCGAACCACAGCAGCTTGTGGCCCGGACGCAGCGCGTTTCGCAATTCGTTATCGTTCATCGTAATAGAGTCGGGGAGGCCAAGAGCTGGACGACCCGCGGCACGATTATAGAGCCTGCGCGCAGCGGCCGGTTGCGGCGGGGGCGAACTCGCGAACAAACGCGAAAATCGCCTTCGCTTTAGAGGTGCTCAGCTAAGCCTTTGCGGTAGAGTTGGCGTGTTCGTGCATCTCCAACGCGTTGAGCACACGTAGGACGATGATCGCCAGATCAGCGTAGGGATTGGTCCGATAGAGTTCGATGAGCCGGCCGGCCGCACTGCGTAATCTTTCGATAGGAATGTCGTTGGGGTCGCATTGCTCATGCAGGAGTCGGCGGATAACGCATTCTTCGTCGCGAGGCGCTCTAAGGCTCATTTGCAAATGATAATCATTTACATTTAGAACAGCAATGCTTTGTCCACAAAAATGCGGAGCACTGCTGCTACTGGCGGTTTCACTAGGTGTGTGGGCCGAATCTCCCGCGCCACGCCAGAGTTTGGTGGTTGCCGGGGAAATCGAGGCCCAACTCGTCGATCTCGGTCTGGTCCTAAAAAATGTTTCGCTAAGCTATCGAATCAATACCAGCAACATGGGCCGCGCTTCCCTGGCGGGCTCGGCGGCGGTGTTGAGTGGCCAGCTCCGGATCACCGCAGATGATTTGCCGTTGTCGGCCAGCGAGCAGCACAGCCAGGATCTCGAGCTCTATCTGCAAGACGTGGAGCTTGCTGAATTTTTTGCGTTGGCCGATCTGCCTGGAGTCGGCGGCGATGGTCGCTTATCTGGGGAGATCCCGATTTCCTTTGCGGAGCACGGTGTGCAAATCGAGAACGCTTGGCTGGAGGCCACAAAACCGGGGACCTTGGCGATTGATTCCAAAACCCTCTCCGAGACTCTTGGTGGCAGGGTTAGTGAGGTCGATCTGGTCTTGGAGTTATTGAAAAACTTTTCCTATGACCATCTTAAGCTCAAATTCAATTTAGATCGTGACGGGCAGCTAAGCATGCTTCTTCTCCTATCGGGCCGGAACGAAGAGGTCGACGCGTTACAGCCTTACCAGCTCAATATTAATTTACAGAGCAACGCGAAAAGCTTGATGGGCGTCTTCGAGCGCGTTCGCGGCGCTTCCTCTGATCTAATCCAGCTGTTTCTTGGCAAACGCTAGTCTGTGGCAAACTGGTGGGCGAACTAACCGATGACATCTTAGTCCCATAGTCATATGGATGATCGTTTGCGAATATTTAGCTTACTTCTGGTTGCGATCTGCGGGGGCTGCGCCCCAACGGTTAAAGTTGAGGCTCCCCGCGAACCGATAACCATCAATCTCAATATTAAGCTCGATGCCGACGTGCGACTCAAAGTTGAGGAGCAGGCCGCCAAAGATATCGATGCGAACCCAGAGATCTTTTAGTGATGAAAATTTCTATCAAGCCTGTCCCGTTCTGTTTGCTGCTTTTGCTCGCGGCAACGTCCGCGCTGGCCCAATCGCTGGACGAGCTTAGACAGAGCGGTGCGCTCGGCGAACGCTTCGATGGCTATGTCGAGGCGTTGGACGCCAGCGCTCAAGCAAGCGCGAATGCGATCAATGGGAAGCGCCGCAACATTTATCAACAACGGGCGAGCGAGCAAGGGGTCAGCGTCGAGCAGATCGGCCGGGTTTATGCCACCGAGATCCTCGAAGACGCACCGCCAGGGACGCGATTTCGCCAGGCGAACGGTGTCATCACCACCAAGTAGATTGACTGCGCCCCAGCCGTCGAGCAGCGCGCTAAAATGATGGGCGTGTTGTTTTTGAGACGCGAATAATGGCGGCTGCGAACCTGGATTTTTATTTCGATTACCTCTCGCACAACGCCTATTTGATGTGGCAGAAAATGCCCGCATTGGTGCGCGGTAGTGGCCGCGAGCTGGTCACCAAACCCGTGTTGTTCGCGGGTTTTTTAAAAGCTTCCGGCCAGCTTGGGCCAGCGGAGATCCCATCGAAGTTGCACTGGATGAATCGCAACAACTTGCGCAAGGCCGCGTTGTTAGGTGTTGAACTCCGCGCCCCGGTCCGTCATCCCTTCAATCCACTGCTATTGCTGCGCGTGACGGCGGCAGAGCAGGACATAGGCCGACGTAACGAAATGGTTGGACTGCTGCTTAAAGCGGTCTGGGTTGATCGTGTCGATCCCAATGACCCGGGGGCGCTGACGGCATATCTACTCAGTGGTGGTTTCGATCCGAGTGACCTGTTTGCGCGGGTCGACGATGATCAAGTGAAGGCACGAGTTAAGGACTTAACGGATGAATGCCTCGCGCGCGGTGGCTTCGGCGTGCCAACCGTGTTGGTTGACGATGAGGTGTTTTGGGGTTTCGACGATCTGGCTTACTTGGCGCTTTTTCTAAAGGGCGAAGACCCGATTGCCGGTTTGGACTTACAAGCCTATGAGCAAGAGTGGGGTGCCACTCGCGAGAAGGGTGCGCATCGCGCTCGCTGAATTTGGGTGCGCGCAGTCTCTCGGTGACTCATCAGGACAAACCACTGCCGGATGATGTTCGGCGCTACTTCGCCGTGCGGATCAATCGCGCGCTGAGGAGTCAGGCGGATCACGAGCTGCGCAAGGAAATCGATAAGATTTCCAACGACGATATTTCTCCGCGCGAAGCGTTGTTGTTTACCGCAGCGGTCGTGGTGGGCTTTGTCGTGCTGTTATTACTGTTTATCGGTGTTTCGGGTTTTATTACGGGTCGTTTTTGATATTCGATAGTCACGCTGGTGTTGTCGCTCTTAGGGGGGCGTCAGCTTGCCGCCTAGCGAGGCGCGCGCCGATATCTCGATCCAATTGCCATCGGGGTCGCTCACCATTGCGTAACGCGCTACGTCGCCAAGCGTTTGCGGGGCTTGTTTGAGGCTGCCTCCTCGAGATACGACAAGATCGCAGATGGCGTCGCAGTCTTCTATCTGCAAGGTGGTGTAACGATAGTTTGGCCCTGCGAAATCTTCCGTGTGGGCGGCGCTTGGACCCTGTTCGAAAAAAAGGATCGTGTCTCCGCAGCGGGCGCGATTTCCGGGCAGTGGCTCGAACTCCATCACTTCGATATAGAAATCACGCAGGCGTGCGATACCCGATGTGGTGATTGTGATCCCAATGCCAATGACCCCATCGGTGCCATTGGGAACAATTCGCACAAACCCGCCGCCGGGATGAGTACCTTCCCAGGCTTGCTTGCTATCGCGCGCAATGGTGAGACCCGCGTAGCCGCTTGGTGGCAGCTCCACCAAGGTTTCGTCGCGGACGTTGACCTTAATCACCGAGTCGTGGGCGTCATAGCGATGTTGCACCCAGCCGCGTTTGACCGGAAGTTCATGGTCGAGACGCAAGCCAACCACTTGCCCCCAAAAATTGCTGTGCGCGGCGATATCGTTGGTGAACAGGCCTAAATCGAGATGCGGCTTTAATAATTTCATCGTCGTGCTCTATGTCGGCAGCAAATCCAAAGCGTCGTTGTCGAGGGCCTGATACGCACCGCCGTTCACCATGTGCATGAACAACCGGTCGCCGCGTTCGGTCTGTTTCACAATCACGGTTGCGGCAATGGCGACGACCAGTACCGCGAAGGAATAGTGCCGATAGTCATCCATCATCTGTTCGAACGGATAGTCGTTGACGCCATTGTGAACCAGTTCGTCGTAATAATGGCGGAGCAATTGTTGCTCATGTGCTTGGCGAGTCTCACGCTTGAACGCGCCGCCGAGGAAGTAGGCGATGTCCATGCCGGTGCCAAGAAAATTGCTTGTTTGCCAATCAACGACGGCGACCCGACCGTCCCCGAACAACATGTTGTCGGCGCGAAAATCATTATGCGAATAGCACTTGGGCGCGGCGCGCGGTGCGTTCCACGCGGCATGGTGGCGCACGAACTTGTCGCACACCTTAATCACCTCCGGGTCCATTCGATGCGCGTAGGTTTTTTCGAAATGTTGCCAGGATGATTCAACCAGCTCGGTGGTGTAGAAACCTTGAGCACCCGGTGGCACGTACATCCACGGTTGGTTCATCACTTCTTCGTCGTTCCAAAACGCTGCGTGGAGCTTGGCCGCCTCTGACAGTGCATCGCGGGCATCGGTGATCGCCATACCGCTCATTTGGTCGCCCTGGGTGGCGGGCGCGAGGTCTTCAAAGAGCAAAGTGAACTCGCCGCTTTGTTCATCCATTCGAGCGAAATAAACCCGCGGGGTACGGATCTTCGCGCGCGCCGCTGCTTCCCGATAAAACATGACTTCAGCGCGGTAAAACCCCATGTCTTTGCCGGTTTTGCAGGCAACATCGTTGTCAGAGGGAAATTTCCCAACCACCGTTTTAGGTGCCTCCGCAGGCGCTGGTCCGCGGTAGGTCAGGGCGAAGCGCCGAGTTTCGCCGAGCTGTCCGGTACCCACGGCGCTCATCTCGAAAGCGTCAACCACGACCTCGATCCCATTCGCGCGCAAAACTTTTGTGAGCCACTCACTAGAAACTTCTTGGGGCCTGACGATCGTGATCTCAGGGGCGTCGTTGGCCTGGTTTTTATCGGTCACCTATGGACTCCCTCGATTTCCCGCAAAGTTGGGTCGTGACTCCATCTTGGGAGACAATGGCCGGATACGACGGACGTGCGGGATCCGTAGTTGCGTGCCGTGCGTAGGAAAAACCATGTTGTCCGATATTGAGACTTGTTGCAAAACGCTGAATTAGCCTATGTCGCCGACGCCGCAAACCGGACTGATTGCACTGTTTGCCCGCCATCCCACGGCCGCGAACTTATTGTTGATCCTAATGTTTGTGGCGGGCTTTTTTGCATTAACCCAAATTAATCGGCAGTTTTTCCCCGACTTCGGCATCGATGTTGTCACCGTGTACGTCGACTGGCCGGGAGCATCGGCGGCCGACGTCGATGCCAACATCGTCCAGGCGATCGAGCCGGAAGTCCGTTTCCTTGATGGCGTGAAGAAAGTAACCGCGGCCTCTTACGAGGGCATTGGTTCGGTGCGCGTCGAGTTTCTTGCCGGCTTCAACATGCAAGAAGCCTTGTCGTCGGTGGAATCTGCGGTGTCGCAGATTCGAACGTTTCCCGAAGATGCCGAAGAGCCCGATATTCATCGCGTTATTCGCTAAGAAACCGTTTCTCGATTGGTGTTGTCGGGACCGTTTAGCGAGCGTGATCTCAAGACCTACGCCAAGCGCATGCGCGACGAC
>JBCCEV010000059.1:0-23035 GCA_039030125.1 Pseudomonadota bacterium | reverse complement strand
TGATAGTTAATAGATTGCGCACCGAGCTTAGATTGACGCAGGCGGCTTTTGCTGAAATCGTTGGCACCTCGCAAGCGACAATTGCCGCTTACGAAACTGGACGGAAGACGCCCAACATGAAAACGCTTGAGAAAATGGCTGCGGCCTGTGATCGGGAGTTGGTGGTTGAGTCTGTGCCGCAAATGACACGGGAAGATCGGCGGAGCCTTGCTCTGCATCGGGCAATCGTTCAAGAAATCATCAAGCGTCCCGAGGAGGTTTTGCTTAAAGCTCGCCAACAATTGCGGTCTTTACGCTCACAACACCCTCACGCCTCGCGCTGCCTTGATCAATGGCAAGCTTGGCTGAAATTGCCGCAAGAAGAACTTTTTGCACGAATGCTTGACCTCGGTCTATTTGCCCGCGATATGCGCCAAGTATCGCCGTTCGGTGGTGTCTTGAGCGCGGCGCGGCGCGCCGAGATCATTCGAGATTTTCGAGCGCGGCGATGAAACGCAAGGAATTTGCGCATACGGTCCGCGCAGCAGGATCGATTCTGGGGAGCGATGATGTCCTGGTGATTGGTAGTCAGGCTGTTCACGGCTCGCTTGATCATTTGTTCGCGGAGGCGGAGCGTTCCATCGAGGCAGATATTTCCGCTTTGTATGACAAAGACGGTACAAAGGCCGATCTTATTGACGGTTCGATCGGCGAGTTATCGAGCTTCCAGGAAACGTTTGGCTACTACGCGCAAGGGGTAACGCCGCAAACCGCAATTCTTCCGAGTGGTTGGCGAAAACGACTGGTTCCTTTTGATACCCCGGAGACGAAGGGGGTGACTGCGTGGTGCCTTGAGCTGCACGATCTGTGGATTTCCAAAGCAGTCGCTTGCCGACCTAAGGATAGTGAGTTTTGTCGTGCGCTTCTGGACCGTGATTTGGTCGATCGCAAAATATTGGCCACACGACTAAAGCAGGTGCGCCCGCTTGACTCAAAGATCCGCGCCAACGTGGGAACGATGATTGACTGAGCGCCAGTTACGCCAAGCGCAAAGGAAACGGCGCTACCACCTAAGGCTCGGGATCTGCGGTAGCCGTTGAACTGCCGGCGCCAGTGCTGAAACAACAATTACCGCTGGCGGAGCCCGGCGTCGCGCCGCCGCCGGTCAGCGTTTGCTTCCAACCCGCAGCCTTAAGGCATTCAGCTTGATAAACCCTTCCGCATCACCCTGGTTATAAGCGCCTTCATCGTCTTCGAAGGTCGCGAGGTTAGCGTCGAATAGGCTATCAGTGCTCGAACGCCTACCTTCGACGATGACGTTGCCCCTATAAAGCTTCACGCGGACTTTGCCGTTCACGTGCTCTTGTGACGCGTCGATCATCTTTTGCATCATCTCGCGCTCGGGGCTCCACCAGTAACCGTTATAGATCAACGAGGCATAGCGGGGCATCAGCTCATCTTTGAGATGCGCGACTTCACGATCGAGCGTTAGGGATTCAATAGCGCGGTGCGCTTTCAGCAAGATGCTGCCGCCAGGCGTTTCGTAGCAGCCCCGCGATTTCATGCCGACGTAGCGATTTTCGACAATGTCCAGGCGGCCCACGCCGTGTTCGCCGCCTATCGTATTCAGATACGCTAGGACCTGCGCGGGCGTCATGGCGTTGCCATCGATGGCGACGACGTCGCCGCATTTGTAATCAAGTTCGATGATCAAAGGTTGATCCGGTGCCGCTTCCGGTGACACGGTCCAGCGCCACATGTCATCTTCGGCGGTGGCCCAAGGATCTTCCAAGATCCCCCCTTCATAGGAGATGTGCAGCAAATTCGCGTCCATCGAGTAGGGGGATTTCTTACCGGCTTGGAATTCGATGGGGATCTGTCGCTCATCGGCATAGGCGAGCAAACGTTCGCGTGAGTTCAAGTCCCATTCTCGCCAGGGTGCGATCACCTTGATTCCGGGGTTAAGCGCGTAGGCGCCAAGCTCGAAGCGGACCTGGTCATTACCTTTACCGGTTGCGCCGTGGGAGATCGCATCGGCGTTGGTCTCGTTCGCAATCTCAACCAAGCGCTTGGCGATCAAGGGGCGTGCAATCGAGGTGCCGAGCAGGTATTCGCCTTCGTAAATGGCGTTGGCGCGAAACATCGGGTACACAAAGTCGGCCACAAACTCATCGCACAGATCTTCGATATAGATCTCTTCGACCCCCATCGCCTGCGCTTTGGAGCGCGCAGGCTCCACTTCTTCGCCCTGGCCAATGTCCGCCGTGAAGGTGACGACATCGCAATCGTATTCTTCTTGCAGCCATTTCAAGATCACCGAGGTATCCAATCCTCCCGAATATGCCAGTACGACTTTGTTGATATTTGCTTTAGACATGGTGTTTCCAGGGAGTAGATCTTGCGCGAGCTGCGAATTGTAAGTGGTGAGGCCGCAATCGACGAGCGCTCGCTAACCCTTTAGTGCCTCGATGAAGATTTCAAGGAAGGCCTGTGGTGCTTCGGCGTGAGGCCAGTGGCCGCCGCCGCTCACGCTCTGCATGGTGTGATTGGGGAACCACTGCGCGAGCAAGGGTTGGTGCTCCGGCTTAATTCGATCGGAGAGCTCGCCGCGAATGAAATGCGTCGGGCCATCGAAATGAGCGGCCTCATCGACGGGCAGCGGACCCAAAATATGCGGCATTTGGTCTCTCAAGTCCGGCAGGTTGAAACGCCAGCTTGGCGTCCCGTCTCTGAATACGAGATTCTGCAGAATGAACAGCCGCGTCGCCACTTCCGGGATCGCCGCGGTCAAAGCCTGCTCGGCCTGCTTGCGGCGCTCTATCGCGCCGAGGTCCAGCGCCAGCATCGCGTCGATCATTTCGACGAATCGGTCTGGGTAGGAGACCGGTGCGATATCGACAATCACCAGGCGTAGAAGCCGCTCTGCGTTTTTCATCGCTAACGTCATCGCCGCCTTGCCGCCCATGCTGTGGCCGACGAGCGTGAAGCGATCTAGGTGGTGCCGATCAGCGAAGCTGAGAACATCGGCAACCATGTCGTCATAGGTCATGCTGGGGTGGTGGGGGGAGCGGCCGTGGTTACGTGCATCAAGGGCATATACGGTGAAGTCTTTAGCGATCTGTTTTGCGATCGTTTGCCAATTGCGCCCCGAGCCAAACAGGCCGTGGAGGAACAACACTGGCGGTCCTTCGCCCCATTGCTCGAAATGCAGGTCGACGTTCATTACTTCAAATAGTCTGGGATTTTTTCGTCGCGCAGGAATTCGCGTGGCCAGATACCGAGGATCGCGAGATCTTCATCGAGGCCGTCCATCACGGCGTACTCACGCCAGGATTCTCTGCCAACCCAGGCGAAGGCAGTGTGCTCGTCATTAAGGGTTACCTGACCGCTGTGCCATTGAAAATGAAATAGATGAATCTCGTATTGACCGCCATAGTAGGTATCGCGAAAAGGCCCGACATAACGAGCGAGAGTAACCTCGTGCCGGTCGCCAATTTCCTCGCAACGCTCGCGATCGGCGGCCTCATCGGGGCTTTCGCCGGGTTCAATTTTTCCGGCCGGCAGGCCCCATAAGTCTCCCCCAAGTTTGGCGTTTGGGTGCCGCCTTAAAAGGAGCACTCGATTGTCTTCGTCGACGAGCACATTGAGTGCGAATCGGGCGGTAGCGGGCTGTATGGTGGATAGCTCTCGGCACGGTAATGATGCGTATTTTACGCCCAGTTTGTGAGCTAAGTCCGATCGAAGCCGATATCTCTACCTAATATCTATTCACGATTTCAAGGAAATACGCCTGGCGAGCACTACACGTTCGCCGTGGCGGGCTGGAGCAGTCAACGATGAGTTTTAAGCAATTATCAGTCTTAGGTCTTTTGGTGTTTTCGATCAACACGGTGGCTGCAGACGATGGTCATGGTTTTCGCCAAGCCGCTGTCCAATACGATGAGCAGGCGAAAATGATGATCGAGAAAGCAGCGTACGCTGGAGACGGCGAAAGCGCTCAGTTGCTAAAAATTGGCGCCATTTATCAAGAGATGGCAGCGATCAAGCGCAATGCCGCTAAATTAGCCGAGCAAGAGCGTTGGAACGAAATCAACTGGACGCGCTACGAGGTGCTTGATGCCGATAAGGAAGCGATTCTTGCACAGCTTCGTGGCGGCAAAGCGCACGCTGCGTACAAATAAGTTTTGCACAAACAATAATCTCAGCGACTTTGGAGCCGGCGGGCAAGCGCTTCGAGCGCCTGTTTCTGCGCTGGGTCCTGCGCGAGCTTGGTCGCGTTCTCAAAAAAGCGCGTGGCTTCCCGTCGTTTCCCCTGTCTGTAAGCACGCTGTGCCTTGGCCTTGAAGAAGTCGGAAAGCGTCTTTAAGCCGGCCTTGGCTTCTTCGTTGCCAGGGTCGACGCGTCTTACTTGAGACCATTTGTTAACGGCCTCCTCGATCCTTCCGGCACTGAGATCGCTCTGTGCGCCGGCTAGCAGTCTGTCGAGATCCGTATCCGTACGGGCAGGCGGTGGCACTGGAGCGGCGAGCGGTTCATCGGTGCGGGGTTCATTGGTGATGCTTGGTTCCGCCTTCTCGGGCTCATTTTCCGTGGCCCCATCGGCATTCGTCGAAACGGTTGGCTCGGCGATTTCTGCAGGTGCCCCGGGACCATCGAGAGCAGCGTCTTCGGCGGGTCGCGGTGCTGGTGTGTCCTCTTTCGAGGTGAGTACCAAGAACAAAAGAAGTATCGCCGCGATAATTAAGTTGCGGCGATTGAAGATCCGTCGTCTTTTTGTTTTCTCCACCGGGCCCGCGTCATTTGGCGTACCTCTCGGCGGCGCAACCTCGGTTTTGGCGTTCGCTACTTTGGTTGCAACCTCAGCGGATAGCTCACCGCGCAGTTCACTGGCCCAGTGCTCAAGCGTCTGGGGGCGTTCGGTTTCACGAAAGGCGAGCGCATGGTCAATCGCTTCCAAGAATTCCGCGCTGCACTGGGACTTGGCGGTTTCCTTGATTGAGACATAGGGGTCTACGCCGCCAGTTAATAAAGCTTCACTACGTGCCATCGCGTCGGCGGGCATTTCGCCGCTTAACGCGCGATAGAGGGTAGCGCCGAGTGCGTAGATATCGGTCCAAGGTCCTTGGCGATCGCTTTTCGCGTAGTACTGTTCGAAGGGTGCGAAGCCAGGCGAGATCAGGGTGGTTAGCGTGCGCACCGTGTCGCCGGAGGTACGGCGCGCCGAGCCAAAGTCCAACAACACCGGCGTTTGATCGTCTCGAATATAGATATTTCCGGGCTTGATATCGCGATGAATAAACCCGCTTTCGTGCACTTGCGCCAAGCCGTCGATAATCGGAAAAATCAGGTTGCGCAGCCAGATTTCATCCATCGTTGCGCCGGGGGGCAGCATTTGCGCCAGTGATTTTCCCTCCTCGTAACGCATCACCATGTAGGCGGTTTGATTCATTTCAAAGACCGCTTGTACACGCACGATGTTGGGGTGTTCGTACTTGGCGAGCGTGCGCGCCTCGTCGATGAATCGCTCCAAACCCCACTCGTAATCACCGGTGGCGTCTTCAGAAATTGGCCGCAATGAGTTGTCTGGATCGCGGATGGTCAACTCGGCCGGCAGATACTCCTTGATTGCCACCGGTTGGTCGAGATTAGGATCGCGCGCCAGATAGGTGATGCCAAAGCCACCGTGGCCCAAAATGTCGTGAATGGTGTACCAATGCAGTTGACTGCCTGCTTCGAGCGCATGGCGGTGTGTGATCATGATGACTCAGGCGTTCTGCCGGGCGCCGCCGCGCAAGTGAGCGCGGGAAAGCTCACGCCGAATCAATTGAACGTGGCGCGACACCTCCATTAGGGCGCGGCTGTATCGAGCGGCACTCAAGCTTCCTCGTAGCCAATCAGCGCCTTGATCTCGAGAAATTCTTCCAAGCCAAAAAGGCCAGCTTCCCGTCCGTTGCCGGATTGTTTATAGCCGCCAAAAGGCGCTTCCACATCTTGCGGATGGTTACGCGGCGCGCCGTTAAGATAGATGCGTCCAGCCCGAATTCGCGCGCCAACGGCGCGCGCGGTTTCCAGATCGGGCGCCCGCACGTAGCCCGCCAAACCGTAGTCGGTGCCGTTGGCGAGTTCGATGGCATGATCCTCGTCATCATAGACTTGGATCGCTAACACCGGCCCGAAGATTTCTTGCTGGGCAATCGTCATGTCGCCTTGCACGTCACCGAATACTGTGGGCCGCGCGAAGTACCCGCGCTCGATTCCCGGCGGCCTGCCCTCACCTCCCGCGACGAGTTTTGCGCCTTCTTCGATGCCGGCGCGAATGAATCCTTGCACGCGCTCAAATTGCACTTCGCTGGCCAACGGACCTAAACGGCTATCGTCGAGCCGGGGATCGCCGAGCACAACACCCTCGGCCGTGCGCTTCGCTATTTCGTAAACCTTCTCGCGCTCGCTTTTGTGGACCAGCATGCGGGTGGGCGCCTGGCATGATTGCCCGGAATTGGTATACGCGCGCATCACATCCGCTGGGATCACTGCTTCGAGATCGGTGCCCGGCACGATGATGTTAGCCGACTTGCCACCCAGTTCCTGGTGAACCTTTTTAACGCTATCCGCGGCCGATTTAGCGACCAGCACGCCAGCTCGCGTTGAGCCGGTAAACGAGACCATGTCAATGTCGGGGTGGCTGGAGATAGCCTCGCCAACCTCGGGCCCCAAACCGTTCACCAAATTGAACACACCGGGCGGCACGCCCGCATCGTGCAACACCTCAGCGAGGATCACCGGACTCAGTGGCGCGATTTCGCTCGGTTTAACAACGACCGTACAGCCTGCGCCTAGCGCGCCCGCCAACTTCGAGACGATTTGATTAAGCGGCCAGTTCCACGGCGTAATGAACCCACACACGCCAATTGCTTCACGAACCACGCGGGTGGTGTTCATCATGCGCGAGGGATCGTAGTCGGACAGCACTTCGCGCATATGTTTGAAATGCAGTAGTGGTGTGTCGAACTGAACAGCCTTGGCAAACCACAACGGTGAGCCCATTTCTATCATCACCGCTTCGGCGAGATCGTCTTCGCGCTTTTGGTAAGCGGTGATGATCGCGGCGAACAGATCGATGCGTTCTGCCAAGCTGGTTTGCGAGAATTCGGCGAACCTGGCGCGAGCCGCAAGCACTGCGCGATCGACATCGGCCTTGGTGCCTAAGCTGATGCGTCCGGCAACCTCCTCGGTGGCCGGGTTGATGACTTCGAAGGGGCGCGCTTGCAGCGGTGCGACCCATTCGCCATTGATGTAGAACTGCGTTGCATCGATCATTGGTTGGTCTCAGCTAAGAAGCGCTCACCGCATTTTTCATACACTGCGTAGGTGCCTTTGAACCACGATTCTTGTGCCAGCTTATCGCGCCAGGGTGTGGTGCGAGCCGCGGCGCGCTCCGGACTGTCTAGTGCGTCAAGCGAGCTTAGATGGTGGATGGCTAAATGGGTGAAAGGTTCAGGTTCGCCGTCATCGATCAGGTAACGACGGCAACCAAGCCAACTCGAACATTCAAGCAACATTGGGACGTGTTCTTGGCAATACCAATCGTTGAATTCCGCGGCTCGATCCGCCGGCACGGTAAACATCACGGCGTAGGCATAGCGGGCATCCAATAAACGTTGTTGATCGGCATCGGCGCTGAGTTGCCAACTCAAAAGTGACCCTATATAACGCGTGAAGCCGCTGACTTCGGCCAACATGCGGGTGGTTAATCCGCTCGGATTACTCTTCACGGCGGTGTACGCATCGCTCTTAAGAACATCCGCGCTCGTCATATCGTAGATTGCAAGGTAGCCGGGTTTTTCGGTGTGCTTGTAGCGTTGGGCGCCGATGAATCCCTGAACTTTCATGCGCAGCGGAATATGCTCCTCGTCGTACCAAGCATTGAATTCATCTTGCCACGACGCCTCAGGCGTCATGTCGGAAAATAAGACCGCACCGATACTCATGCTTAGTGTCCGCCGCCGCCGAAGTCGTTAACCACGGAACTGCGCGCCACGCGCACCACGCGGGTACCCGCGGGGGTGTTGCGACTGCGCCCGACAAAGCGGGGAACGCCTTCGGTTACCACCGCACAAACTGCCGTGATATCCCCGTTCTTTAATGCCGATAGAGCATCGGGTTGAGAGCCGCCAACACAGGCATCAAGCAGCAGCAGGTCTGCTGTTCTTCCTGGCTCCACGATCCCGGTATTAAGACCATACACGCGCGCGTTGTTGCCGGCTGCGGCAGCGATGGCGATGGCTGGGTCCATGCCGCCAAGCGATACCAAATGGCTGATGGTATAGAGCAGGCCAAGCGGCATGATGCCGCTACCGGTCGGCGTGTCGGTCGCAATTAGAAGACGATCAAGCTTATCGGCTTTTGTCATCATGTCAGCGATCAACAGCGCCGTGCGCAGATTGCCGGCCGTACATAACTGCATGGCGACTTCCGACTCATTAATCAGGCGGGCAAAGCCTTCTTCGGGGATCGCCACCGGTCCACCGTTGACGTGAAACGAAACGTGGGGGTCCATCGCTAATACATGCTCGGCCCAGATCCCCGACGATCCTGGAATGGAGGCGCCACCGGTATGCACTAAAGTGATAAGCCCGGCTTCCCTTGCTGCTTTGGTCAGCGGGGCGTAATCAAAGGGACTATCAAAGGCACCGAACCCGGCTTTGGCGAGCCATACGCCGGCAGCGGCCAGTTCGACAAAATCTTCTTTGGTCAGACCCGGCTCCAAGATGACCGCGCCGCCGTAAACGCGCATACCGCCCGGGCGGTAATGCTCGAAACATTTCATGGCCGCGACGGCGAGCGCTTTGACCCCGGCCGGGTCCTTAGGGCGCCCCGGAACATGCACCTCCGAGGCTGAGATTGATGTCGTCACGCCACCGTGGAGGTAACTCTCCAAATAACCGACCGTTTTTTGCCGCGGCGTGTAGTCCCCAAAAGTTATGTGTACTTGCGAATCGATCAGCCCCGGCGACAGCATCGTCCCTTCCGCATCGATGACGACATCCGCTGCTTCTACATCGGCGGCGCTTACGGTACCTACCTGCGTGATGAGCCCGTGTTCACACAGCACTGAATCGCCAGCCACGATGGGATTTTGCAGATCACCTGTAATGATGGTGTCGATATTAACGATTGCTACTTTCATTGAATTCACCGGCTCGTCTGTTCAAGAGCGCGCAACGACTTCCTTATGGGTTAAGCCACCAACGCGAGCATTGATCCTACCGCCTGTGGCGACACAAAAAATAATGGCGATTTCGTCGGCTAGTGGCCCCCCGGGCACCGCTAAGCTCATACCATCGTAATGCGAACGCACAAAAACGTCGCCTTTGTGGTTCATCGGCACATCGATCGACTCGCCCGGCGCCGCAACTTTGGTAAACGAAGAAATCCACGCTTGTGCATCCCCAATCGCATCACGGATCGGATTGGCGAACACCGTGGTGAGGAGTGCGTTGGCATGTTCTTGAAAGCCATTGATGCCGACAATACCGGCTTTGCCATAACTCTGCGCATCGCGGCCGTCTAGCGCGGACAAAATCCGCGTGCCAAGCGCCGTGCCGAGTGCCGGGCTCGCCTCGATCAGGGGCTGCATGTCGCTCGCCGGTTTGCCGGCGAACGGGTTTTTCAACACGCTTACCACAGCGACCTTACGCAACGGCGGCGATGCTCGCGTGCCATCGGTTTCGTGGATGTCATCGACGATCGTCAAGTTGCGGGTTTCAATGAGTTCCATAGCAAGCGACGCCGCAACAGTGCGCGGCTTTGCCTCGGTGTTGGGGCAGGCGAGAATCGCAAATCGGCCTGCTGTGCGTCAAGTTGAAAGCCGTGATGTCGTCATGCCAAGCTAGGGCTCCCAAGCGACTCAGAGCGAAGCCATGCCCGCCCTTACTTTCAAGATGCCGACCCGTCTCGTTCATGGCATCGATAGCCTTGATGATCTCGCCCAATGGGCGCATGAACTCGGTATGCGACGCCCGTTGTTCGTCACCGATCCGGTCATCAAAAATACACCGGTGGTCGAACGTTCCCTCGCGCTGCTTGAGCAAGCGAATATCCCTATCGCGATGTTTGATGAGTGCGAAGTCGACGCACGCTTGCGTCAAGTCAGCGAGCAGACCTCACGAATTTTACAAGAGCGGCTTGACGGACTTATCTGCGTGGGTGGGGGCTCGGTCATGTGCGCGGGCAAGGCGATGGCTATTTGCGCCACGCATGAGGGGCGGCCTTTTAGCGAGTTCGCTGGTCTTGGTGGTATGACGAACAAAGCCTTACCGCAAATTATGGTGCCAACCACGGCCGGTTCCGGTTCTGAAGTGTCGCAAATGACCCTGGTTAAAGATGAGGTCAACCACCGCAAGTTCGTTGGCGGTGGCCCCTTGGCTTTCCCCGATGTCGCGATCCTTGATCCCATCGCCATCTCAAGCCTGCCGCCAACCGTCGGTGCGCAGGCAACCGTGGACGCGCTCTCGCACTGTATCGACAGTCTGTTCAATCATTCCACCACCGCCTTAACGGCGGGACTTGCGGTCCGCGCCGCCGGTGAGCTGCGCCGCGTTGCGCGGACTTCAATCTTTGATCGTGAGCCACAGGCAATGGCCGATCACTTACTCGCTTCGTCGATGGCAAACATGTCGTGCGGTAATGCGCGTCTGGGTTTAGCGCATTGCTTGTCGCTCGCGCTCGAGGCGAATCTCGATCTGCTCCATCCGATCGGTGTCGGCACACTGGCGCCGCGGGTCATGCGTTTCAACGCGGAGGTCGAACCGACACGTTTGCGGGCGCTAGCCCAAGCGCTTGGGGCGAGTGTCGATTCAATTAAAAGTCCGGCACAAGTGGCGACAGCAGCCTATGAAGCGGCGCTTGGTTTCTATGAGGAGATTGGTTTCCAACTCACCTTCACGGCTGATAACGTGCCGCAAGAGCGGTTGCCAGAATTAGCGATGGAAGCGGGTAAGGGTTTATATGGGGAGGGTTACACCGAGGCCGAACCGAATCGCGATACCTTGATTGCCTCACCGAATGCGCGGGCCGCGACGATTGCGCAAGGCGAGGAGATCCTGGCGGCTTGTTTTAGCGTTTAGCCGTCGGTGCGGCTCGCCGAGGCGGCTGCTTTCAAGGCCTCGTACATTTGCTTGGTGGCGCCACCTTTGCCCAAGTACTGATCGCCCAAGGGGCGCAGTTGGTCAAACATTGCGGCTTGCTCGGGGAGCGGCAGCTCGACAAAATTCACGCCGTGATCGCGCCAGATTTCGAGCGCCGCAGCCTCGCGCTTCTTCGCTTCTTCGGTCGCCCAGCCTTCCAGAGCCGCGGTTGTGCTGACAACGAGTTCACGCAGATCCGCGGGCAGCGCGTCCAGCCAGAACTTCGAATACCAAACCCCGACCGCAATCATGCCCGCGTGGGTCAACACCACATGCTTGGTGGTGTCGTAGAACTTCATCCCGGTCATGACACCCATGTTGGTCCGCACGCCATCAATGGTGCCCTGTTGCAATGCGGGTAAGACCTCACCAAAACCCATTGGCACGCCGGTCATGCCAAGGCGCGCGGCCAGGGCGGATTCGAGTTCCGATGCCAAAACACGGATCTTCTTACCGCGTAAATCCGCAAGGCTCCTTACCGCGGGCACGGTCGCGATGACGTGCGGGCCGTGAATAAAAATCCCGGCGCCGACGATCCCGGCGCCCTCCGGCGCGCGGAGAAACGGTTCACGAAACAATGGATGGGTGACGATGCGGTGGGCATCGTCCATATTCCGAAACAACCCCGGCGCATCGGCCACCTGCAGCTCGGGAGCAATCCCGGTGAAAAATCCGGGCGGCGAGACGAATGCTTCCTGGGTACCAAATTGCAGGCCTTCGATTTGTCGTTGAATCGAACCCAATTGCCCGGCTGGAAACACCTGGACATCGATACGACCACCCGAGCGCTGCTCAAGCTCGGCTTCGAGCTTGTCGCAAAAGGCATGTTGAATATCGTTGATGGTGATGCTGCCAAGCTTCATAACGACATCCGCGGCGCGCGCATTGCCACCCAACACCATGGCGGTGAGAGATAACGTCAACAGTAATGCCAGACGGGGCCGCATACAACTATCCTCGACAACCAGAAATGGAAGCGCGCTACCTTAACTGACTTAACGGAGCAGGGCGAGTGACAGTAGCGGCAAATAGGTAATAAGACCCAGTACCGCGAGGCTGATAACAATAAACGGCAAGACGCCGCGATAAAGCTCGATTAAATCAATATCGAAAAGGGCTTGGGAGATAAATAAGTTCAAGCCGAACGGCGGCGTGAACATGCCGATCGACAGATTCACGGTCATGATGATGCCGAAATGAATGGGGTCGATACCGGCTGCGGTGATCAACGGTAATAGCAGTGGCGTGAGCACCAATATCGCGGATGCGGGATCGAGCAGACAGCCGACCATTACTAACACCACATTGAGCAACAACAGCAACACCCAGGGCGAAAGCTCTAGCCCGCCGATTGTACGGGTTAAAGATTGCGGCACACCTTGAACGGTGAGGATGTAAGAAAATAATCCAGCGGCGGCGACGATCACCATAATTTGTGCGGTGAGTTGAGTGCTCTGGATGGCAACTTGCCATAGACCTTTCCAATTCAACTCGCGATAGACGCCCATGGTGACGAAGATCGCGTAAGCGCATGCGATGCCTGCGGCTTCGGTCGGAGAAAACACACCGCCGTAGATCCCCCCAAGGACGATCGCTGGCATACCAAGCGCCCACATGCCATCGATGGTGGTGCGCCACACCACCGCCCAGGCGAAACGCCCACCTTCTTCAAGGTGCCAGCGCATCGCCTGAAGCGCGATATAGAGGGTTAGCGCGAGACCTAACAAAATCCCCGGCACGATCCCGGCGATAAATAAATCTGAAACCGATTGGTCGGCCGCGTAGCCATAGAGAATCATGGCAATTGATGGCGGAATAATAGAAGCGATCGCGCCCGAGGAGGCGAGCAGACCGCCGCTGAAACCGCGCGGGTAGCCGGCCTCGCGCAACGGTTGGTAAAGCACACCGCCGATCGCCGCCACCGTGGCAGGACTCGATCCCGAGACGGCACCGAAGACCGTGCAGGTACCGACGCTGGTCAGCGCCAGCGAGCCTCGCAGATTGCCAACGAAGGCGAGGACCCAATTGACCAATCGCTTTGAGAGGCCGCCCTGACCCATGATGCCGCCAGCAAAAATAAAAAACGGAACAGCTAATAAGGCAAAGGTATCCAAGGACCCAAATAGAATCTGATGGGCGGCCACTGGCGGGATAGGTAACATCCACAGGAGTGCGCAGGCAGCGCTTGCGAGTAGAACGATAAACACCGGCTGCCCCATCACCAGCAACAGCAATGGTAAGGCCGCCATCACCCAAATCACGCGCGCACACTCATCGGTTGCTGACCTCAAGCTCTGCTTCGGGCGCTCCCGATATCGCATCGCCGTTGACGAACGCCTGCGGCAGGCGCAGCAAGGCCAGGATCAGCATGCAAGTGAAGCCAACGAGCAGCGCGGCGTGCGGTATCTCCATTGGCACCCGTGCGGCCATGCTGACTTGGGTGTTGGCAAAATAGCGTCCCACGACGAGCCATGATTGCATGATCATGAAAACGCAGACGGCTGCGAATACAAAGGTTTCGATAACGCCAAGCCCCATTTTCAACCAGCGCGGTGCAACCCGTGTTAGCAGATCAACACGCAGGTGTTGTCCTTCCCACGTGACGATGGCAGCACCTAAAAACACCGCCCAGATCATCAGGAAGACGAGTGTTTCATCGGCCCAGATAAAGGGGGCTTCAAACACATAGCGGGCGATGACGTTGGCGAAGTTGACGAGCACCCCGGCCGCCAAACACAGACCGACGGCGAGTTTCAGCACCGTCGCGATTAGGTTCCCAACGATTTTGCAGAACGAAGCAATTACCACCGCTCCGATAGCTCCGTGCGTTCTAAGTCGCTAGGCGCAGCTCAGCGAATCGCAATGGGATTGATGATCGACTGTACGGTTCCGGACAGGCGGGCTGGTCCCAACACGAACATAAACTCATAGGCCTTGTCCTTGGCAAGTTCGCGGGTATCCATGTTCTCAAGCAGGTAGATGCCGTTATAGGTCATCAGGATCTGATGCACGTGATAGACGATGTCCGGATCCTCCGGCGGGTGGACCTCGACGCCCCAAGAATCGGCGCCCACCGCGATTACATTCTTCTCGACCAGGTATTCGGCGCCGCTAATGCCTACCCCCGGTTCAACTTCGCCAAAGCGTTTTGGGTCGCTGTCGAGTACGTTCATCCAACCGGAGTTGAACAGCACCACGTCGCCTTCTTCAATCGATAGACCCTGCTCTTGTTCGCACTCGATGATCATCTCGCGCGTATAGGCCGTGCCTTCGGTCAGAATGTCTTTGCCTAGACAGGCGGCCATGTCAATCAGAACCCCCCTGGCCACCACCGGCGGAATATTCTCGATACCGAACATTTTCACGCCATCGACACGCACGAAATCTATGGCGCGTTTGCCGTTGTAATAAATCCCGCCTTGGTTGGGATGCCCTAAACCGTCTAACTGTGAGCCGACCCCGATCCATCCGGCGATAATGTCGTCGGCATAACCAAACTTATTCTCACCATAAGCCTCACCGTCGTACTGATTGGGCATCAAAATCCGCACGTCGAAGGAACGTGGTTTGAAAGCCGGGGTGTGCTTATTGGTCTCTATCCCCAAGCGATAGGTCTTACCCGTCTTAATCAGTTTCGCGGCTTTTAGAGTGAGTTCTGGGCCGAGCATGTTGAAGGCCCCGAGTTCGTCATCGGCACCCCACTTGGAGGGCCACCATTTATCCAGCGCCAAGGCAGATCCGGAAAAAATAAACGACGCGGCGAGCGCAATAGACAATGAACGCATGGTTACTCCTCTAACGAAAATGCCCAATGGCTAGGGCGGTTTCCGCATTTGATGGACCGAGTCCTTATCTTAACCGGCGGCGGCGCTAGCTGGGATACCCGGGATTGCCATGTCGGCCAGGATTTCGTCGACCAAGGCATCGCGCTCGGCCCACGGCGCACAACGGTAGTTGTACATGTCGTTGATGAACGGCGGTCCACCGTAGAAGCGTTCGTACTGGGTGTGGCGGCTGGCAAAATCAGAACCTAATAAATCCCACGCCATCTTGACGAATTTGTAACGATCAACCGGCCCAGCCCCGGGGGTTGCCCAGTTATCCAGAAAGGCGGCGCGAAGCTCCTCGTCCTCGAAAACCGAGACATCGGCGGGGATTTGAAACGGCCCCGCGCTCAACAGTTCGCGAACTTGCTCGGCGAGCTCCGCATAGTTGTTGGAGCACCAGTGCAGGGCCGCGTAAAGGTAGCGTTGGTTGACGTTGACGAAACCCGGCGCCAGCGATTCTGGGCATTCGACTTGGCCGGCGATCATCGCAAGTAGGCCGGCCTCCGCCGCCATCAGTTTACCCAGAGTTTGCTGCACACCCGGTAAGTGGCCCACGGCGCTCAATTCGGTCGCGCGATGGGCGATAGCACACAAGAGCTTAAGCTTCTCAGAAAAACGCATCATCGCCTGATGATTACCCATCATATGGCCGGGCGTCTTGAAATAAATTTCTCGCGATAATTGTTCGTCGTCCATTACAAACACCCGCTCCCAGGGCACGTGAACGCGATCAAAGACCAGCACCGCGTCGGTTTCGTCGAACTGCGAGGAAAAGTAATTATCAACCTGACTGACGGCAGCTTGTTCGTAGGACTTGCGCACCCAAACGCTCAAGCCTGGAGTGTTTATCTTGACCGCGCAGGTAATTGCCAAGGCCTTTTGTTCAGGTGCTAAGGGCAGGATGTTGCCTATCCAGGCCTCGTCGGAGAACACCGCGGATGTGCCCAGCATCTTGACGCCGGAGAGAAACACCCCGGCATCGTCTTCGTCGACGACCTGCAAGGCTGAGGTTCGGCTGGTATTACGCTTGTAAATCTCGGGGTCGCGCGCGCCTTGTGGGGTAATGACCAGATAACAAGCGAACAGATCATTATTACGCAGGTGCTCGTAGTAGTTGATGATGTTCTGACCAAAACCTTCATGCCCTGCTTCGAACATCTCCGACATCATGCGCATGCCACTGACGAACGACGACACGTGGTCCATCGCGCGGCCGAGCAGACCATAGGACCAGGCCGCGACGCGGCGATGGGTCTCTGAGCGTTGGCGCAGATCTTCTTTCGACTTGGGCAGTAAAAACCAGGAGGAGTAACGTTCACCGTTCTCCTCGTAGGACATCACCTCGACATTTTCGCGCTCGCGTTTGCGGTCGTAGATCCTCGCGAACGAGTGCGCCGCATTGTGGAACGCCGGGTGCGTGGTCACGTCGCTAACGCGCTCCTTACCCAACAGCACCTGGCGCCCATCGCGCAAGCTCTCCAAATAATCAGCGCCTGTCCTCAACATGCCCGTCTCCTGCGTGTGGCTCGCAATATGGCTCGAATTCATTTATACATAAGTTTCTTATCTATTCAAGCGGGTGAAGAATGATGGCCAAACCACCCACATCGCACGGCGCACTCCGCACCGTGGGGCTGCCAGCGTTATTGAGCGAGACCGGCGAAGATGCACAATTTCGGGACTTTATGGCGGATCTCTTCGCCGCTGGCTCCTGCTTGCGCTCCGTGCGGCGCGCACTCGGCGAAGCTACGGGCTTAAGTGGTGCGGCAATCGCGATGCTGCTTGGGATCCAGCGCTTGGGCGCACAAGGCAGTGTGTCGGTGAGCGCGCTGGCTACGCACCTTCATGTCGCACAACCGTTTGCCACCGCCGAGGTTGGCAAATTAGCCAAGCTTGGCCTGGTGATAAAGCACGCGAGCAAAGCCGACGGGCGGGGTATCGAGTTGGAGTTGACGGCGAACGGTGTTCAACAGCTTGCGCAATTGACGTCGTTAACCGCAATCGCCAACGACACCTGGTTTAGCGGGGTTGGCATTACCGAGATCCGGCACGTGCAACGGTTTTTGCGGCGCTTGATTGAACAATCGCAAGCGGCTGTCGCAGCGGTCGAGACCGCAGAGCTGGCTTCAACCTAGACGCTGGCTGGCGCGCTTATTTTTTCCGCCGCCGCGTATTGGATTCGCTGGCTAGAACGAAGAAATCGTTTGATTTGTTCTCGATCGCCAAGATCAATGCGCGCATCAGTTGATCATCAATCTTGGAAGGCCTAAAGGTATAGTTCATGGTGCCGAGGCTGAAAAAATTGAGCGCACTCAAAACAACCGCAACATTGTCCTCGTCGACCGTGAAGACGAGTTCCACCGGTACTTCGGGTTCAACGGTGATCTTGCCGACCGTGGCGGCGATCCCGGCGCGGAACTTCAGGTGGTAGTCAAAAAGCTGTTTGCGCGTGTCGAAATAGAGATCGCTGTTCGCCGGTGTTGCTTTCAATCCTTCGCGGCCACAGCGTTTGAAATTAAAGATAATTTCGCGGGGCGCGCTGTCACTGTCGATCATGAGCGATGGCGCCTCGATGCGATCCGTCTTGAGGTTACCGAGTACCGGAATTGAATAGACCAAAGGCGCGGAGCGGGTCGGGCCGCTGATCCCAGCCATCCACTCACTAAGCTGTTGATACAGAGCCCGCATGGCGGGTTCGACTTCGAGCTGGAGCGCGACGTTGCGCCCCATCACGCGGTTTCCAACCTGGGAAATCGGGCGATCGGTGTTATCCGTCATGAGGGTCCTCGGATTCGGCGTTGTTCTAGCGCTGGTATCTGTATTCATCGTTCTACCTCGTACCGAGCGTATCGGCAAGGGGGGCATTGTTTTGAGCTTTGGCGCTCGAATATAGTGCGCCGCTGGCGGCTTATTGTGACTTCGATCACGTCCGAGCAATTGCTCCTAATAGTTTGTTTCTAAAAAGTTACCCCGATCACGAAAAACGTGGACTCGGAAATCGCGTTCGCGCGCAGCGGGTCTCTGGCAATATCAACGCGCCCGGGGCATATTGGTTGACGTGATGTTCACCATTTCACATTTAGACCACCTCGTAATTCGTGCCCGCGACGCCGAAAAGTTGACCGCGTTTTATTGCGATGTCCTGGGCTGTACCCGGGAGCGGGATGTGCCCGATTTCGCCTTGATTCAGCTCCGCGCCGGTGCTTCGCTCATCGATATCGTGGCCGCAGATGGCCCCATCGGCATTCAGGGCGGACCGCCACCCGGCGAGTCGGGGGGTAATGTGGACCACTTTTGCTTGCGCATCGAGCCCTTCGAAGAGCCACAGATCCGGGCCCATTTGGCCACCCACGGCGTGGAAGGGAGCGAACTTCGCACGCTGTACGGCGCCGATGGTTTTGGCCCTTCGATTTATTTGAAAGATCCCGAGGGCAACACCGTCGAACTCAAAGGCCCACCGGGCCCGGCGCCGAGCGCGAGCTTTTAGCTTAGATAAGCTAACATCCGCGTCCCAACTTCCAGCTATGAGGTATCGCTTGTGAACGCCGATGAACTAAAAGCCCTGCAAGCGCCGCTCAAAGATCAGTACCAATCTGATCCAGGTGCGGCCGTGATCACGCTCCGCGCAGAATCAAACGGTGTTGACGGCGTGGCCTGCAAGCTGGATACCGCCAAGGGCAGCGTCGAGGCCGGCCTGCATCCGGCCACCGGCGGCAGCGGCATGCAGGCGTGCTCGGGCGACATGTTGTTAGAGGCCCTGGTTGCCTGTGCCGGTGTCACCTTGCAAGCGGTGGCGACTGCTTTTGGCGTGGAACTCAAAAAATCCTCAATCGTCGCCGAAGGCGATCTCGACTTTCGCGGGACGTTGGGCGTCGCCAAAGACGCGCCGGTTGGCTTCAGCGACATTCGCATCAAATTCGATATTGAATGCGACGCCGGTGACGAAACAGTGGCCAAGATCGTGCAACTCACCGAGCGTTATTGCGTGGTCTTGCAGACCATCCGCCAGACACCCAGTATCGATATACAAGCTGCCTGAGGAGGTATCGCTATGAACGCCGTGGTCGAAGAACGAACATTTACTGCGCTATCGGAAAGTACCGCCGAGGATTGGCAGGGGATCATGGCGGAGCACAAGAAATTTTGCGCTGGCCTGCCTGATCGGATCCTCGATCACTTGCGGCTGTTGGGGAATGATTACGGCGGTTTCCCTGTCGATCGATTGCAGCATAGCCTGCAAACCGCCGAGTTGGCGGCCGAAGGCGGCGAAGATAACGAGTATGTTGTGTGCGCGTTGCTCCACGACATTGGTGATACGCTTGGCAGCACTAATCACCCCGATGTCGCGGCGGCGATCCTACAACCTTTTGTGTCCGAGCCGAATCATTGGATGATCAAACACCACGGTGTTTTCCAAGGGTACAACTTCTTTCATCACATCGGCCTCGACCGCAATATGCGCGACAACTTTAAAGATTCGCAATACTACGAGCACACCGAAAAGTTCATCGCGAAATACGATGATCCGGCTTTCGACGCGAGCCGTCCGGAATTATCGCTCGACCTTTTTGAGCCCATGGTTCGCGAAGTTTTCGCCAAGCCTAAGAACTCGATGTACAAAAAGCTCGTCGACTAAACCAACCCCTGCGAGTGCACCGATGACCATCTGCTTAGATGGCAAGGCGCTGGCGGGCGAGCTTGAGATCGAGCTTGCGCCGCGCGTTGCCAAGCTCAAGGACAAGATGGCGGGCGAGCCGCCGATATTGGCCACCATTCTGGTCGGCGATGATCCGGCATCGGCGACTTATGTGAAGATGAAAGGTAATGCTTGTGCGCGGATCGGCATGGATTCGAAGCGCATTGTGCTTGCCCAGAATACCACGACGGAGCAGTTGCTAGATCAAATACATTTGCTAAACGCGGACGCGAGAGTGCATGGGATCTTGCTGCAACACCCGGTGCCGGCGCACATTGACGAGCGCGCCTGCTTTGATGCCATCGCGCTCGCTAAAGACGTCGATGGCGTGACGACACTGGGTTTCGGACGGATGGCAATGGGGGAGGTGGCCTATGGTTCGGCGACACCCGCCGGGATCATGCATCTGCTACGCCATTACAACATCGCGCTGGAAGGCCGGCGGGCGGTGGTGGTGGGTCGCAGCGCAATCTTAGGCAAGCCCATGGCGCTTATGTTGCTCAACGCCAACGCGACCGTCACGATAGCGCATTCACGAACGCAGGACTTGCCAGAGCTGATTGGCACAGCCGATCTCATCGTTGGCGCTGTAGGTAGACCAGAGTTCATTGAAGCATCTTGGATTAGAGATGGTGCCGTGGTGGTTGACGCGGGTTACCACCCCGGTGGGATCGGAGATATTCAAGTTGCTGTGGTTAAAGATCGTAGTGAGGCCTTCACGCCGGTTCCCGGTGGCGTCGGACCGATGACGATCGCGACTTTGATTAGACAGACCGTGGAAGCCGCCGAAGCGGCCTGCGGATAAGGGAGGCATCTAGCAATGAAGGCGAGTTTTTTAACATTGGTCCTGATCACGGCCTGGTATTCGACGACGGTCTTGGCGGTTGGCCAAAAGCCGTTTCTCACCCTGGATATGGCGAAGAAGATGGCCGATACCTGTGAGGCAAAAGCGATCGCAGAGGGGTGGCGCAAGGTTAACATTTCGATCTACGACGAAGGCGGCAATCTCAAACTCTTCCGCCGCCAAGATGGCGCGTTTATGCATAGTATTCAGATCTCGCAGCTCAAAGCGCGAACCTCAGCGGGATTGCCGCGTTCCACGCGGCAGCTTGGCGACATCGCTTACAAGGATCCTGATAAGCCCCACGGGCTAGAGCTGGTGCCAGATTTCGTGGTGTTTCCCGGCGGCTTACCGATCTTGATGGAAGACGGGACCCAAATCGGCGGGATCGGCGTCAGCGGTGCTACCGGCGATCAAGACGAAGCCTGCGCGCAGGCGGCCATTGATGCGGTTAAGGATCAGTTGCAGTAACACGCTCAAGGAACGGCAAAAAAAGCGCGCTGCACGCGGGCTCGTTGTCGACGAACGGCCAATGGCCGCTGTCATCTAGGTAGTGTATTTCGGCGCTTGGAAAATAGTCGCGCTGCTGCGCGGCGAACTTCCAAGGCACGTACGGATCGGCTTTACCCCAAACCACTAAGTTCGGGATGTCTTTTGGCGGGAATAGCTCCTGGGCGGCACTTGCCATCTCGTCGATGTTGTCGGTGGCGCGATAGAGTCGAAGGACCGCGCGCTTGGTGCCCGAATCAAAATCACCATACATGCGATCGACGAACGCTTGCGGTAATCCTCGCGGATTACCCACTTCCATGAGTTTTTGAAAGCCCCAGCGCGTGGTGGTCAGCATTGAGAACTCCCCCAACAGCGGTGTTCGCCAAATCCGCGCCGCGTAATGCCAACGGTAGCCACGCATGATGCCGATGTTAAACAAGGTGATGCTTTTTACGCGTTCGACATTTCCTACCGCCCACGCTAACCCCCAAGGACCGCCGAAGTCGTGCAGCACTAGATCCGCCGTTTCGACATTGCGTGCTTTGAGGAACGCATCGAGGTGGTTCGCATAACCTTCAACGTTGTAGTCAAAATCGGGTTTCTTATCGGCCTTACCAAAACCCGGCATATCCGGCGCGATGCAACGTGTTACCTTAGAGGCTTGCGAAATCAAGCCGTGCCAATCTTCGCTGCAGCCGGGATTACCATGCACGAAAACGGCAGCACGGCTTCCATCTCCCCCTTCGTCGACGAATGGCGTTTCGTACCCATTGACTGTGATTGATTGAGCGTTAATGGCGCGAACCCCGCATATCGGATCGATCGAACCTCAAGCATAACAAAGCGATAAATATGAGTGCGAGTTGGACAAAATTAATGCCCGCGGTGTTTGTGTTTTTGTGGTCTACCGGCTTCATTTGCGCAAAATATGGTTTGCCTTATGCCGAGCCAATGACGTATCTCGCGCTTCGCTGCGGGATAGTCGCGATCTTATTCGGTGTCTTCGTGGCCGTGAGCAATGCGCGTTTACCGCGTGACCCGGCGACTTGGGTGCACTTGGTGGTTGTTGGCGTGCTTATCCAATGGTGCTTTCCCGCCGGTGTCTTCTACTCGATATCTACCGGGGAACGCGTCCTCCTGGCCGGCCGCGAACTCCATGCACGTACCGGTGAAGTCTGCGCACGAGCGCCGCGGGAAGTCGGCGCTGTCGTCTTCGAAGAGCCCGAGCTCGACCGACGGCAACGGCCCGGCGTCGAGCGCGTCGCAGTCGAACGGCGCAAACGGTGCGGCCGGACGGTAGATGTCGGCGATCGTCGGGAAGCCGCCGCCGTCGAGCGTGGCCTGCAGCGCCGGGAGTTCCAGCGTGGCGTAGGTCGCGTCGCCTTCGTTCTGAATGCACAGGTGGTTGTTGTTGGTGTTCATGGCGGCGTCGCCGGGGACGACGAGCTCGCCGATGCCGTCGTAGATCACGTCGTCGACGTCCATCGCGGTTCCACCCGGCGGCCGATAGAGCAAGGCGAGCAGCGCGCCGATGGGGCGAGCGCCCGGATCCTCGACGTCGGGGGCGGTGCCGCTGCCGCTGTGGCTGTTGTCGTGAATCAGGATCTGCTGCGACGCGAAGTTTTGCACTCGCGTCTCGTCGAACGGAATCTTCAGGCCCGCGAGCGAACCGACGCGGTCGCCATGCAGAATGTTCCAGGCGTCGGGGCTCTCGGCGACGACCAGGCCGGAGAGGATGGCGATGTCGAGCGTGTCGTTCTGTTGGTAGGTGTTGTTGTCGATCTCCACGCGACGGGACGCGAGAGCGAACGTTCCGGTTCCCGCCGGAATCTGGCTCACGATCGTGCCGCTCGCCGCGAAGTTGCGTCGGTTGTTTCGGCGGATCGTGTTGTCGTGGATGCGCACGCTGTGGCCGACGATCGGGTTGCCGGGAAGATCGAAGATCAACAGGCCACCGGTGTTGTCCTCGACCAGGTTCTCGTAGACGTCGGCGTATTGTGTGTTCTCGATCTCG
>JBCCEV010000058.1:0-23174 GCA_039030125.1 Pseudomonadota bacterium | reverse complement strand
GAGACGAAATGCTGCATCGCAATATAACGAATGGAAAAACAGTTTTTCAGGCTAATTCTGCGGTTTGCCGAGGCGTTCAGCGAGCGACTTCAGGGTGCTGATCCGCTCTGCACCGCTTGGGTGCGTCGAGAGGAAGGCCAAGCCCGCGCCGCCGCCGCGTTTGTTGAGGTAATCATGCAAACGCCAGGCGCCGCTTGGGTCGAATCCAGCCTCGACGCTCCACACCGCGCCAAGATAGTCGGCAGCCCGTTCGTCATCGCGGCTGAATTCTGTCTCATAGGCTGTCACCGCCATATCTGAGATGTAGCCCCCGGCAGGAACTCCTAGGGCACCCAAGGCCACCCCGCCGAGCTGCTTGAGGAGGGTGGAGCGGACCGGATCCGACCGATCGCGATCAGCGTGACCAAGTTTCAGATGCGCCACTTCATGTCCAATGAGGCCCGCGGCGAGATGCACATCTTCATCGAGGATCTCAAGCATGCCGAAATTGATGGCAACTAACTCGGTACCGTTCGCGTCGCGGCCCGCGAAGGCGTTGGGTTGCGAGCCATCAACAATGACAAAATCACTCGTGGTCTCGGCGACTTCGTCGATGCGCTGTTTGACGGTATTCAGCAAGCGCATCTGGCGCGTCGATACTGTGTGCAGGCCCGCGCCTCTTGGACTACCCAGCACGACCTCCTCCGCCGAAGCGGCTGCCAGCTCCGCGACCCGCCAAGCAAACTGTGATTGCTGGGCGTTTAAGTCAATGGGCATATGGATCGAACTTAACGCGAGGCACCAGATCGCGATGCGGGCTATCGTGTTTCGGCGCGTCGGGTTTATTAATGCGTCGATCCCATTGATACCCCTGCTCGCGCGCGATGGCGTTGCCGGAACTCTTGCATTCGTTTTCATACGAAGTCACCCTGGCCAGACGATGCGAATATTCTGGTTTGTGAGCTTTTTAGTCTACGCTTCGTTCACTTGCGGTGCACCGCAAGGTCATGTGCTAGGCACGGAACTCAAACGATTGTGCAATGCGCCGGAAAGCACGAATGCGTATGGCGCGTGTTTGGGTTATGTCGTGGGCATCCATGATGGTTTCCTGCTCGATTCCAAAGCCGCGGTTTTTTGCGCCCCTCCTGAAGTGACGCGGTTGCAACTGACCGATGCGGTGCGCGCCTACATGAAGGACGATGAACGCGTTGTCCAGCGCTCGGCGAATCAATTGGTGGTCGATGCCTTAACGGCCACCTATCCTTGTGCTGTTCCTGCGACTAACTGAGGGCGTCGCCGTCAGCCGATTCTAGGCGGACAACCTCCTCGAGCGGGCGACGATAGCCCCGCTCTGGCTGCAGGCCGTCTTTCGCTTTACCAATGACAATCATCATCACGGGTAGGGTGGTGTTTTCGAGGTTGAGGTACTCCCCAACCTGTGCGGCGTCAAATCCGATCATCGGGCCGCTATCCCAGCCGCGATTCTTGGCCGCGAGCATCAGCGTCATGGCGGCCATGGAGCCGGAGCGGATGGCTTCGTCTTTCTGCAACGCCGGGTTGCCATGGTAGACACCTTCAATCATGGGAACGTATTTTTCGCGTTGCTCATCGCTACTGTCGGCATAGATCCGGTTGGCGTCTTCGAAGGCATTGAGCCGGCCGCAAACGAGAACCACCGCAGAGCAATCTTCAACTTGCGATTGGCCAAAAGACAGGCCGCGTAATTCACTCTTTCGCGCCTCGTCTCGAACCACCACGAATTGCCAGTGTTGAATATTGAATGAGCTTGGGCTTTCAATGACATCCGTGAATATCGCGCGCAGCTCCCGGTCATCCAATGCCACTCCAGCCTCATAGGTACGCACGCTGTGCCGTTCCTGCACCAATTGGGAAAAGTCTGTCATCGCAAGACTCCATGAAATTATTTCGTGTCATGATATCAGGGCTGCTTTGTTCAGCCGCCAGATCAATGAGTAACGATTAATTGCCGTGAACGATGATCACCAGTCTGCTCCACCAGCCGCGCCCAAGCCCGGCGAGGCGGAATTTGATAACTGGGCGGCCGATTACGACGTACAGTGTATGAAGGGCTTGGCGCTCAGCGGCGAGTCGCGTGATTACTTTGCGGTCGAGCGGGCCAAGTATCTTGCCCGCTGGTGGGAACGCACGCAGCGGCAGCCGCCTGAGCAGATTATCGACTACGGATGTGGTGATGGCGCCGGCACGGATGTTTTAGCGAAGGCGTTTCCAAGGGCAGAGATTCGCGGCGTCGATCTATCAAAACGCAGTATCGAAGCGGCCCGCACGGCGCGCCGCGATGCGCGCATCGAATTTCTGGATGATCAAGACCATCTCGCCAAGCCATTCGAGGCGTGTTTGCTACATTTCAGTGGCGTCCTCCACCATGTGTCACCCAACGAGCGAGACTCGTTGCTGCGATCGCAAACCGCGATGCTGCGAGTGGGTGGCACAGCAGTGGTTTTCGAGAACAACCCACTTAACCCTGGCACGCGCTGGATTATGGCGCGGATCCCCTTCGATCGAGATGCCGTAACCCTAACCGCACGCGAAGCAGCCGCTCGTTTGCGGCGGCAAGGTTTATCGATAGAGCATCAAACGTTTCTGTTTTGGTTTCCCGGTGCCTTAAGGTGGCTGCGGCCGCTGGAGAGGTATATGTGCTGGATCCCTTTCGCGGCTCAATACGGCGTTTTCGCATCACGCCGACGCTGAGCTAGAAGAAAGCGATGCAGCGCACTTCAATGCTTCGCCGTGGCGGTGAGCCTTCACTGGCATGTGGATTGCGGAAGGCCGAATGCGCAGTGTATCGGGCCCGGCCGTCGGTCGCGGAATCGAAGCACTTTAGCAAGATAATCTCATCGGTTTGCATATCGCTGATGTACATCCAGCGATGGTTGGGGTTGTAGCGAAAGCAGTAGATCTCGCCGGTTCGGTCGCGATATTTCAAATCAGAAGGAATGAAATCGTCGGGCTGCAAAGTCTGTGCATCGCAGATCGCAAGGGGTTGGTCGGTCACGGGGCCCCGCAGCGCTCGCCAGACGTTGATGAACATATAAGGCCGCAGCAGTAATGACCGGGCCTCATCATCCATTAAGTCGCAAACCCGCTGGGGACTGGAAAAATCCGTGTAATCATTGTGCGCGAAACGAACTGGACCGCTGACACCGTCTTCATCGGTGCGTCCCTTATCGCGGACATTATGATCAAAGGCGACGACCTGCTGCGCCCCTGTCGTTCGTTTCACCAATTCAATGCATTGTGGGTAATAGTCGCGCGCTACGGTTTCTAGATCGAAGAAGTCGAGGTCAGGCAAAGCTTCACGGACCACGCACAAACCATTTTTATCAAGCGTGAGCGATTCCATGTCGTTGCGAACATCGAAGATTTCAACCGTCCGCCGATCCATCGGTGGCAGCGGAGCAGGCTTGCCAGCTACGGGTTCGTAGAGGTAGAAGGCGGGCCGCTCGCCGTCGGCGAAGCTGTAATTGAGTGTGCTCTCAACACATTCACACTGGGAAAAGTTAATCACGGCTTCCTCCGTCAACTAACCTTCGCTAACTTCTATCCCCGCAGTTGACTCAAGGTTGGCTTCTTCGACGTCCGGTTTCAGCATGATCTTCAAAACATTGAGAAGTTTGCTTTCAATCTCGTCATTACCGATCTTCGGCAAAATCACCGGGAAGCTGACCAGCGGCAGGTAAGTATCGTCGATTAGGACCAGCGGCGCGCGCCGCTTCACTTTCATAATGGTTTGAAACACCGAATAGTAACTACCGACTAAAGCATACTGATCATCGCGTCCAATTTGCTCCAGCATGCTGTCGTGTGACATCGAGGAGATGTTTCTCCTCAGTTGATAACCTGGATCGGTGCCGCCAATATCGTCAAACCACTTGCCATAAAACGGCATGCTTTTTTTCCACGGGATGCCTAGCTGCGGATCGGGTACGCCTACCCGACCGATAATTGGAACGTGATCCGAGGAAAACGAGGCGATGCGCGTTAACTCGACGTTACCATCGAGAGATTTCACCCGATTGACGTTGTAAACGTTGTTCTTCGGCACCGCGATCAGCGTCTTTTTTAAACCGAGGTTTGCAAGACGCTTCGCGACGGACATTCGCGACGGGTCGGCCATGGGCGATAGCTCGTAATTATTAGGTAAGTGTAGGCAGCAATGGCTGCCACTGCCCATTCTAGGGGCCTTTTGCCCCGAAAATCGACTATCTCGATGACCAACCCTAGGCGAGATTCTGTCCGAAATCCTTTATGTCCAAAAGGGTTGCGCTAATGGAGCCCGCTTTCAGCGTTTGATCATCGGTCATTGGGGTATCGTCAATTTGCGCTTCGGCAAGCCCAAAATGGTACTGGTCCCCGCGGCGGGTGAAGCAACTGCCGTAGGTTGAGAAGCCTAGCCGTGTGCGCACCACCTCTGCGTCTCCTTTAACGGGCAGGGTTGGAAAGTTGACGTTCCACGTAATCGGCGCCGAGATTTCGTGGGGGTTGAGATGCTCCCAAACGCGTTTCACCATATGACCAACCTCGGCTTGCAAGAGCGCCGTGGTGGCAGCGGGAAATTCTCGCTCAGCGTCCCAATGGCGGAAATCTTCGGGGGTCAGCTCTTGCGACAACGCGAGTCCAGGAAGGCCGGCGATGTTTGCCTCTATGCAGGCGCCGATAGTCCCAGAAGCGTAGACAAAACCCAAACCGATGTTCTTACCGATATTGATGCCCGAGACCACGACATCCGGGGGCGTGTCCATTAGCTCATGAATGGCGAGGTTCGCACAGTCCGCCGGTGTTCCGGTGATTGACCATGCGGGCAAGCCGTGGACATTGATTTCGTCGACATAAACTGGATCGTGCCGGCTCATGGATTTTCCTTTCCAACTTTGCTCGGTGGCCGGCACCGCGATGGATAGCTCGCCGATGCTGGATAAGGCATCAATCGCGATATGAAACAGCGGCGAGTCGTGACTGTCGTCGTTGGTCAGCAAAATCCGTGGTTTAGTCACTTTACGGGTCCCGTCTGCGTTGATAAGTATTGCCAAGTGTCGAAGGCCGCGGCTTGACCGCGCAAGCGCTCATCGTCATCGATCAGGTTCCAAACGACCGCGTTGGCGATTCGAAATCTTTTGCCGCTCGATGAGATCCGCACCCCCTGGTAGTCGGCGACAAAACCGTTTTGTCTGACTTTATTCATGAAGTGCTCGCGTCCAATTTGTTCAAGCGGCTCGGCGGACCGGCGCGATGGTATTTGTACGAAATCCTCCCATGGAAATTCGAATAGTCGCTGCGCTGTCAAATTGGCATAGTTGAAGATGGGGTCTGTTTCAGTGCCATGCGAGAGTACAACAAATGGCGCGTGGTACAGGGTCTCGCCGCAGTCCATGGCGATGCCATGGTCGAGCAGGTGATCGCCGGTGAACCTGATGAAACTGTCGGTAATGAGCTTGGCATGATCTAAGCGCCAAGAATTAGTAGAACTTGGCGCCTCGGGCGCGATTCGCATTAGCGCCACACCGCGAGGAAGCCTTGAAAGCCTCGCGCTAAACCTACCGCGGCTGAATCTTGTAACCATCGAGATTCACCAACGTTGAGTGCGGGGCTCTTCTGATTGACGGTCGATACCAGCAAGCCGGTGACACGCTCGCCATTAGTCAGCTCGAAGAATGAGGAAATTTCATAAACCACGAAACGAGCGGTTTCGAGAATAGCATTAAGCGGCAAATTGGGCGGAGAAGTCGCCGCGGAAGCTCGTGCTTCGGCGCCGATTAGATTGAAATCGCGCTCGCCCACATTGCTGACTCTATGGACGAGTGGCTGGTTTTTATGGAGTCTGGAAAAGATCCCGCCGCAGGGGAGTTCGGTAACTTTCGTGGGCACATCGATTAGCTCTTCGTGGCCGCGCCCCGAAGCCAGCGAGAAGTAAATCGTATCTTCGGTATGGCGATGCCAGAGCGTTTGTTGCCCGGGCGCGATGCGCACCCGGTAGGCATAGACATGCCTGTTATCGTAGAGACATTCATGGTCCGGCTCGCTGTAAACATCCACCGCATCTTCAGCGGTTTGGCCCTTATTCATACGTTTCCAATTAAATAAAGCTCGTCAAGTTCATGATCAAAGGCGAAATTCGACCCAATGCGACTCCCAGATATTGTATTAAATTGGTGTCTGAAACCCTTGATATTGGGTCCCGAAGAATTCTGCGCTAGATTGTAAAAAAATGTTGTAAATCATTAATAAATATAATTATTCTATTAGACATCCATGCGATTTAACGGGTTGACTAAAGATGTCGGAGCCCCAACTGTTGCCGCTGCGTCGCCAAGCTGATCGCCGCCGATTTGCCGATAGCATGATTAGAAACTACCTCGAGTACTCTGGGCCCGAGCGCCGTTCTGGCGCCGACCGGCGCGCCCGCGGCAGGGTCAATACCGGCCGCGGCGTAAGTCCGATCATCGAAGCGCTACCCAGGGGTTTTGACAACTAGATTCAGTTTAGGCTCGCCGCAATTGCATCGGCGGTGGACTGGCGGATCCCGGTCTTGTTGTACGCATAGGCGTCACCAGCAATTTCGCTTAACGACGCCGCGTGTTCTAGCGCACTCGATACGACTTCCTCCAACGCTACTGCGCTGTCGATAAACCCGACTTCCATAGCTTGGGAGGCATCGTACAGTTGGGCCTGGGTTACAGCGGCCGAGTGATAGCGGGGCGATAGCCGTGCCTTCGACAACTCGAAGCCAAACACCGGAAGCGTTAACCCGATTGCCGTTTCGTTCAGGCCAATTTTGTAGTCGCCGAGCGCACCGATCCGCGTATCGGCACTGAGTAACACGAAGGCTCCCGCCGCGACCGCGTGTCCTGTGCAAGCAACGACGACCGGCTGCGGATGCATGAAAATTCGCAGCAGCAGCTCAGCGCCTCGGCGGACGAGCGCTTCTCTTTCCTGCTCGCCTTTTTGTAACTCTTTAAGGTCAAACCCTCCGGAAAACACGCCCTGGCGGCCGACTAGGCATATCGCCTTCGCTTCGGTGTTAGCGCGTTGAAGACTCTCATCTACGGCATCGATGAACGTGTGGCCGACGGCGTTAGCCTTGCCATCATCCAGAGTCGCAATGGCGACGTCGCCTTGTAATTGATAATCGAGCATTTGATAGCCTCACAGGTTGCCTTTAGATCGACAATAAAGATTCTACGACAGCAGGCCAAGCCACGGCGCGGAACCATGAGAGCGCTGACTTTGACGCGGCTATCATCCATACGCTTAGCGTGCTCTTTTTTTTATGGGTGCTGACGAGTGCGCTGAATACGTTTGGATTTGAGTTCCGAGCAAAGGAGCTGGCGTGGCCAGGGGTCAAGCGGATAGGTCTCAGGATTTACCCGAGATGTTATTCATTGCGGACACTAATTATTGATATCCCACGGCCTACAAATGATTCGATAAAAGCCATCGAAATTCTCCCCAAGTTTGGGAAAAAGTCATAGCGGCCGGGCTTGTCGAAGGAGCGAACCTAGTGCGTCTGAATTTGGCGCTCCACGCTGTCCCGGCGCTTCAGCGCCGATTCCTGCCATTGTTTGCTTGATCATTTCCCGGATAAGCGCCGGCTCGGAACCCATCACTTAGCCGCCTGGAGGCGGTGATCCCAACTCGAGTCCCTTTATAATCATCGCTATTTACTGTTGGGGATCTGCATGTCTTTAGAAGCTTTCCGGTTAGAGACCCGGGCTTGGCTGGAGGAAAACTGTCCGCCCTCAATGCGCACGCCGATGCCGGACGATGAGCGAGTGTGGGGCGGGAAGACTCCTGAGTTCAAGCATCCGGATTCCAAGCTTTGGTTCGAACGGATGGCGGCACGCGGTTGGACTGCGCCAACCTGGCCGACGCAGTATGGTGGCGGCGGTTTGTCCTCAGAAGAAGGTGCGGTGCTTACCGAAGAGATGCAACGTTTGGAGTGTCGCCCGCCGTTGTTTAGTTTCGGTTTATATATGTTGGGGCCGTTATTGCTGGACATCGGCACCGAAGCGCAAAAAGCGCAATACCTCCCTCCAATCGTTCGTGGCGAGATCTGGTGGTGCCAGGGTTACAGCGAACCGAATGCTGGCTCGGACTTGGCTAATTTGCAGACTCGCGCCGAAGATAAAGGGGATCACTGGCTAATTAACGGCCAGAAGATCTGGACATCATGGGCACATCGCGCCGATTGGATTTTTTGCTTGGTTCGAACCGACACTAGCGTCAAGCATGCCGGGATCAGCTTCATCTTGTTCGACATGAAGAGCCCGGGCGTTGAAGTGCGGCCGATTAAATTAATCAGCGGTGCGTCAGCTTTTTGTGAAACTTTCTTCACCGATGTAAAAGTTCCCAAGGCGCAGATGATCGGCGAGGTTAATGGGGGCTGGGCTATTGCAAAGCAACTGTTAGCGCACGAACGCGGGATGATTTCTCAGCTCGGCGCGCGCGGTGGGCAACGAATGCCGCCGCTTGAAGATCTCGCTAGGCGTTACGCTGGGGATGCTGCGGGCAAGATCACCGATCCCAGCTTGCGGGATATGGTGGCCAAGCAGCTTATTAGCGATCGGGCATTCGAATTGACTTCCAAACGCGCCAAAGTCGGCGGTGATGCCGCCGCGGGCGTTGCCTCCATGCTGAAATATTACGGCACGGAGCAAAACAAAAGTAAGTTCGAACTGTTGATGAAATTGGCCGGCAGCGACGGTTTGGGCTGGGAGGGTGACGCTTTCGATCCGCTCGATCTGACGCTCTGCCGTTCGTGGTTACGGTCAAAGGGCAACTCCATCGAAGGCGGAACTTCGGAGGTACAGCTCAATGTGATCGCAAAGCGTGTCCTCGGATTGCCGGACTAATAAGGTGGCTAGCCTCAACCAATCTGACTATGAGCTGTTACGCGATACCGCCGGTCGCTTTTTTGACGAACGTTCTCCCGTCGACGCGCTGCGCGCCTTGCGCGATGAGGCCAATGAGAGCGGCTTTGATCGGGCTGTTTGGGGAGAAATGATCGAAATGGGGTGGGGCGGTATCTTGATCGATGAGCGCCACGGTGGCATCGAGTTCGGCTACCAAGCCATGGGCGAACTCCAGGAACAGGCGGGCCGCCGCCTGGTGGCCTCGCCACTGCTGTCGACAGCAGCAATTTGCGCACCGCTGTTGGCCGCAGGCGCGAAGGAAGCTCGCGCGAGGTACTTAGCGCCGCTGCTTGAAGGCAATCTGATTGGAGCATTAGCGATCGACGAGCATCGTCGTCATGCGCCGCAGCGAATCGCGACTGAGGCAACACCAGACAATGGTGAATTCATCTTATCCGGTCAGAAAATTTTTGTGGTGGATGGGCACATCGCCGATTTAATCCTGGTTCTGGCGAAAGTCGGCGCTAATGGAATGGGTTTGTTCGCCGTTGAGCCGGGTTTTGCGGGCGTTATGCGTACGCGCGCGAAGACTGTGGACGGGCACAGCGTTGCAGAAATTGTGTTCAATGATGTCGTGGTGCCTGACAGCCATTGTTTGAGCGCGGATACGCAATGCCGGGTCATGCTCGAGCGCGCGCTCGATGGCGCCCGCGCTCTGCTATCGGCCGAAATGCTTGGGATCGCTCAAGAGGCATTTGACAGGACGATTGAGTATCTCCAAGTGCGCGAGCAGTTCGATGCACCGCTCGGGTCCTTTCAGGCTTTAAAGCACCGCGCCGCGCAGATGTTTTGTGAAATCGAGCTTGCCCGCTCAGCGGTGTTTGGTGCCCTAAAAGCGTTGGACGAGAACGACCCCGTCGCGCCAGAGCTATGCAGCGTTGCGAAGGCGAAGAGCTGTGAGATGCTTGAACTGGTGTCCAACGAAGCGCTGCAGATGCACGGCGGGATTGGCATGACCGACGCATCGGATATCGGGCTTTTTATGAAACGTGCGAGAGTGGCGCAGCAGTTGTTTGGTGACGCAAGTTTTCACCGCGATCGATTCGCGACGCTTATCGGGCTTTAATCGGAGGGGGACGCATGGGAAAGTTGGACGGGCGGGTCGCGGTTGTTACTGGCGGCGGCGGGGGACTTGGCGCAGGGATCGGTCGTTGCCTTGCACAGGAAGGCGCGAAAATTATCGTTAGCGATATTTCGCAAACGCTTGCTGATCAAGTTGCAAAAGAGCTTCAGGACGCAGGCTTTGTAGCACATGCGATCACGACCGACGTTCGAGAGGCAGAACAGACCAGCGCTTTGTTTGAGTTTTGTATCAATGAATTTGGCCAAGTCGATATTCTGGTCAGCAACGCGGGAGTTGATGGTTTACCTAAGGGCGATGATCCGCCAACACCGCTGCTCGAGAACGTGACCGACGATGAGTGGGACATCGTGATGGACGTCAACCTCAAAGGCGTGTTCTTAACCGCCCGAGCATTTATTCCCTATTTCAAAGAACAAAAAGCAGGCCGGATTATCAATATTGCCTCGGTTGCGGGTCGTCAGGGCTTGGAGTTCCTTGCGCCCTACGCCGCGAGCAAGGCGGCGGTCATTTCGCTCTCCCAATCGATGGCCCTGCAACTTGCCCCCTATCACGTCAATGTCAACACCGTTTGCCCGGGGATCATTTGGACGCCCATGTGGGATCGCCTGGCAAACTACCTTTCGAAAGCAAATCCGGCGATGAGTGGGGCCTCCCCACAGAGCGTGTTCGATGCGGTTGTTCAACAAATGATCCCCTTCGGCACACCGCAAACGGCTGAGGACATCGGCAACACCGTCGCCTTTCTGGCCTCCGATGACGCCAGCGAAATCACCGCCCAGGCTATTAATGTTTGCGGCGGGATCCGCATGAATTAGCGCATGGCCGAGATTGTTCCAGTGGAAATGCCGGCCTGGGAGCGGGCCGAGTTCAGTGAATATCGATTGGAATCAGGCTTCGCTTATCCAACCAAAGAGGTTGTCATCGAAGCCTCGGAGCAGCAGCGCCTCCATCAATGCTGCGGTATTACGGCCGATATTTTTCAAAATCAAGTCGATCCCGCGCTGCTGAGCCGGCTGCCGATCGTGATGTTGTCCAACACCATCGTCGCAACGATGCCGGGCTGGGGGCAGGTTCATATCGTTCATCATATTGAACAGCACCGCCCCATCAGGTTGGGTGAGCGGCTAATCATGGCGGGAACGGTTGCCGAACCGCTTGAACATCCGCGCGGATTTGTGGCGATGAGCAACTGGATCTATCGCGATGAAGCAGGAGACATCGCCTTTGAAGTTAGACCCGAAGTTTTGTTGCTCGACGCTGCTCGCGCCACCGCTGCCAAGCCGAGTTCGAAAAGCGGCGGTGCGCCGATTGATGCTCTCGCTTATGAGGATGTGGGAGAGAAAGTCTGCACACCGGCAACTACCGTCCGCTATTGCGAAGGAACCTATAACCGAGTTCATGACGACATTAAAGTCGCCAAAAAATTAGGTTTCCGAGCACCAATCATCGCTGGGACTCAAACGATGAATTTTTTGATGGAGCCTATTTTTTCGCACTCCAAAGCCCCGCGGATCTCGCTTCGCATTAGATTCATGCGCCCGGTGTTCTGGGATGACACCCTCGTTATCCAAGCGGCGCGAAGTTCTGGCGTGTTCAAATGCGTGCGCGCGATGAATGCGCAAAAAAAATGTGTCGCCGATTGCGCGATCGAATTTCTTAAACAGTAAAAGAGGGTCAGCAGTTCGTGGACGTTTCAAGCGCTGTCAAAGCACGCAAGACGGTACGTAATTTCCTTCCGACGCCCGTATCGAATGATGTCATTAGGGAGCTTCTCGAAAAATCAGCGCGTGCGCCTTCGGGTGGCAACCTCCAACCTTGGCGGGTATATGTTGTTAATGGTGATGCGCGTCATCGATTCGTGGATTTCATCAATCAGCGCGAGCCCGAAACGCCCGAGTACGCCGTATACCCTCCGGGCCTAAAGGAGCCATACCGGTCTTCGCGCTTCAAATGTGGTGAAGACATGTACGCCTTGCTCGAAATTCCCCGTGATGACAAACCCGCGCGCCTGGAACATTTGGCGCGTAATTTCAAATTCTTTGATGCGCCAGCGGCGTTCTTCTGTTTTGTCGACCGAGTAATGGGGCCACCTCAGTGGTCGGACTTGGGCATGTTCTTGCAAACTTTCATGTTATTGGCGCAAGAGGCGGGCTTGGATACCTGCGCGCAGGAAGCTTGGGCCAATTGGCCGCTGGCGGTTGCCGAGTTCGTCGGAGCTCCCCAGGAACTCATGCTTTTTTGCGGTATCGCGATCGGACATGCGAATCGCGAAGCGCCGGTGAACCGCCTGGTGACCGATCGCGAGCCTCTGGATGCGTGGGTGAGCTTTGTCGCTTGATGGGCGCTCGCTTGCAGTGATCGTAAACACCTCATGCCACGGCGCCGTCGGCGCCCAAAATGCGCATGGCTGAGGTAGGCGCCGATCGTCACACTGACGATCGATACATCGCGATCCGTGCGGAGTTCGGTGCCGATTCGGCGCTTGCGAACGGTTATCGAACCCAGGCTTACTTCGAACGCGAACAAGCACTGCTACTGTCTTTGATTGGTGAGCGCAGCGGTTTAGTTGCCGATTTCGCCTGTGGATCAGGCTTGATGGGATTGCCCCTTCAATCCGCTGAGTTCGAAATCGTGGGTGTCGACTTTAATCATTCGGCGTGCTGCGCAGCGGCTAAAAACGGCATCCAAGTAGTACGTGGCGATGTCTTTCGTCTACCTTTCGCTGATGCCGTGCTCGATCTGGGGTTCGCGTGTCAGTTTTTCAATCAACAAACCGACCAAGCCGTGAGCGCCTTCATCGCCGAAGCGTCCCGGTGCCTTAAACCCGCGGCGCGATTGTTCCTGGTCTGGCGAAACCACAACGCATGGGTGCACCGCATTGCGCACGCGTTGTTTTCGGTCGCCGATGGTTTTCGCAAACGCCCACGATTTCCGCTTCATTCTCACCCACTCGATAAGGTCAAGAAATCATGTGAGGCCCACGGGTTTGTGGTCATCGATGCGTTGGTGAGTTTCCCGACTCTGAGCTGGCACAGCAGGGATGTTGATAGCGCGGTCGCGAATTTTATCGGAGCGTCCTTGGTGCTGGTTGTTGAGAAAACCAGCGCCTAGGCAGATGTGTATTTCTTGCGAAAGTAGTGCTGGAAAAATAAGTCTGGAAGACAGGTCATCAGTGCGTCGCGCGTTTTGTAGCGAAATGGTGAGCCCGGGATATACCAGCGTGCCGCGTTAAGCGTGGCGGGTTGTTTAACTGCAATGGTTGGTTGCAGCGCGCGCTGGTAGTGCGCGAACGCATCGCCGATGGATTGCGTAGCCAAGGCTTTGCACAGCTCGCTGGCGCCCCAAAAGGCTGCCGAGGCGCCCTGACCAGATAACAGCGTCATGCAGTGTGCCGCGTCGCCAAGCAGCACAACGCGCTTGTTACTCCAACTCGCCAGGTCAATTTGAATTAACGGGTCCATGTAGAACAGTCCGTCAGGGCATTGCTCAAGGACTTGCTGCGCGGCCCGTGGTGCTCCCGTGTAGTCTTTGAGCAGTAGCTCCCGGCGTCGTCGGGGGTCGGGTGCCTCATGGTCATCACGTTGCCAAATGAACACGCAAGCAAGATCACCGGCGCGTGTGGTGTACACGCACATGTAGCGGTTCTGTTCCATATGATTTTCAAATCGGTCGCGCAGGCCTAGAACGTTGGGCAATCGGTAGGCTGCGGAAAACAAACCAAGATACTGTTTTTGGATCTCCTGCTCGGGCCATGCGAGGCTCCGGGTGTTGGAGTGTAATCCGTCAGCGCCGATCACCAGGTCGTAGCGCTCGCTGGTGCCGCTTTCAAAGGAAACATCGACGCCGTCGTTTGAATTAGTGAGCTTGGCGATAGAGTCCGAAAATTTGAAATCCGCATCGGCACAGGCAGCGTCATACAGCACCCGCTGTAAGTCATCACGCATGATTTGGATGATATCGACGCCGCGAAACAAGGCCTGGTAGTCAAGCTCCAGCATCGCGCGTCCAGAGCGATGATGATAAGCCGACTCTTTGATTCCCGCTGCGGCTGCTCTAAGAGTATCTAGCAAGCCAAGTTCGACGGCGAAACTGTACGATTTATTAGACAGGGAGACGATGTAGCCGTCGGCGCGCACGTCGTTCGCCCGCTCGACTATGGTTGGTCGGAAACCTGCCCGACCCAACCAGATTGCGCATGTCAGGCCAGCGACGCCGGCGCCAGAAATGAGAACTCGTGGTTTAGCTTGCATAAAATCTAAAGTACGTAGCGAATAAGCGCGGGGCCAGCGCGCCGGGCGATAGCGAGCGGGAGATGGCGCCAGGAGGCGGTTGCGCACCGATAGAACGGCGAATTCAGATCGGGTACGGAAGCTCCTCGATTGAGCAGGTAATAGTAATGTAAGGGTATAGGTTCCGCTCCCCAAGATTTCTTGAAACGAAATGTTCCCGCCTCGGTGTCCGCGCGCCCCATCTCAAACATCTTCAGACCATTTGAGCAAGCGAATTTCATTATCTCCCAGTACATCCAATTATTAACACTGGTTGGTTTGTAGTGATTGAGCGTGCCAGCGAAAGGGTGATGCAAAGCACCATCGAGCACCAATAACAAGGCGGTAGCGACCGGTCTACCCGAATCGTAGACGACGATGAAAGAGCATGCGTCTGCGAACGCGGTATGAATCTGTTCGAAAAACTGTTTCTTGTGAGTTGGCGTACCCAGATCTCGCCAGCAACGGCTCAACACCTGGTAGAAATCGTCAAGAAGTTCAGCACCGCCGAGCGAGCGGCTGAAACCAGCCTTATCGGCCTTGCGGGTTTGGTTGCGTGTTTTAGCGTTGAGGTGATTTTCCCACAGGTCGTCGGGTCCGCCGCTTAAGTCGAGTTCGAAGGTGACGTAGTTTTCACTGCCCACGAACGGTGTGCCGCTAATATCTAGTTGTTCCCGCGATTTAAGTAACAAGGTCTGGGCGCCATGCTGAGTCATGAGTTCGATGAGTTCGTCGGCCAAGACTTGGGGGGTGTCGCTCGCCGCCGCCAAGCCGCCGTATTCGAGATAAGGCGCATTGGCAATTATTTTACCGCCACGCGCACGGAACAGGCGGACCATGTGCTCGCCGTGACGTATTTCTAAGCGCTGTAATCGATACGCTTTGATAACCGCCTCGTCCCATTGGGGCAGATCCGCCGGCACGCGCATTACGCAGGCTCTCTGAGTTGGTAGATATGGAAGACAATATCCGCGGGCAGCGCGAAGCGCAGGAGCGGATAAGAGAACAATACGCCGATGAATACCATTGCCGCGACAACAGCATTCACTTGGCGTCCTTCACGAATGCGACCCCAAAGACCACGCAGGCTCACCGAGGGTAGCGTCCCCGAGCGCATTAATTGGAAGCCGTGTTGGCTGACTAGCCGTTGCAGGTTATCGGTATTGAAATAAAAGAGATGCGGGCTTTCGTAGCCTTTCTGCCAGAGGCGCGCCAGTGGCGCTTCGCGGCCGAATCTGGCGGCGAGCTTGGCAAATCTGTAGAAGATCCCGTCCGCACTCGGCAGGTTTACGAGCAAAATGCCGCCTGGTTCAAGGATCCTTTGGGTCGCCGAGAGCGCCTCGTTGGGATCAGGAAAGTGCTCGAATACATCGTGAAAGGTGACGACGTCATAGCTTTGCCCCGCAATCACGCAGTGCGGATAAAGGCCATCGATGATTTCAAAGTCGTTAGCTAGGGCGCGTTTAGCAATCTCCGGATCGGGCTCGATTCCGCTGGCGTGCATCCCGGCTTGGCGGGCGCCGATCAGGAACCAGCCAGCCGCACAGCCAACATCCAACAAGCGCTGACCGTTGAGGTCGCGCAAGCGGCTGAGCTCCCCGATTAAAATACCGGTGGTTTGCCGGCGCAACGGCGCCATGAAGCGCTCTGCTTCCGGGTCCCAGCCTAGCAGGGCTTCACCGTCGTTGCTTTTGAAGTTAGAAACCTCAAGTTCGCAGATCTCGCAGCGCCACAGCCAAGGAACGGTCGTTGAGCAATAAGGTTTCCCGCAGATCACACAGTGTTTGTTCATTGATATGTTGCACAAGGTCAAGAAGATCACCCGCGCGGGCCGGATTTTATCGCAGGCGTTGTTGGATTCGCTAACGTTTTGCCGCGCTTCGGTCCGATAAACTAGGGAAGCGGTGGGGCACTGCCAATGAGAACAGCCTTAGGTTGGAAACGTCGTTCTCGGGTGCGGCGGCTCTGGGTGCATGCAGTGTCAACGTTCTTGGGATCACCGATCGCCTATTAGGAGATGAAATGAGTTTACGGTTAGTGCGTCACGGCGAGACGGATTTAAATGCAGCGCGCGTGGTTCAGTTTCCTGACACGCCGCTTGGGGCACACGGTCTCGCACAGTCGGATCAACTTGGACGCGCATTGGCGGATCAGGCGATAGCAACGGTAATCACCAGTGATTATCGAAGGGCCCAAATGACGGCAGAGAAAATCGCCGAACATACAGGCGCAAACTTGATTGCCGAGGCTACGCTGCGTGAGCGAAATTACGGCGATGTGCGCGGTCGCCCGCACGACGAGTTGGCGCATCTGGACATTTTTGGGACTTCTTATGAGCCGCCCAATGGTGAGAGTTGGAGCGTGTTTAATAAGCGCGTCGATCGCGCCTGGCAAAAAATCAGTGAGTATTGCGAGGAAATCCAAGGGGATATCGTCATCGTGACTCACGGATTAGTTCTAAGATCCCTATTCGCGCGGGTGCTCGATAGTTCGGCTTACGCTATTAGCGAGGATCTCATCGTTGCCAACACATCGGTGACGCGAGTAGAACGTGATCCACCTTGGCGGATCGTCGAACTCGCGAGCACCGAGCACTTGCAAGACGATGCGCGCGAGGGCGGCGCCGTTTAGGCTAGTTCAAACGCTCGCGGATCGCGGCGTACTCGTCCATCCAACGCAGCACTGTATCTTTGTCTTCCGTTGGGCAGCGTGGGATGCAGCGGGTAATACCACCAACGTCGGCGATTTTTTTCAAATCGTCCTCGGTGGTCGATTCGATGTCGAAGATCGAGATCTCGAACTTGTCTGGATCGCGCCCGTATTCCTTCACCTTAGCTTTAACTGCTGCGAGGTCATCAGCCATATTTTCGTGCAGCGAGCCGATAGGGATCCAACCATCGGCGTGCTTCGCCGCGCGATTGATCCCGAACTTAGATGCGAACGATCCCAAAATGATCGGAGGATGAGGATCACTGACTGGCTTGGGGTATGACCAAACTTTATCGAAGTTGACGTAGTTGCCGTGATAGGACGCTTCCTCCTCGGTCCATAGCGCTTTCATCGCGGCTAAGTGTTCCATGGTGACTTTCCAGCGTTCTTCGTATTTGACGCCGTGATTTTCCATTTCGTCTTCGTTCCAACCCGCACCAATACCAAGCTGAAAACGGCCGTTGCTAAGACGGTCAAGTGTGGCAACCGTTTTCGCGAGCGCCAGCGGTTCATGCTGCGGTATTAAGGTGACACCCGTACCAACGATTAGATTTTTGGTGACCGCAGCCGCAACCCCGCAGCTAATGAAGGGATCGGACATGTGGATGTATTCTTTGGGCAAAGGGCCTCCCGCGGGATAAGGGGTTTTTCGAGCGGCGGGGATATGGGTGTGCTCCGGAAACCAGACCGAGTCAAAGCCCCTGGCTTCGGCTTCGATCGCCAGATCGTCGGCCCGAATGGTGTATTCGGTGTTGAAACTCATTATCCCCATTTGCATTTTGCGGCCCCTCATGATTCAGCATTAAACACCCGGAATGTTAACGATCGCAGGCGTCGCAAACAAACGGGCAACGTGTGTTTGTGATCACTGTTTGGTCCGAAACAAATTGAGACAGGCTACCCAGGTTAGCGCCGCGAACGCGAAAAAAGGGACCGTGTACCCCGAGGTCATTGTAATTAACAGCGACATGATCATTGGACCAAACACGAGCCCCCCATAAAGAAAAAATAAAGATCCTCCGGTTGCCTCGCCGACGCTTTTCGATCGTGCTTCGCTGGCCACTTCCGCCAGAAACACGCCGTTCCAGCCAAAACTCGCGGCACCGAGTATGACGCTCAACGTGACGATAACGAGTAATGGGGAATCGGGCGACAAGAAAGTGAGGCCGACAAGCCCAGTGCTGCTCACCATACCCATCATCACAAGGGTAGTTCGCGCGCCGAGCGCCTTATCTGCCAGCCAACCCATCAGCACCCGCACGGTCGCACCAGCGGCTTGCGAGCAAGCGAAGACGGCCCCCGCGGTGGTAAATGCAATGCCGAGTTCTTGGATGAGAAAGACGACCAAATAGGTCATCACGATGGCCTGAGTCGAGGTCAGGCTAAACGCGGCGAAAGTGAGTCGGCGCAAACGCCGATCAAGGGCCACACTCCGAATGGCTCGCCACGGCGACGAGAACACAATCTTTGTGTTGGGATCCCGATCGTCGTCTAAGCGGTCGCGCAATGGTTGGATACCAACGATCGCCAACGCCGCGACTGTAAAGCTTGTGTAGATCGCGGTTTCCCAACCGTAGGACTCCGCGACCGTTGGCACCAACAGGCCTGCAACCAAGCCACCGAGGGGCGCCCCGCTCTGCTTGAATGAGAACACCAGGCCCATTGCGTTCGCGGGTGTGACACGAGCTAAGACATGGGAGCCTGCCGGCGTATTGGGACCGTAGCCTAAACCAATAAGCGCCGCACCGACGAACAGTAGGGGAAGGGATTTCGTGAGCGCGAGTAGTAAACAGCAGGCGGAAAACGCCATGCCAATTTGATTGGTGCGGATGCCGCCAAACCGATGAACCAGACTACCGCTCGCCGCCGAGAAAAACATTGCGAAGACGAACACAATCGACATGAAAACCCCAATGTCCTTCGCATCGACACCGAAATCTGGGGCGATTTCGGTGGCCATAACGGGTACGGTCATCAGAATCAGAACCGCCACGCTCTGGGTTCCCAGCATGGCCGAGATGAGCCAAAAGATCGGCTCATCGCGAGGTGGATTTGCAGGCGGTTTGGTCGACATTTCTAGACAGCGAGCATCGGCGCCGGCACGCACGGGTCGCGCCGAATAGTGGGCCGCAGCCGCTAGCTCAGCTGATAGCCAGCGTAGCCGTTAGCGACGCAATTTTTCAGCTCTTCCATGTACATCGGTACGCCGCCGGGGTACATCAGGATCTCGCGTGGCTTGCCCGGAATGTTTGCGCCCATGTACCAGGAGTCTGCTTTTGGGAAGAGCGTGGGCGCGACCAAGTCCAAACACTTTTGCCGCCACTGTTCCTCGGCAGCTTCCGTAGGTTCGATACGGGTGAGGTCGTTACTGCGCATATATTTCAAGCAGTCGACAATATAGTCGCCTTGGAACTCGGCACTGGTTGGCCCGTTACAAAATCCGGTTGGTGCCTGTGGGCCGTAGCTCACTAACAGATTTGGAAAACCGTTGTTGGCAAGCCCTTGATAAGTGCGAACCCCGTCTGCCCATTTCTTCTCAAGTGTCATCCCATCGCGGCCGCGGATATCAATGGCGGTTAAGCCGCCAGTGACCGCGTCGAAACCGGTGGCCAAGGCGATAACATCGAACTCGCGCTCGCCATCGGAGGTCCGCACGCCGCGCTCGGTAATGGCTTCAATGGGGTTGGTTTTAATATCAACGAGTTCGACGTTCTCTTGATTGAAGATATCGTAATACCACTGCTCCAGCGACGGGCGTTTGGTGCCGAACGGATGAGGGGGGTCTTGCGGTGCGAGTTTTTCGGCGATTTCGGGATCATTGACGCGGGCGTGAACTTTCTGGCGCCAAAAATCGTAAGCCGCGCGGTTTGCTTCCTCGTTGATGAGCATGTCGTTATAGCCCGCCAGCCAATACCAGAAGCCGCCGTAGTCCCACAGATCCTGATAGAGCTTCTCGCGTTCTTCATCCGATACATCGAACGTCGCTTTATCGACGAAGTTGAAATCCGTGCCACCAAAACTCTTGGCCCGCATGTCGAAAGAGGCCTGGTAGGTTTCGCGCAATTTGGCGTTGTCGCCAGGACCCCATTGCTGCTGTTGCATCGGTAAAGCGATATTGGGTGTGCGCTGGTAGACGGTCAGTTGCTTGGCGATCTTGCCGGCTTCTTGGGCAACCTGCACGCCGCTGGCGCCCGTGCCAATTACGGCAACGCGTTGGTTGCTCATGTCGATATCTTCCTGCGGCCATAGCGCGGTGTGATGACATGGGCCTAAAAAACTATCTAATCCTGCGAGCGGCGGGATATATGGTTTCGAGCCGAAGCCCGTACAAATCACGAAGAAATTGGCTTGGGTCGTTGTTTGGCTACCGTCGCGATGAGTGGAATTCACTGTCCAGGTGCGCTTGGCCTCGTCGAAGTTTGCGCTGGAGACGCGTGTTTCGAAATCAATGTCTCGGCTCAAGTCGAGTTTTTCATCAATGAACTCAAAATAAGCGCGCATCTCGCGATAGTCTGGGAAGCGCTCGCTCCATTCCCATTCGCGCCAAATTTCTTCTCGCGAATACTGATAGATCGCACAGGTCGAGTCGACGCGCGCACCCGGATAACAGTTCCAATGCCAGATCCCACCAAGACCTGCCCCCGCTTCATGGAGGCGGACGGAAAACCCTTCTTCGCGAAGTCGATCAAGAAGATATAATCCAGAGAAGCCTGCGCCGACGAGCAATACGTCGAAATTGTCTTGAGAAGCCATGAGCCGAGCCGCCTGCACCGATCGTCGGAAAGGCGACTATTCTAACGGTGTCTTAGGTTCGGGTCCCGAGCTTGTTTTGACGCGCCCGGAGCCGTGAGAGCGATATCCTTGGCCGCGGGACTAAAGTCTGAAGCGTATGGCGCTCGGGAAGTCGATTTAGCGCTTTGGGATCAACACGTCGCCTCGCATCAACGTTCGCGCCGTGCGAAACAGCGTCACTTGTTCAATGCCGCCATCGCGAACACTCGCCGCAACGGCAATGATACCGGCGCAATGGCCGAGCAAAAAATGGTCAGAGCAGCCTCTGATCATTTTCTGAGCCGGCAACGTTCCCTCGCTAGCGCAGGCCGCGGCCAGTGCTATCGCACTCGTCGCGGGCATTGCCTGATGCAGTTGTCCCATCGAGAAAACTCGAGCGGAAATATCATATTGACTTGCCTCAATGAGTTCATTGGCCGTTGTTCGATAGTTGCTTGGCGTGCTTACGAGACCTAGCTTGGGCGTCGCCGGACGCTCCGTTGCATCATCAAGGGTACTCGGGCGATGAAACGCTGCGACAGGTTTGCTTGCCAAACGCGCACCGCGCCTTTTTGCGCTTGGGGAACCAGTCCTTGTTCTAGGGCAAATAAGCCGACCGCCGCGGACAAATTTCCGCAATTGCCTGAGTAGTCGATGACGCCCGTATCCACGCCGACGTGCGCAAACAAATAGTCAACATCGCAATCCGCTCTTGCCGATGGCGAGATGATCACCGCTTTGCTGGTGCTTGATGTGGCACCACCGACGCCATCGAGCTGCCGCGAATAGGGGTCTGGGCTGCCCAGTGCAGCCAGTATGGCTGCTTCCCGCGCCGCGCGATCCGCAGGCAAGTCTTCGTCTAAGAAAAATAAACCTTTGCCTGTACCACCGCGCATCCAGGTTGCGGGTATCGAGACCAGATCCTTCGCCAACATGAACGATGCGATTAACTCAAGCCTGCTTCGCTACGCGCGTAGCCGACGCGGCGCTGAATGCGATCGGTATACATTCGAAACATGCGTTGGTCTGCGGTGTAATCCGCAATTGCCGAGGTGTCGGCCGACGTTTCGAAATAGTCGACGCAACGCTGGAATTCTCGATCGAGCGCGCCGTAGACTTGTCGCGATGTTTTCTCTTCGCTGATCAGCGCTGTCAATCCGCTTGCGACGGTGATCAAGCGGTCGGCAAAATTAGCATCGTTGCGGCTGCGCGCGAGCATAAAGGCGGTGGCCGCGAGGGTGACGAATTTTGCCTCGCTGCGACCGAACTGTCGGATCGGTTCAAATTTAAATACTTGGTTTTTTTTAACCGGTGTATTGGTGAAATTGGCGAAGCCTTGACTCATTGCTTTTAGGAACTTCGGTTCTTCGCGATGCGTTAGGGTGACGCCCTTTGCACCGCGCGCAACGATCATGCCCTGGGCCTTGTATTTGTCGCCGCCGGGATCGTTGACCGTGATAATCAAGTGATCCAGTACTTTCGAATGGCCGACCCACGATTTATTGCCATTGAGATAAAAATCGTCACCGTCGTTGCTTAAACGTGTACCGGGGTGCGCTTCGGGATCATGGCTGTCCTCGGTAGCAGCAAACGCAGCCCAGCCCTGCGGCGGTAACGCTGGGAATGCATTACGGAGCGTCGCTTGGTATCCGGAGGCGAATACCCACGGCAGACGATCAGCGATTAACGCACCTGCTATCGCCATTTCGATGGGAGGCAAGTCGTTCAGCCCATAGCGACGCCAAAGATCATAGAACTCGCGCTCCGAATCGGCGCGCTCGATGGGATAACGTTCCTCTAGGAACGCTTCAACACTACCGAGTGAGATCATCGGGAGATGATAAGCGATCGCGCGCCATGCGCGGCGCGCGAACCGTTTAGGCGGGGATCAGGCGGTTTGCAATTTCTCAAGCGGCGGCATGCCCAAAGCATCGCGATAGGCATCGTGAAAATGATGGAGCGCGGGCTCGTTGCGTCCAAATACGAAGTACTCCATTTTGCCGCTCGCGGCCGCTTCCTGCGATTTGGTACCCATGTGGTAATCCTCTTTCTCCAGCGTGGAGTTGATCAGTTCCATTTGCGTATCAAGGTCGAACTCCAGGCGCTGAGACATATCCGCCTCGTAGAGTTTGCCGTCCAGTTGTTGCGCTTCTTCGGCCGTTTCGGCGCCGATGTGTTGCGCTGAATAATGCGAGATACGCGTCAGGCAGCGTCCAACTTCCCCGCGGTTGGGATAGATACGAACGACGGTGATGATGCGGTTAAAAAGCACCAGTTGGACGTTCGGAAAGAGATAATTGACCACAATCCCGGCGTCGGTGAGGTTCCACTGCTCTTCGGGCAACTCGCGCATGTGGTCGGTATAGCGGCTGGCAAGCATTAGCTGATGATTGCGGCCATGCTCGATAAACTCCG
>JBCCEV010000057.1:0-23634 GCA_039030125.1 Pseudomonadota bacterium | reverse complement strand
CGAAGATTAGATGGTCTACCAAATTCAACATTAAAATCACCAGTAAAAACACAATGATAAGTGTCACCGAAATCAATGAAGCTCTGTAGTTGTCCAAGTTCATACGCATAGGCATGTTCAATCTCAACTGTACGGTAATCACAAGGCATATACACACCAGCAAATAAAACATTACCAATTGTGAATGCAACGCAACGGTCGGAATTGCAAGCAAGCGCCTTAACATTACAAGCAAGGCGGTTGTGGATATAAACAGAAACTCCACCGTAAGGTCTGCCGGAACGCAAGCCAGATGAGCATGCATCGGCCATTGCAGATTTGCTAAAACACAGATGATCATTAGACAAACTAGCATACAAATTGATTTAATCAGGTGTCACCCAAGTTTCTTGAACAAAAAGAATATCAATAGTAGTTAGTATCTTCTTAACATAAACGGATCACGAAGACATCCCACGGCAATTGTAGGTTGCGACCGTAATTAAGTCACTGTTCGCCATCCTGGAATTTTTGATTCTTAGGTAAAAAATACCTCACAATTTCTGGGTCTTGGTAGCCGAACTCTATTGCTGTGTTGCATAACAGGCAGCCACGCCCCAGGGCGCGTCCTTCACCGCCCGTTCCGTAGAATGTCAACAATGCCTCTATCTCACCAACACTTGCCGTTGGTGCTTCGAGCAACCCAAAACTTACCTCGATAACGTCGTGGTTATAGCGCTTAAGGGCCTCGTAAAAAAGTGCTTGTTTACTGCCAAATTCGGCATAGAGGCTAAAGCGATTAATACCAAGTTCATCGACCAACATCTGCGTAGACGTCGCCGCAAAACCGTTGTCACGAAAAAGCTCCATTGCCTGACCAATTAACTCATCCCGATCGTAGCTCTTGGTTCTTCCCACCTAACTCGCCTGGTTGACAACTAGCAATTGAAATTATATAACTAACTGATTGTTTAGTTATACCGAAGCAAAAGGAGCTTAATCAATGAGCGAGACGGCAACCTTAATTGTCACGGCAACGCCAAACCCAGAGGAAATGGAGGCGGTAAAGCAATATCTAGACGGGGTAGTGCCCGTTTTAATGGGCGCCGGCGGTAAACCCGTAAAACGTCTCAAGATCGACGACGTGATCTACGGCAGTCCGAGTGCCATGGCACTGGTAATGGACTTTGATTCCAGCGATGCGATTACGGCCTTATTCGGATCCGAGGAGTATGCCGCCCTGATCCCAACGCGGGAAAAAGGTTTTACCGAAATGAATATTCTGGTGGCCAAGGATATGTGACACCCAACCCAGTGAAGGTTGTGTGTGCTGCGAGCGTGTTTGAACAGTCCGCCCGAGGGGAAACGGGCTCTGACCTCTTTATCTTAAAAAAAAACGCGAAGATTGGCCCTTATCAGCCATTCGTCGATTTGCTTTTCAAAACGACTGAACGCGCGAACGGGTCGATCGTGCTCCGTGTACTGAGATTCGAGGTAGAGTTTTAGGCGCGGGGTCATTCGATAAGTTAAAGCCCCGGTTAACGCGTACCCGTGCTCGGTACTGTCAGCGGGGCCTTTCATCAAATCGTTGTCACTCGTCTCGAAATACTCACCTTTTAGCGTGAGCCCTAATTTTCCGAAACGCTTATGCAACATGCTGTAAGCGCTGAGGAACCCTGTGTCAAAAGCATGTGGACCTCCATTCGGAAATTTCGGGCCCATGATCGTCTCACCAACCATCACTTGACTGATCCATCTCACCCTACCTGCAAGCTGCGAACGCAACCCGATCACGACAAACCGGGTCCGCCAGGCATATTGACCAGCGGTGCGATTAAGGGCGTCCGGATCGCCACGATTGTCATAGTAGTAAGCCACGATGCGGTGCTTTTTGTTTCTTTCCACACCCGCGCCTAGGTAGTAGCCGAGTCTCCCATCGATTTCGTGCAGCGGCTCGAAACGCGGTGATTGGTCGGCAAACGGCGATGGCGGCAAATTGAGCAACGCCTGGAAGCGCGGAATGCGTTCGCTATCAAACAAAGCTAGTTCCCTATCGTGGATCGCGAATCCCCGAAAACCTAGGAGCGTCCCCGCGGCATCATTACCCAGGTAGGTCGCGCCCTGGATTTGAAAATCCCAACTGCCGTACCGTTGCGACAATTGCACGTCGATACCGTTAATTCGAACTTCTTCGCCAATCCAAGTGTTCAAACTCGAACTTGAGAGCGTGTAGGGTGAAGACCACGCTATTGCGTGGTTCTCCAACGAAAAAGGTGGCAAGAAAGAACCCACTCGAAAACGCCAGCGTCTGCCTGTTTCAGACGTTGGTGTTCGCCAGGTGAGGTGCAATTCGGCGATATCGAGTGCATGACGCTGTTCATCGTCGAACTTGATGTCCACCAAGCCCTTGACTGTCGAACCAGCGCTAATCGAGCCGATCAAATGAGCTTCGGAGATATTCGCCCGGATGTAAGAGGCACCCGATCCTTGACCGAACCGGAGCTTGCCCGCCCCCGCGTCTAATGCCCCCTGCGCGCCTTGCCCGAAGGCCAAACCAGAATCGAAGTACCCTCGAAATTGCGCCGAGTGAAATAACGTGTTTGCGCTCGCTAACGGCAAATATAAGACCGCCACCAAAGCCACGGATATTGAACGCTTCAAGAGGCGACTGCTGTTTCTATCTCGCACTCTTCATATGCTCCCGCGAAATTGCGTTCCTCCAATAATTTGGCGAAGTCGTCCGCGGGCAATGCCTTGCTGTAATACCACCCTTGAAGAAAATCGCAGCCCATGGCGCCAAGTATCTTTACTGCCTCTTCTTCTTCGACTCCCTCGGCACAAATATTCATGCCGAAGCTTTTTCCAAGTTGGATTGCTGTGCGGACAATCATTTGGTGTTTTCTATTTGTAGCTAGGTCTTGGACAAAGCATTTATCAATTTTCAATTCTTTTGCCGGCAGGTCTCCAACATAGGCCATCGACGAATGACCGGTACCGAAATCATCAATCGAAATCGCGATCCCGTTATCAACCAAGCTGTCCAATGCTCGCATTGCGCCTTCCACGTTTTCCATCACACTACCTTCGGTCACTTCCAGCGAAATTGCCGACGGCGGGAGCTGATGAGTACCCATTAGCGTTTGAATCTTCTCGGGAAGCGTGGGATCACCTAGATCCTTAACCGATAGATTCACCGACACGGAGATATCGAATCCGCGCTCAAGCCATTGCTGGCAGTCTGCACACGCTTGCGCCAGCACCCATTTAGAGAGTTGCGTGACGAAGCCAGTTTCTTCCGCTATCGGAATGAACTCATCGGGCGGCACAAACCCTCTAGTTGGAGACACCCATCGAAGCAATGCCTCGGCGTTGAACACGCCCTGTCTGCACGAATCAACCTTTGGCTGATAATGCAACGTCAGCGAACCATCAGTCATCGCGTCTCGCAGCTCGCTTAGGATGGACAAGCGCTCCGGTTGAAACGGATCGGTGTCTGTTCGATAAAACGATATTGAAGAATTTGCCTCTGTAGGTGTCTTTACCGCGATTTGCGCTCTGCGAAGCAACTGGATGTATTCATTGCCGTGATCTGGAAATTGAGCAACACCGGTGCGAATGAGAACATCGATATTGATGCCATCGACCGAGATTGGGTGGTCGAGAACATAGGCTATTCGCCCGGCAATATTTTCGCAGGTGTCCGCACTATTGGTTTTCAGCAAAAGTGCGAATTCGTTCTCTTCGATGCGCGCAAACAGGTCTTCCTCCTTGACACAATTCCCCACCCTGGTTGCACATTTTTCGATAATTTCGTCAGCTAATTGATAGCCTAGCGTATTGCAGATATCGGAGAAGTTGCTGATTTCGACAACGATTATTGAGAGCGCTTCGTTCCGGCCAATAGCATCGATCAATAGTTGCTCAAATCTGAAACGATTGGGCATTTTGGTGACGCGATCAAAATTTGCGTGGCGAAAGATTTTGTCTTCTCGCTCCCGAATTCCGTTGATCATTAGGTTGAAGGTACGAGATAGGCTCACTATTTCTCTCGGACCTTTAAAAAGAATTTCATTCGGGAATCGCCCGGATCTCATCTCGGCTGACGCAAGATCTAGGGCTTTGATCGGCTTGGAAAGGCTGCGCGCGAACACAACTACCGCAGCACCCCCGATCATGAAGCCGGTAATGCCAATCATTGATAAAAGGCTGAATAGCTTCTCCCAGTCCGTCAAAGCTGCGTCTAACGATCGTTTAACAATCATGCAAGCTCCGCGAGACTGTCCGGGTACTCTCAGCGCGACGGTCGATAAAGATACATTTTCGTTGGCGACGTTATACGATTTGTGCGCGCCACCGACGCTAGAACTTAAACAAAGATCATCGTTGGAATTGATGACGGTACTCAGTAACCCGCCATCGTCAATGTCAGAGGTGCCGGCAAGCTTCCACAATGATCCATCATGAACTGCAAAACTTACGTCCACGGCCATCGAAGATTGCTGCTCTAATCTGGTAATCGTGGCTTCGCCAATCTCCGCCCCGAACGCAATCCACGCGACGATGTCCGGAGCGCGCATTGGTATGATCACAAGCTGCACGAGGCGCTCATCGAATGTAACTATGGATGTTGCCCGGCCCGTTCTGCGAGCTTCATCGAAAAGAGTCTCCACGGCTTGGGACGCTGCCGTTGCTTCTACTTCGACGGACGCGACGATCTCGCCTTTGGTGTCGAGCACCAAGGCCACGTCGGCCCCTATACGGCGTCGCGCGTTTTCAACGGCGCTCTCTATCGTTACCCGATCCCCAGATGCAACGGCGTTGCGAAACCCATAATCCGCCGCCAGGATGGAAGAATTCTCTGCGGTTCTTTTTATCGTTGCGTCGAGCCAACGATCGAAACTTTGCGAAACTTTATCGAGCGCGGTGTGACTTTGTCGTGTTATTTGGTGCTTTACCGCATCGCGCATCACGAACAGCGAAAGACCCTGAACCACCATCAGTAACGGCAGGATCAGCGCCAGCAATCGAAACTGAAAACCCATCTCTAATAGTCCGCGGATTCATAGGGGTCTAGACGCTCAAACCGCGGATCGTCGAGCGAGATTCTTGCCTCAATAACCGAAGATTTCACGATCAACTCGGGGGTTATTGATTGATCAGCCAAGGGATGCCAAATCGAGATATCGCCGAATCTATCGGTAAGCTCATCTTCGAATACGACTTCGCCGTCGTGATTTGTAACCGCAAACGTCGGTGCTTCAGAAACGTAGATATATCCACGCATCTGATCATGAATATTGCACCCAACGGCGACGATCCCAGGTTCATCAAATTGAACAGAAGGTGCCTCATTTCCTCCGTAGAGTTTGAGGTCGAACTTTTTGGCCGCGGAGAACGAATACACGTGATGAAGCGTGTCGTCGAAATTTGGGAATTCAACGCTAGATGTCTTTGCCACAGCAATGACGGAAGGAATAAACTGAAGCTCCCTTTGCGCCATAACTGACGAAGCCGCTTGCGGCTTAGCGACAGGCTTGCCTGCGATCTCGACTACGGCGTTCGGAACATTCCTACCGTCTTTGCCGACAACTTTGATCGTTGTTATTTCAGCAGCCAAATTTGATGACGCTAAACAAAAAACGATGACATGCCCTGCACCAATTTTTCGCAAATTCAGAAGGCGCATTAGAGTTACAATGTAATCACGGTATCGAATAGGGATATCGACTCTGTGGGTTATTACTTAAACGTAATCAGGCCCTTCTTCTGGCATTAAAAGCGCTGGCAAGACTTACCGAGCGTCTGACTAAGTTATGCGCGAAGGAGCAACATTTAGCCGTGTCCTCCAAATGCTGGGAGACTTTTCAGTCCCGTTCCTAGGACGCCGCCTGGTAACCGGTTTGGTGTCGGCCCTAAGCGGTGGTCAAAAAGTGCGCCGCGCATACAAGGCGAGGGCGTGAGATAAGTGATCGTGGCTCTCTTTTTCCAGCAGAATCCGGCGGAGCGCTGCTCCTCTCAATGCGCTCCTACAGTGGGCGGGGGAGCGATCTCGTTCAAGGCGAAGCACCTTCTATCCCGCCGTTGCCGCGAGGTACTTGAAGGTCCTCACATGCTTGACCCGCCAAGGCGCTCGGACAAGCCCTTGTAGCAGGCCTGTAAAGTCATTGGTGCACGCGAGGTTGGGCGCCCGGCAACAAAGCGCGAACCCATGAGCCATCGGCGCTCTCCCTCGCGCGCCCAGTTACGGTATCTTCTGCACTAGCGCACGACGGGAATATCTCATTATGGCGATTTCGGATCACGTTGACTTTCCGACCTTCATGAACGGTGTTGCGAAACGCAATCCGGGACAAGTCGAATTTATTCAGGCGGTGCAGGAAGTCGCCGAAGACATCTTTGACTTCATTGCCGATAAGGAGCGCTATCACGAAGAGCAGATCCTCCGGCGGATCGCGGAACCGGACCGCGTCGTTTCGTTTCGTGTGTGTTGGGAAGACGATAATTCAAACGTTCGAGTCCAACGCGGTTGGCGGGTGCAGAACAATAATGCGATCGGTCCCTACAAGGGCGGCATTCGCTTCCATCCGTCGGTGACTGAGAGTGTTCTGAAGTTCTTGGCCTTTGAGCAAACGTTCAAAAATGCGTTAACCGGACTCCCGATGGGCGGCGCCAAAGGCGGCGCGAACTTCAACCCCAAAGGCAAAAGTGATCACGAGGTGATGCGTTTTTGCCAATCGTTCATGACCGAGCTCTATCGTCACGTGGGAGCGGATGTCGATGTGCCCGCGGGTGATATCGGCGTGGGTGCGCGCGAGGTCGGTTATATGTTTGGGCAATACAAGCGGATCACCAACCAATTCACCGGGGTCTTAACGGGTAAAGGCCTGGAGTATGGCGGCTCGCTGATTCGGACCGAAGCGACTGGCTACGGCGCGGCTTATTTTCTCGCCAATATGTTGAAAACCAGCGGTAACGAACTCGACGGCAAAACAGCCGTTATTTCAGGATCGGGCAACGTCGCAACGTACGCTGCCGAGAAGATCGTTCAACTGGGCGGCAAAGTCGTGACGCTATCCGACAGCGGTGGGTTTATTTACGACCCAGAAGGCCTCACGCAAGAAAAGTTGCAATGGGTTAAGGAGCTAAAGAACCCGCGGCGGGGGCGCATTAGCGAATATGCCGAAGCATTTTCCGGCGCAACATTCCACGAGGGGCAAAAACCCTGGGGCGTAACCTGTGACGTGGCGCTACCGTGCGCGACTCAGAACGAACTGGCCGGCGATGACGCAAAAACTCTGGTTGCAAATGGCTGCATCGCCGTCAGCGAAGGGGCGAACATGCCGACCGATCTGTCGGGCGTGCATATTTTTAAAGACGCGAAAATCATGTTCGGGCCTGGTAAGGCGGCAAACGCCGGTGGTGTAGCGGTGTCCGGTTTGGAAATGAGCCAGAATTCAGCCCGGATCTCTTGGAAAGAAGAAGAGTTGCAGAAGCTGCTGATCGATACGATGGATGGCATCCATGAACGATGCTTGGAATACGGAGAACTGGGCGGCGGTTATTGCGATTATGTTCGCGGCGCGAACATCGCGGGATTCAAGAAGGTCGCGGACGCGATGCTCGCCTTTGGCGTGGTTTGATAGCAGCACCCGGCTTACACCGATTCAAAAATGCTCCGCCACGGTGTCACGAAGCAATACCAGGACAATATTTAAAGGGCTCTGACCCCTTTTTTACGCGCACCAAAGCGTATATCGCTCTACGATGTTGCCCCGGGCTCGTTATCGGGTGTCGAGGGCACAAACTCGCGGCTGCCAGACCGCGAGAAAACGCTCAAAGCCGATGCCGACGGCGGCGACGTGCGCGAGTTCGACGATTTCCTCGTCCGGGAATTCGCTGCGCAAATCCTCGAAAAACTCGTCATCCAAGCTTTCCGGTTCAATTCCCAGCTTCTCCGCGAACTTCAACGCCAGTTTTTCACGCTTGGTCAACACCTCGCTCACCTCGAAAGCGCCAACCGCGGCGATCTTTTCCTCGCTGAGCGATGCTGCGATTTCCGGAGCAAATCGCAGCCGCCGCAGATTTTGTTTTTCAACATACGGAGAACAATCGTTGTTCTGTGCGATCTTGAGCCGCACCAACTCTTTTAAATCGCGATCCAATTTGCCGTTCTCCAGCATCGACCTGTACGCGGACCAAATTGGCTCAAAAACCTCTTGCTTGTGCGCGAAGATTTTCAGTCCATTCGCATACTCAGGATCAAATTCAAACTCGGCGACCAACGCTTTCATGCGCGTGCTTAGAAATGCGTCTTCAACAGGCGTTAAGCTGCTCATGAGGTTTCCTCCGATCGCAATACTGAGAGCAGGCGACCCCAGCCTATACAAACACTGATCACGATCGATAACTCCACGATCTCGGGCTCTGTGAATTCTTCTCTCAGCAGTGAGAAAAATTTGTCGTCGATTGCGCGATGCTCAATGCCCATCTTTTCGGCAAACTTAAGCCCTAGTTTTTCCCGCCGGGTTAGCTTGTCACTGACTTCGTAGTTTTCTATTTCCGCGATTTTTTCTTCGTTCAGTCCTTTATCCACCACCGATGGATATCTTAATTTGCGTCAGGTAAAACAATCGTTGTTGTAGGCGATTTTTATCCGCATCATTTCCTTAAGACGCGAATCAACCAAGCCGCCCTCGAACATATCGACATAGGCATTCCACATCGGCTCAACAAACTCTTGGCTATGCGCGAATACACTCAAGCCGCTGTAATAGCCGGGATCAAACTTGACGCGCTCAATGAGCTCCGCCATTCCGGGTGTTAGTTGGTCCTTGGCAATCGGTTGAAGTCTGGCCATGTGTCCCCTCCACGTGAATAGTCATCGGCAACCCCTCCCCTTTGTATATAGTCGCCAAGGTGGCCGAAGTCTATTGCCGCGTTCGTTTTCCTTGGGCGCACTGGCGGCGGCGGGCAAGCATCAGCAGCTAAGGAGGGTTTTATTCAACACCGAATTGTGAATCACACCAATATCTCCGGTGTTGCCGATGCTCGCCGTTAAACGGTCAGAGCTCAAGCTTCGCCGCACCTTGGTGATAATCTCGTAGTTGGATGGCGGCATGCGAGGCGCGACGACCGCTCGGCAAGCGGGTTAGGGCCTATGGAATTGGCAAGAACACCCCGGTAATTTGGCGATTTCCCCCAGTTCTCTCAAAGTCGGAAGTGATTCAACATCTGCTCAGGGTTTGAATGGGATACTCGCCGATGATTGGTATAAATCGCACCTCCTCCAAACGATATTGCAAGGTCTGTATGAAAAATCTCATTGCGGTCATTTTTGTCTTAACGCCCCTGGCAAGCTTCGCACACGGCTCAGAGCCGCACGGCGACGCGGCAGAATTAGATGAAGCCGCCATTGGCGCGGTGCATTTCCAGACGAGCTGTAGCAAAGCCGTCGAAACCAAATTCAATCGCGCCGTCGCCCTACTCCACTCCTTCTGGTACGCCGCGGCCATCGATACTTTCGAGGATGTTCTACAAAATGATCCGTCCTGCGCCATGGCTGAATGGGGGATTGCACTGTCGCATTGGGGAAATCCGCTGGCGACCAAGCGCGGCAAGGCAATGCTCGCAAAAGGCGCGGAGGCGGCCGCGCGAGGCCGAGCGCTTGCAGCCCAATCCGAGCGCGAAAGAATGTATATCGATGCGGTCTCGGCGCTTTATACCGACTTTCTGACCACGACCGATCTCGACCGCGGGCGAAACTACGAAAAAGCAATGGCGCGTTTAGCGGCCGCCTACCCTGACGATCCGGAAGCGACGATCTTCTACGCCATATCACTGAACGGCACGGCAGACCTTTTGGACAAATCGTATAAAAACCTGCTTAAAGCAGCCGAATTGTTGGAACCGGCGTTCGAAAAGTGGCCGAATCATCCGGGCATCGCCCATTACCTAATCCATAGCTACGATGTTCCAGCACTGGTCGAACGCGCATTGGATGCGGCGCGCAAGTACGCCTCTATCGCGCCGGCGGCGCCCCACGCGCTGCACATGCCCTCGCATACCTTCACACGCCTGGGGTTTTGGCGTGATTCGATTGAAACGAACATTCGCTCTGAAAAAGCCGCGCTTGAAGCCGGATCTCCTGGCGAAGCATTACATGCGCTCGATTACATGACTTACGCACTGCTGCAAACCGCTCAGGATTCAAAAGCCGTCGCGGCGCAAACGCGTGCGGCTGAAACCCTCAAGCTCCTGGATCCGTTGGATCGCTACGCCGCAACGGGTGCCTATGCGGCCGCCGCGATTCCAGCACGGGTGGCGCTGGAAAGAAAAGATTGGGAAACGGCCTCCCAGCTTAAGCCACAAACAGTCCGCGATGAGGCTTACATCAATGCCATTACCGACTACGCGCGCGGAATAGGCGCATCACATCTGGGAGATCTGGAAATGGCACGCGCGGCCGTTGCAGCGCTGGAAGCCGCCGAGCAAGCAACCTCAAGTGCGTACTGGTCAGGGCGGGTCACGATCAAAAAAACGATCGTGCAGGCACGCATCGCGATGGCAATGGGTGAGGCCAACGAGGCACTTGCAACGATGCAGCTTGCCGCCAAGCTGGACGATGAAAGCGAAAAATCAGCACGCTCTCCCGGGCCAGAAGCACCGGCCCGAGAACTCCTTGGTCAGCTATTGCTGGAGTTAGATCGACCCCAAGATGCCCTCGCGGAGTTCAATAAATCGCTGCAGCGTGATCCGCGTAAATTTCATAGCGTATTTGGCGCGGCCTTGGCAGCGGAGCAATCAGGCGATCTTGCCACGGCAACCACGTTCTACCGGCAGCTCATGGAGAACTGTGCTTGCGAAAACGCTGAGCGACCTGAAATCCTCCATGCCAGAGCGTTCTTGCAAAAGCGCGGCACCTAGTCGCACCAAGCGCTGTCCCCAATCCACGTTCGGCTGGCATATCTCAATGCCCAGCCGGCCGATGCGCTTTGGCCAATGAGGCTGCCCTTTGCTAAGCAGGCAGGGCGAGCGCGGTGGCGTACATTCCCAGCCCGAACATGGTGTGGCCCAAAACGCTCTTGAGACGGGTAAGGTTTGGATCTGGTGTTTTCGCGCCCGCCAGGCCGAGACCCAGTCCGGGCATCATTACGAAAAAAGGAGCAACCAGAAGGACGAGCGATAACAGGACTGCGGGAGGTATTGTGGGCGTGTGCAACCAGCCAACGCCGGTCACCGCGACGAGCAACAAGCCATAACCGATACCGATCCCGTAGTGAAACACCCAACCGATGACTGCTTCACCTCGAACCGGCGCTACCGCCGCCATATCCTCGTGGTGAAATTTTCCGCCCGGCATATGAGCCAACCAACGGCCGACCATTGCCCAATTGGTGGCTGGCGTGCCGAGCAAATAATGGAGCATGGCGGCCCAAGCATCGAGCGCAACCGTACCGCCAACGCCAACGATTGATGCTTTCACGATGATGTCAAATTCGAAGTTCATCGGTCGTTCTAATTTTATTCGCCGCTAAACCAAGCCGCGAAGCTTAGCGGCGCTTTCGAGTTCGCTCAGCATTCGGGGCAGCGCTTCGAAAAATCAAACCGGTATTGATCCATGAACTCCTCAAGCATCAACACGATCGTCGATGTCCCATCAACTAGACACAAGCCAGCAGATTAGACATATTTCGAGGGGAGATCTGCCAACCCCGACATTTTTGGAATTTTGGATCATGATTGACAGCAAACACATCGTGTTAGTGCCTTTCGGCGGCGGCAACGCATCCGCCATTACCGGGGCTATGGAGATCTTCGAGTTCGCGCGTTGCGAAATTGGCGAGAACGACGGCCTGGCGGTGACTGTTTTATCGCAAGACGGGAACTCAGTTACCTGCGGCAGATACATCACGGTGACGCCATCGGGTTCGATTAACGAGGTGAGTTCGCCCGATCTCATCTTTCTTGCTGGATCACCATGTGACGTTGATGAAGTCTTAAACGGAAACGACGAAGTGATGTCTTGGATTAAAGCTCAACACGAGCAAGGTGTGGCGATAGCGGTGGTATGCCCTAGCCAGGCGCTGTTGGCAGCAACCGGAATGCTCGATGATAAGGATGTCGCGATGCACTGGAGTCTGATTGATGAAGTGAGTTCAAGATGGCCAAACGTTCGCTGGAACGCCGACCGCATGGTGATTGAAGATCAGGGCATTTACTCCTGTTGCGGCGCGGGTGCGGCGATCGACCTGGCCCTATTCATCATCGACAAGCTCTGCGGCAAGGACGTGATGTTGGCTTGCAGTCAGTGGTTTTTAACCGACTTACCGCGCGTTCGCGATCAGGTACCACCACCCATCGTCAGCCAAGCGACCAGCGCCGACCCAGCCATGAAGCCGGTGGAGTCATGGATCCTCGGTCATTTTCACGAGCCAATTCACTTCGAAGCTTTGGCCCAGAAGTTTGATATGTCATGGCGAACCTTCTACCGGCGATTTCAAGAAAGCTTCGGTGAAACGCCCAAGGTCTATTTACAAAAGCTCCGGGTTAACGCCGCGCGCAGACTCCTGGAATCCGATTCCGGGACCATCGAACAAATCGCCACCCGGGTTGGCTACAACGATCCGGCGTTCTTTCGCACATTATTCAATCGTCACGTCGGCATGTCGCCATCGCAGTATCGGGAGACCTTTAGATACCGCGCGCTGCACTGATTAGCGAACGGCGGCCAGCTTCACTCGTTGTTCTCAATCACGTCCCGCGCAATCCTGAAAGCCGCGTTAGCTGCGGGTATCCCGCAATAAATTGCCGCTTGAAGTAGCACTTCCTTGATTTCATCAGGCGTTAAGCCATTGCGCAGCGCGCCAGCGACGTGCAGGCGCAATTCGTCATCACGTCCCAGCGCGGTCAACATTGCGATATTGAGCATGCTCCGTTGTGCCGCACTTAATCCTTCACGGCCCCACACCGCGCCCCAACAGTACTCGGTTGTGAGGGCTTGGAAGTCTTCGTTGAAAGACGTCGCGCCGCTGATCGATTTTTTGACGTAGTCCTCGCCAAGCACGCGGGTGCGGATTTCCAGGCCTTTATCGTAGGTGTCTTGGTCCATTTTCTTCTCCAGAGTTAACGGGCGGTGCGCCTTTGGGCTTTGGGGCCGATCCTTACAACGGTCCCATTCGACGGAAAAACCGCCGGCGGCGTCGGATAGCCATTTAGTGGCGTGGTCGCGCTACGGCGCCTGACTCTTTCGATACCAATCGTTAAGGTCATCGCCGGTGGTGAGCCACACATCGTCATGATTGGCGATATGCTCGAACGCGCGGCGCAAGTGCTTAAACTTATTCGGTTGGCCGACGCAAAACGGATGCAGGCAAATCGGCATGCAACGGGGCATCACCTGACCTTCCTCATAGAGCACATCGAATTGATCAATGATCATGTCGCCGAAGGCCTCGGGCGTCACACCAACGTAAAGAAACGCGGGCAGATCGTTCAGTTCTACTGTGTAAGGGACGGCGATCAGATTATTGTTGGGGGTATTGAAGTGAAACGGTGTGTCGTCGGCCGTGTAATCGCATAGATACTCAATGCCGAGCGATTCGAGCAAGCGTGGCGTGTTTGCTGTGTGCGTGAGATAGGGCGACAGCCAACCTTTAACGGGACGTCGCAAAACAGCGGTCATGGCCGATAGTGCCGAAGCCAGAAGGTCGCGCTCCTCGCTTTCATTGGGCCCCTGCAGGCTGCCATCCTCGGTGCGCACGTGAGCAATGAGATTGCCGGGCGCATTGTTCACGCCATGGCCGATCCATGCCCAATCGCGTTTTTCGCCTTCCTCGATGATGCGCGGGTACTCCCGAATAACATCGCTGTTGAGGCACACCGTTCCCCGCATGTTGAGCTTGTCCATCATTTCCATCATCCGCCACAAGCCCACGCGATTGCCGTAATCCCGCCACCCGTAGTTGAGCGGATCAGGAGAAAACGCGGTGGTGGGCTGGGCCAGCGCGGTGCCGGCGATGTCAGCGGGGAAATGTTCGATATTAAGGAAGGGTATAACCGCAACCCGCGCACCGTCGGGTAACAAGAACGGCTCGCGATCGATGATGGGTTCGAAATCGTAATGTTGGGTTTGGGTGAGTTCCGACATCCTTGAGTGCCTCTTGTTATGAGTGAGCCGCGCGGGCGGCCGCGAGTGCCTATGCCGCTTTGCGACTTCGCAACAGCGGTATTACTTCTTCCCCAAATTTCTTAATGTCGGGCACGAAATCCGGCCAACTGAAGCATATGCCATCAACACCGACGTCCTCGGCAATCCGATCAATATGGCTTGCCAGGGTTGCCGGGGATCCAACAATCGTCGGCACGGCCATAAACACCATGTTGCCTTCCTCAACGCTTTCTTCCAAGGCGGCCTTGAGTGCTTCGCTGGTGCCTTGCTTATTGGTATCCAGCGTGGCACTGGCAACCATGTTACCGATCGCCTCAATGTCGGCCCGCGCCACGATCTCTTCGGTTTTGCGGATCGCTTCATCATCCGTGTCGGCGATGATCATTTGCATCAGCGCATAGACCCCCACTTTGCGGCCGGCGCCATCGGCCCGGCGCTTAATGTCTTCAACGCCGGGTTTAACGTTGGCCTTAGGGCCGGTGACAAACTGGTAGTTACCCGACTCGGCGACGAATTGTTTACCGCGTGGGGATTGACCGGCACAGACAATGGGGATCTCCCGCCCTGGCGTGGGATACATACGACAATCATCCAACTTGAAGAATTCGCCTTCGAAGGTGCAGCGCCCATCACGCCACAGGTCTTTCAAGATGTGAAGATACTCCGCCGCGTATTCATAGCGACGCTCGTAGTGCGCATCACCTGGCCATAGACCCATCTGCTGATACTCTGGCGCGTTCCAGCCGGTCACGATATTGAGACCGCAACGGCCACGACTGATGTTATCGATGGTCGCGACCATTCTCGCAGTCACCGCCGGATGTTGGCTGAGTAGTGCAATCGAGGGGTACAAGTCGATGCGCTCAGTCACGCCGGCCAGACCGGCCATCAAGGTAAATGAATCTAAACAGGCGTCCCAAAACCCGGTTTCGCCACCAAAGCCGCGAAACTTCATCATGGATAGGACAAAGTCTAGGCCTTGCTTCTCGGCCTCCAGCGAAATGGCTTTGTTATGTTCAAAGGTCGGCTCATAGACTGGGCTTCCGGCGGAGAGAATATAGCCGTTGCTGCCGTTGGGCAGAAATACTCCGAAATGCATTGCAACCGCTCCTTTAAAACAGGGAAGGCATTAACTTCGAATTTGCCGCATATCGGAACAACGATCAACGCGCGATGATCAGATCGGCGCTTTGCCCCAATTTGAAACCGGTGCACCAAAATCATCCCGGTCCTTCGATACGTTTCGCGAATGTTGCGATGAGATCGGTGATTGTCTCGGGTGCCTCCAGGGTAACCATGTGTCGCAGCCCTTCGAGTAACACGAGTTCGCTGCTTGGATGGTCAGCGGCCATGCGCCGGGCGATAGCTGGTGTACTGCCAGGATCATCGGTACCGGTAATGATCAAAGCAGGGCAATTGATAGCGCGCAAAATTCTGCCATTGGCTTGATCGGCGCTGGCAAATACCCGGTACCCGGCAAGGTAGCCCTGCTCATTGTTGGTTTCCAGGCGTGTCCGCACCTCGGCCACTGCTTGGGCGTGATCGCGAACAAACGCCGTATCGAACCAGCGCGCCATGGCGGCGTCGATAATTGCTCCCACGCCCTGTTGTTCGGTCAATGCAAGCCGTTGGCGCACGCCTGTAAGTTCATCGGCGGTCCGGCAGTAGACAGTGCTCATTAATACAATCCCGGCGAGGCGATTTGGATGATCAGCGGCAAACCGCTGGGCGATGAGCCCGCCTAGGGAAAACCCGACAATAATCGCCCGCCTTACATCGCAAGCATCGAGAACGCCCAGGAGCTGAGCGCTAAAATCCTCGATCCCGATCTCAGGTTCCGCACTTGGGGGTGTATCGCCATGACCAAGCAGGTCGTAGCGGAGCACTCTTTGGTCGCCGGCGAGCGCCGCGGCCTGCGCATCCCACATCCGGTGATCGAGACCCACACCGTGGATCAAGATGATGGGATAGGAGTCATCGCGACGTCCACGATCCTCATACCGGGTACCGTCGGGCGTTGAGCTGATTAAAGCTTCGGTGTTCATTGACCGCCGCTGCCGATCATGGCGCTAGTGTAGACTAGAAACGAGACGAAAATGCCGCGCTCCAAACAGCTATTTTTTGTGTGTCGATCAGCAAACGGAAAACCTAATGAGTGAACTCCCGCACTACCAGATGTATATCAATGGCAAATGGACCGACGGCGGCGAAGCGAGTTTTCAGAGCATGAACCCAGCCACGGAAAAACCCTGGGCGAGTATCGCCGCGGCAAGTGCCGCGGATGTTGATCAGGCCGTTAGATCAGCGCACGACGCGTTCACTCAAGGGCCGTGGCCACGCATGACCGCGACCGAGCGGGGTAAGTGGCTGCGCAAGCTCGGCGAGGCGCTGGCAAAGCACTCTGAACACCTGGGACGCATCGAAACGATCGACACCGGCAAGCTATTCAAGGAGACACGTTGGCAGGCGGCTTATATTGCCGAGTTCTATAACTTTTACGCCGGACTCGCCGACAAGATAACCGGCGACACACTCCCCATTGATAAGCCCGATATGTGGGCGATGACCGTGCGCGAGCCGCTGGGTGTAGTGGCGGCCGTGGTGCCTTGGAATTCGCAACTTTTCCTCAGTGCCGTGAAGATCGCGCCAGCACTTGCCGCGGGAAATACGGTGGTGCTTAAAGCATCTGAGCACGCCTCCGCGCCGATGCTTGAGTTCGCGAAGATCGTCGAAGAGGTCGATTTCCCACCCGGGGTGATCAATATCGTGACCGGCTTTGGCGAGCCTTGCGGCCGCGAGTTAACGGCTCATCCGCTGGTGGCCCGGATCAGCTTTACCGGTGGCCCGGACACCGCGCGTCACGTCATACGCAATTCCGCCGAGAACTTTGCCGAAGTATCGTTGGAGCTTGGTGGCAAGTCGCCTCTGGTGATCTTTGACGATGCCGATATCGAAAGTGCCGCTAACGGCGTACTGCTCAGCATTTTCAGTGCGAGTGGACAAAGCTGCGTCGCGGCCTCGCGACTACTGGTGCACCGAGACCTGAAAGAAGAGCTGCTGGCCCGCGTTGTTGCCAAGGCCGAGGCCATCCAGATCGGCGATCCCCTTGATGACCACAGTCAGATGGGGCCCTTAGCGACCCTTGGCCAGATGCGGAATATTGAAAACACGCTGGCCGGCGCGCGCTCGAACGGCGCGAACATCGCCCATGGTGGCAAGCGTCCGACTTCGCTGAGCTCAGGCTGGTATTTCGAACCAACCATTGTCGAGTGTCCCGATCAAAGCCTCGATATTGTCCGCAATGAACTCTTTGGGCCGGTGGTCAGCGTGCTCGAATTTGAAACCGAAGCCCAAGCCATCACGCTCGCCAATGACACCCGCTTTGGGCTTGCCAGCGGGGTGTTCTCGCGTGAGGTTGGGCGTGCGCTGCGCGTTTCAAAGGCGATTCGCGCGGGGATCGTATGGGTGAATACTTACCGCGTGGTGTCGCCTATCGCACCATTTGGGGGCTATAAGGAAAGCGGGTTCGGACGTGAATCTGGGCTGGACGCAATCCATGACTACACGCGGGCGAAAACGGTGTGGATTAACACCTCCGCCGAGCCGATTGCAGACCCCTTTGTGATGCAATAGCGGCGCCGCTACGAACCTCGCAAACGCGGTACATAAGCGGCCGTGAGCTGTTCTTCGTCGTTCTCGTCGAGCTTAAGATCGAGTGCCTCGACCGCTTCATCAACTTGGGCCGGTGTGCGCGCGCCGAAGATCGGCGCGACACTAGGCTCGCGCGATAATACCCAGGCGAGCGCCACCTGAGCCGGCTTCGCGCCGTGTTTGCGCGCCACCTCATCGACCCGGGATATCAATGCCCGATCGGCTTCGCGGCCGTACCAAATATCGATGTACTCATCGGTTTTTAGTCTTTCCGTGCGTTGCCCCGCCGCCAGCCGGCTCGCCCCACACAAAAGCCCGCGGGCCAGCGGACTGTAGGGGATCCAGCCGATCCCTTCGGCGCGGCAATAGGGGATCATTTCCGCTTCGTCCTCGCGCCACACCAGATTGTAGTGATTCTGCATTGATGAGAATGACGGGCGGCCGTGGGATTGGGCGATGCCATTGGCCTTCACAAATTGCCAATTCGGCATGTCGGTAGCACCGGCGTAACGAACCTTCCCTTGGTCGATAAGCTCGGCGAGTACGGCCATCAATTCCTCGAGATCGGTATCTGGATCCCAGATGTGGGTTTGATAAAGATCGACATAGTCCAACTCCAAACGCTCCAGAGATCCCGCGATCGCGGCAACGGCGGCACTTCTGCTATAGCCCTTGGTTTCGGGCGCGTTAGGCATCGGCATGCCGAACTTAGTGGCAATCACCACCTCTTCGCGTGGTTGGCCGGTTTCGCGCAGTAACTGTCCCAGGATCCGCTCACTCTCCCCCCCTGAATAGAAATTACAGGTATCAAAAAAGTTGATCCCTCTGTGCACCGCGCGTTCAAAAACAGGCCGCGCCTGATCGATGTCCAAAACCCATGAACGCCAGGCGGTGTCACCAAAGCCCATCGCTCCAAGGCCAAGACGAGAAATTTGCAGCGGTGTTGTGCCGAGCGAGACGTAATCCATAGTCAATGATGTTGTTTGATGACGGTTTGAACGAACTCGAATCTGCCACAGTAGTCGCTGCATGTACATTGACGTAAACTTTGGTGATACCCACGAGCCGCATAGCATCCCGCCTAGTACTGCGATGAAAATCAGCTACTTTTGTAACCCCACGAACCTCAATCAGGAGCGCCCTTACCTCGACGTTCTTGAAGAGGTTCGCGACCTGGCGATGTTTTGCGAGCGCCACGATTTCCACACCATCTGGTTTGCCGAGCATCATTTCAGCCTATGGGGCCGCGAAATGTTGCCCAACCCCGTAGTCATGGGAACAGACATCGCCGCGCGCACCGAACGGATCCGCATTGGCTTAGCTGCGGCAATCATCACCTTCTGGCACCCGCTGCGCCTGGCCGAAGACGTCGCCTTACTTGATCAGTTAAGTGGCGGTCGGGTCGAATTGGGACTGGGACGTGGAAACTACGGTATCGAAGGCTTGAATCTCAATCCCGCGGCGGATCCAAACAAGCCAGAAGAGAACTACCAGGTCTTCGAAGACACGCTGAATATTCTCAAGCTCGCGTTTTCACAAAAGCGCTTCGCTTATCAGGGCAGCATGTACACCTTCCCCACGCCGGGGTTCAAGACTGATCGCGCACATACCGTTGAGTTGCCCGACTACATCGACGCCGACACCGGCGAGATGGCCAAAATTTCTGTCTATCCGCAACCCCTGCAGCGACCGGGCCCGCAGATGTGGCAGGTGGTGGATGGCGATCGGTCCATTGAGTTCGCGGCACAAAACGATCTCGGCATCATTATGTGGCGACCGCCGGTGAGCGCGCTGAAGGAAAAATTTGAACGCTACCGGGAAACCGCGGAGGCCGCGAGCGGACAAAGTCTTGACCCCGGTGCGCGCTGCGGGATCATGCGCGACCTATTTGTGGCGCCGAGCGAAAAAGAGGCGCGGGCATTGGCCGAAGAGGCGGTGATGGGGACGCTTAATTTCAGCAACTGGCGTGGTCCATCAATCTACTTAGAGCCTGGCGAAACACTGTCCGAAGCCCGGCGCGCCGCTTTGGAGGCCGAGCTTGATTTCGACTTCGTCAACGATCGCAGCCTGCTGTTCGGCACCCCCGACCAAGTGGCGGAGAAGATGCAAGAACTCGAGGGCGAACTCGGCGTCGAGCAAGTCTTATTAAACTGTCATTGGCCCGGGCTTTCGCACGAAGCAACGATGCGCAGTATGCAACTGTTCGTTGATGAGGTGGTGCCTCAGTTGGGCGAGGCTGTCACCTGATACCCGTTGTTCAACTGGCGCGCCGAAAAATCCCGCGCATGACGCGCGTTCGATCCTGTTCGCTATTAAGGATTGAGTTCTGCATTTTCTCGATCGGACGGTCGGGCACAATCAATCCAAGCCATAACTCGTCACTTTCATTCTTGCCCTTGGCTTGCTCCAAGCGAAGCCGGGCCGACTGCAAAACCTCGCTGGTGAGATTCTCGAAACTGATCTGCGTGAATCCGACATTTTCGAGGCTCGCGCGCGTGGTTTTGGGATCGCGAATATGATTGGCCGCTCGCGTATCGGCCCAAAACACCGGCACATGGATCTCACCCCCCAAACCCGCGCATAAGGTTTCAAAGACGAAAACCCCACCCGGTTTTAGCACTCGGGCGATCTGCGCGAACAGTTCATCTTGGCGGGGAATGCTCGGCAGTGAATATTGCGCCCAGGCGACATCAAAGCAGGCGGTCTCAAACGGCATCGTGATCGCGTCCGCGCATTCGATAGTGATCCGATCATCGAGGCCAACGCGGGTGTTGAGTTCTCGGGCGAGGTCACAAAACGAGGCGGTTACGTCGATCCCCGTCACCATGCATCCCCACTCAGCCGCGAGCGTGCGGGCCGGACCCCCGACGCCGCTGCCGATATCAAGCACGCGCGCGCCGCGCGCCAGTTCGGCAAGGCCCGCCATCTGACGAGTCGCCCCAATGCCTCCCGCATGAAATTCGTCGAACGCGGAGAGCGCTTCCCGGTTCAGTTGGGAGATATCTAAACCCGATCGCTCTAAGGCAGCGAAAATTCGCTCGGTCAGATTAGCCGATCCGTAGATTCGATCGACTTCTCCTTGTGATTGATTTGGCAAGGTGAATTGGTTGGTGGCAACGACTGAAAGCTTCGATACATCATAGGCCGCTTACTCGCAAAAGTGGAGGCGCCAATATCGGGGATCCTCACCCGGTTGGCGGCTTCGGGAGTTCGATGCTGTACCCGTTTATTTTGGCGGGGTAACAGTGATTGCGGACGATGCGCAGCGTTCGCGGTTTCGCAGAGCGCCCGCCGTTTAGTCAAATGTACGTTCATTTAAATAAGACGGAGCCTCTACGCCAGCAATCATCCTGGTATCCGGGATCGCAGCGCCGATGCTTTGCTGAATTGGCAATACGCCCGCCCACACCTCAACACCGTAATCTTCTTCCTCATCGCCGGGGGGTCCCGAGCGGGCTTTCGCAGATGCTTCCGAGATTTCGAGAGACAAGATAGACGTCGCGCGTATTTCCTTTGCTTTCACGGGACGAAGTTTGTCCCATCTGCCAGGGTACAAGCTCTCCACAAAATTCTTCAGCTTTTGTTCCTTCTCTTCATGATCACTAACCGGATCGGGAACGCCAAAGATGGTGACGGAACGAAAGTTAGCCGAATGAAAAAAAGCCGAGCGCGCCAAGACCAGCCCGTCGAAAATACAGACATTCATGCATACCTCGTGTTTCGGGCCATGAAGGTTTGAGTTCGCGCCGGTGGAACCATGCCAATACACGCGATTATCCTCGCGCCACTGCAGTGTCGGCACGATGGCAGGCTTCCCGTCATATTGATACGCAACATGGCACATTGGCATTGCATCGAGAATCTTATAAATCGTTGCTTCGTCGTAACTCGCGCGCTCCGCAAGTCTATTCAGCTTAGTTCTAGCTGTTTGTTCAACCATTGGATGTCCCTCGTGAAATTTCCGGATCAAGACGGTGGGTAGTTTTTGCCGTCGCATTGCTATGCGTACTATGGATTTTGCGGCAATATCGGTCCTATAAATAGATCCAATATTGATGATATTCGAGACCAATTTGAAACCGCACCCGGGCGATATCTTTAAGATCCAACGAGCGTTCGAAGCGCGCGACTCTGAAGTAAAACGCGAACCAAATTACCGGCGATTGTTCAGCGCCATCCGAGGAGAAGTTCTAGCTGGAAACCTGGCCGCGGATAGTTGGCTACCTCCCTCTCGCACTCTCGCGCGTACGCTTGGCGTGAGCCGAAATACCGTGATCCAGGCTTACGAACAGCTAGCGGCGGAAGGCTATATTGTCGGCCACGTTGGCCAAGGGACCCGGATCGCATCCCTGTCGAACGTTGACATTCGCCGCTTTGATACCTCGCGAGGCGTTAGAAAAAACGCCGCCAGAGTTTCGAAACGAGGAAAGCGACTCACCGAAGCGTTGAGAACCACGCCGATTGAACCCGGAACCCCGTTTATTTACGGCATGCCCTGTGTCGAGAGTTTTCCGTTCTCGATTTGGCGACGGTTACTCCAGCGACACAGCTTGGAACCACTTACCGATACCATCGCCTATCCAATCTCCGGCGGTCTCCCAGCGCTTAGAGCGGCAGTGTGCAAGCACCTTGGTCCGGCGAGAGGTGTGGACTGCGATCCGAAACAGATCATTGTCGTTACCAGCGCGCAAGCGGCGATTGATCTAACGGCACGTCTGCTGTTGGACGAAGGAGATGTTGCGTGGATTGAAGATCCGGGATATCTCGGCGCGCGAATGGCGCTGCAAGGCGCTGGCGCGCGACTCGTGCCGGTACCGGTTGATGAATTCGGAATGGATATAACCAGAAAAACGCGGGGGCAAGAAACACCGCGCCTAATTTACGTCACACCCTCGTCCCAATTTCCGACCGGTACGATGATGAGTCTTGATAGACGACTGCTTCTACTTGATTGGGCACGAAGATGTAATGCTTGGATCATCGAAGATGATTACGACAGTGAATATCGATACCGTGGGCAACCCTTGACTGCATTGCAGAGTCTCGATGAGCGCGGCCAAGTTATCTACGTCGGGACATTCTCCAAAACAATGTTTCCCGGCTTGCGTCTGGCCTATCTCGTTGTTCCGGAGCGACTCGTCGAAAATTTTGGAAAAGCTGTGCAGATAACGGGTCAGGAAAGTGCGCAACTCGTTCAGGCCGCACTCGCGGATTTCATAGAGGAGGGACATTTCGCAACGCACGTCCGCCGAATGCGGACCTTATATAGCAAACGCCAAAACGCGCTTCGAGATTCGATTGATCGATACGCGCGAAACCGCCTCACGGTCCAATTTCGAGATGCCGGTATGCAAGCGCTGGCATACATTGATGCCCGTAACGACGTCGCGATATCGGCGGCAGCAAAACAGGAGGGCATAAAAGCAGCCCCTCTCTCACCGATGTATCTAGGTACACCGCCAAAACATGGGTTAATACTGGGCTATACGAGCGTCCCGCAAAAAAAGTACGGAGCGGCAATAAAAACTTTGACTAAGATTATTGAGAAGTCATCTCGCGCGCTATGAGCCTGAGTTCCAGGCGGCGTCCGAGTGAACGCGGCCCGCCGGTTGGTGGCTAGCTCACCTGAGGTTTGCGACCGAAGCCTAGCAGCCCCAGGCTCCCAACCATTAACGCCAGCGTTGTGGGTTCAGGAACTGCGGTTGCGGTGAAAAATTGAAAAAATTCATCGCTGTTTGCACCACCATCGTTTTCGCGAACCTCAACTCGATTGAACGCGGCGCTACTAATAAACCCAATAAACTCTGCAGTACCAAAGCTTGATGTTGTGAATGAGG
>JBCCEV010000056.1:0-23995 GCA_039030125.1 Pseudomonadota bacterium | reverse complement strand
TTTCGACCCTTGAAGCGTTATATCGTGAAATCGATGGCTTTTATCTACGCTTGAGCATTACTGTGAGTGCGACCCTTGTTCCTGTAATTCTGGCTGGCGGCGGCGGCACACGCCTATGGCCGTTGTCCCGCCGTGACTATCCAAAGCAATTCCTGGCAGTCACTGGAACGGAAACGCTGTTGCAACAAACATTGCGGCGGGTGATACGGCTGAACGGGCAAACGGTTCTCCCGCCGCTGCTGGTGTGCAACGAAGAGCATCGATTTCTCGTTGCAGAGCAGGCCCGGAGCGCCGACATTGACCTCTCGACTATTGTGCTTGAGCCCGCAGGGCGTAACACGGCGCCCGCCCTCACCGCCGCGGCACTGTTGTCGCGAGAGCTTGTCGATGACGACGCGGTACTTATCGTTATGCCGGCCGACCATATGATCACTGACGTCGCGGCTTTTGGCGAAGCCGTAAGTCAGGCAATGGATTTGGCCTGCCGCGATCACATCGTTACCTTTGGTATTGCGCCGACCCATCCGGAAACTGGCTACGGTTATATTGAAACCGGCGAAGCGATCTCAAACCTGCAGTCCGCTTGGCGGCTAAACAGTTTCAAAGAGAAGCCCGATGAAAAAACCGCACGGGCTTACCTGGAAGGTGGGAATTATCTTTGGAATTCGGGAATTTTTGTGCTCAAAGCCAGCGTGTGGCATGAAGCAATCGAACATTTCGTGCCTGCTATAGCGACGGCGGTGGCTCAGTCGATCGACTCAGGTGTCGCCGACGGTGATTTTTTTCGTCTCGACGCCGCAAGTTTTCGTGCCTCGCCAAGTGATTCAATCGATTACGCGGTGATGGAAAACCTTACTGATGCACCATGGCCGAGTGCGGTTGTCGCTTTAGATGGCGGGTGGTCGGATGTTGGATCCTGGGACAGTGTCTGGTCGGTGCTTGATCGCGATGAGGCGGGCAATGCGACACACGGTGATGTCATCGCCGACGCGTCAAAGAATAGTGTTATCCATGCCGAACATCGCTTGGTTGCCGCACTGGGTTGTGAGGATTTGGTGGTGGTTGAAACCGCTGACGCAGTGCTGGTGATGCCCAAGGCGGAATCTCAGGACGTGAAACTCGTGGTTGAAAAGCTTGATGCGCGATCGCGCGAAGAACATCTGCATCACCGGCGGGTCCACCGGCCCTGGGGGTCATACGAGTCGGTTGATTCGGGTGCCCGATTCCAGGTTAAGCGGATCGTGGTTAAACCAGGTGCTGCCTTGTCTCTGCAAATGCATCACCACCGCGCGGAGCACTGGGTAGTGGTGTCGGGAACTGCACAAGTGACCTGCGGCGACAATGTGTTTTTGTTGGCCGAAAACGAATCTACCTATATTCCAATTGGTGCCAAACACCGGTTGGTAAATCCGGGCACGATCCCACTTGAAATTATTGAGATCCAATCAGGTACGTACCTCGGCGAAGATGATATTGTGCGGTTTGAAGATATATATAATCGCGCGCCCACAACGAGCTAAACGCATAGGATCAAGCTGATCCCGGGAAAGATTAAGGAGTTTGGGTCGATGACCTTGTATCTTTATTCAACACGTGTCGAAGCGTGGCGCTTTTTTGCACCACAGCGATAATCGTTTCGGTCAATCTCTTCGCGAACTCGGCGGTCGCCGCAGACGGTTACCGGGTGCAGGCTGGCGACAGTTTGCGTATCTTGGTGTGGTGTGAAGAGGATCTGCAGCAAGAGGTGATGGTCAGGCCGGATGGTTATATTTCCTTCCCCCGGGTTGGTGATATCAAGGCCTCGGAACGCCTGGTCGATGAAATCCGTGAGGATCTGGCCGCAGCCATCGAGGACTATATTCCGGATCCCGTCGTCACCGTTCAAGTCGTTGAGATAATTGGTAATGGGGCCTAAATGCTTGGCAAGGTGCAGCGCTCTGGCCCGATCGTGTTGGCACACTGAAGCTCCCCCAGTTTAACGGATAGTTCAAATTGAGCGACGATAGTCGCCATGAAGGAGCATCCGAGATGACGAAACGAGCGAGTTATCCGAAAGAATTCAAGTTGGAAGCGTTGCGTTTGATGCGCGAGTCAGAGCGTCCGCCAGCGGAGATAGCGCGCGAGGCTCTGACCCCTTTATTTATTTAGGCGCTAAGGGCGTCGAGCACCTTCGGGATGTTCTCCACGTATTGTGCGACGTCGGGGAGGTTTCCCATGCTTACGCGCGAGTGATGGGTGTAGTCACGATAGATCCCGCGAATGAGCACGCTGCGAGCCGCCATTTCGGCACGAAATTTCTCCGCATCCAACGATCCCAGATTTGCGAACACAAAGTTGGTTTGCGAGGGGAGGTATTCAAGCCCATTTGCCTTCAGGCCTGCTTCGACCATTCCACGCGCCTCGAAGATCTTTTGTTTTGATTCAGCCATAAAGGCTTCATCGGTGTAGCTCGCGATCGCGGCTGCAACACCCGCCTGATTCAGCGCGTAGTCACCAAGACTGAAAACACTGAGTTTCTCGATAATCTCAGGTGTGCTCATGATGTATCCAACGCGCATGCCGGCGAGACCAAAGATCTTGGAGAACGTTCGGGCCACGGCCACGGCGTGTCCTTCGCGAACGAGATCGACCATGGTGTTGCCATCCGGGTCGTCGGTGAGTTCGTTGTAGGCCTCATCGACAAGCACCATGGTTTTTTTAGTGGCTGCGCGACAGAATTTTCGCAAGCGCTCGGCATCGAGCATGAGCCCCGTGGGGTTGTTCGGATTGGTGACGTGCACTAGCGCGGTTTGGCCGTTTACCTGCGCGAGCATGGCGTCGAGATCGATGGTGAGATCGGGAGACTTTGGCAAACGTTCGATGACCGCGCCTTGGCGCTCGGCGGCTTTGCAGGTGGTATCCCAGAACAGATCGGGACCTAGAATATGTCCTTCGCGCGAGGCAGCAACGGCTAAATAAGTGAGAACGCCGCTTGATCCCGAACTTAGCGCAACGTGCTCGGTGGTTAGCCCATGCCGCTCGGCGATCATGGCTTTGAGGCGTTTAACATTTTGGCTGACGTAGTAGGCGCCGTAGGTTGCCGATTCCGCAATCGCCGCGCGTGCGGCGGGGCTGGGACCCACTGGGTTCTCGTTAGCGTTTAGCTTAGCCACACCGGGCGCGGGTAGGGCGAGCGTCGGTAACGCTCCGGGCGCATTATTTCCAATCGCTTGTGCAATCGGTGAGAGCCCCGCTGCCGCCAATGCACTGCCGAGAAACGCTCGGCGATTAGTTCCTTGAGTCATGGTTATCTCCGCAAATGGATTCACTGATTGATTCGGTTGTTTAAAATCACATGCTCAAGCCTTTATAGAGCATGGAACTCGCAGCAAAAACGAGATAAACGCCAAACACGCGCTTCAAGGCACGGGCATCAAGCTTGTGCGCCCAGCCGGCCCCCACTGGCGCGGTCAATATGGATAAACTGCTGATCACGATGAGCGCGGGCACGTTAACGTAGCCTACTGAGCCGCTCAGCACCTGCTCCTTGCCGATCCCCAAGACTAGAAATCCGAGTGCGCCGGAAAGGCCGATCACCAAGCCGATCCCTGAGGCGGTCGCCACCGCCTGGTGAATGGGACGTCCACAAGTAACCATCGTGATCACGGTGATGGTGCCGCCGCCGATCCCAAGGATTGATGAGAACGCGCCGAGACCCGAGGCCAATGCGGCGCGCGCGCCGCCGCTCGGCATTGCCGGCGCCGTACGATCAAAGGTAAAGGTATCGGGAAAGAGGAAGTAGATTGAGTAAAGAAACACGCCCGCGCTGAAAAGGAAGAATAGGGCCGTTGCGTCAACGAAGGAAACGAGCGAAATTCCAACCATCACGCCCATGAACACCCACAGCGCCCAGCTTAGAATCAACTCGAAATCGACGGCGCCTTTCAAGTGATGGGCATAAATCGCGCGCGCTGTTGTCACCGAAATACAAGCCAGCGATGTACCGATGGCCGTATAGATGATATCGCCACTGGCCTGAGCGTATTTCTCCAACAGTGTCACCATTGCTGGAACGATGACAAAGCCGCCGCCATTGCCAAAAAGACCCGCCGTGATCCCAGCCATGGCACCGGCGAGGCAGAGCGCGCCAATCAACGGTAGCGAAGTAGAAAGTTCGACGAGGGAGGCCATAACCTCGGCTCCAGTCACTCGTAAGTGCGAACAGAGTTCAGTGAGGCTCAAGATCCGTGCCAGTGCGCGGCAGAACGGGTTGTTCTCCGCGGATTTTTGCTCCGCGCCGCGGTACGCCTTGTATTTAGTGTCTCCCGGTTTTTTAAACGCTAGCGGGCGCTAGCGCGCCAAGCAAAGATCTAGAGGCACTTTGCACCGATATGGGTAGCACAGCGCCATCGAGGTGCAAATCTTTGGTGGAGTGAGCCACCTACGCCTTAATAGAAAGATGCGCTAGCAATTATTGAATCGGCCGATTCGCAGCCTCGCATGGCGCCTGCTCAGTGTCTTTGAGCAAGATTTCATCTCGATAGCGCAATATTCCACAAAACAGAGACTCAATGATTCGACAAGATTTTGGCTACCCGTAGAGCTGAAGAAAAACACCATGTCGAAACCCATCTTGGGTGCCTGTCCACACGATTGCCCTGATACATGTTCGATGAGTTTCAATGTTGCTGATGGTGTTCTTAAATCTGTGCGCGGCAACAGTGAACATCCCTACACCCGGGGACGGCTGTGTTCGAAGGTCAACGACTACCAAAATCGCGTCTACCATCAAGATCGTGTACTGCATCCCCTTAAAAGATTAGGTGCTAAGGGGAGTGGTCGCTTCCGGCGGATCACTTGGGATGAAGCGCTCGACGAGATAGCGTGCCGTTGGGGCGATCTTATCGATGATGGCCGCGCCGAAGCGATTCTGCCTTACAGCTACCTGGGAACGCAGGGAATTGTCAATGGATTAACGGTGGCAGATCCGTTCTTCAACAAGTTGGGCGCATCTGTTAGCGAGCGAACGTTTTGCGATTCTGGCGCCTCTACCGCCGTGACCATGACGATGGGTCACGGGCGCGGGTTGGATCCGGAGAGCTTCGAGCATTCAAAGTTTATCGTCCTGTGGGCGTGCAATTCGCTAAGTACCAATTCCCACCACTGGCCTTTCATTAGCGCGGCAAAAGATAACGGGGCAACGATTGTGGTGATCGATCCCGCTCGAACCCGCACCAGCGCCCTCGCTGATATTCACTTGCAGATCAAACCCGGTACCGATCTCGCCCTTGCGATGGGCGTGATGCGGGTGCTCCGAGATCGCGATCTCATCGACATGGACTATGTCGGCAATTACACGCATGGCTATGAGCGGCTTGAGAATAAATTTGCGGCGATCGATCTCGATCGGGTGGCGGCCGTCACCTCAATTCCTAAACGCGCAATTGAGGAGTTTGCGATTGCCTACGGTTCCAACCGACCGGCGGCGATCAGGATCGGCGTAGCTATAGAGCGACACAGACATGGGGGTCAGGCTGTTCGCGCGATAGCGAGCCTGCCGGCTCTTACCGGTGCCTGGCGCGAGGTGGGAGGCGGTCTACTACAAATCACCCTCGGTGCTTTCCCCATCAATTGGTCCAGGCTTTCTCGGGCCGACCTCATCGACGGGGACCGCAGGGTTATCAACCAATGGCTTCTCGGGCGTGCGCTAACAGGGGAGTTAGGTCTGGACCCGCCAATTCAGTCTTTGTTCGTTTACAACGCAAACCCGGTTGCGATGGTTCCGGAGCAGCAAAAGGTGCAGCAAGGTCTCCGTCGACAGGATCTCTTCACCGTTGTAAGCGAACATTTTATTACCGATACCGCTCGTTATGCGGACATCGTTCTCCCCGCCACCACGCAAGCCGAGCAAGAGGACATTATGTTCTCGTGGGGACATTTCTATGTCACCTATAACCATCGGGCCATCGTACCGCGCGGCGAGGCCATATCGAACAGTGAGCTAATGAGGCGGCTCGCGGCAAAATTTTGGCCGGGAGATCCCTATTTCACCCGTAGCGACGAGCAGCAGATCCTCGAAGCCTTGGATTGGGATTCCCCGGCTCTAAGTCACTCCTCACTTGCAGAACTCAAGGCACAAGGCTTCATCAGGCTCGCACTCGAACCACCGGGAAGCGCCCGACCTTATGCTCACGGCGGATTTCTAACGCCGACTGGCAAGTGCGAGTTAGAAACAACGTTGGCGGGCAATGGTGACTTTGTGCTGCCCGTGTTTCGCCAGGGTTACGACGGGAATCAATCCGGTGACCCGGTGGACAGTGTCCCGGATTGTTCCGAGCTGCTCAACGAAACCCGCAGCGCCGAAGATCTACTCCAGATCATTTCGCCCAAGGAACACAACTTTCTCAATTCCAGTTTTGCCAATCAGCGAGCGCAGCAAAAACGGGCGGGGAAAAAGCAGGTGCTCATTCATCCTAACGACGCCGCAAAACGAGACATCCAAGAAGGCGATCGGATCAAGATCTCAAACCCAACCGGTCATTTCATTGCGACAGCAACGATTTCCGAGAAAACCCTAGAGGGCGTAGCCATTGCGCCCGCAGGCCATTGGGATGTGGACGACGATGGAACTGTTAACGCGATCAACGCCGCGACGTTCGCTGATCTCGGTCGCGCGCCTACATTCTCTAGCACGCTGGTGGCGATCGCCCCGATTGCTGACGAGGAAGTATCCTTGGTCGACGTGGCGTGACCCATTTCGTTACCGAAAGCTGCTCGGGTTGCAGGTACACCGAATGCGTTTCGGTTTGCCCCGTTGACTGTTTTCATCTCGGTGATTCGATGGTCTATATCGATCCCGATGTTTGTATCGATTGTGCTGGCTGCATTCCTGTTTGCCCTGTTGACGCCATCCGAGACGATATCGAAGTAAGCCAAGACGAAGAACACTGGCTTGAGCTAAACAGGGCGCGCTCTGCCGAATTGCCGGTCGTAAAACACAAACTCGAACCACTGATTTCGGGCGTCGCGCCAACAATAGCTCTGGATTCAGGCCAATGAGCCGGCCTCGAGTTGCTATCGTCGGGGCCGGCCCCTCCGGTTTTTTTGCAGCTCAAGAGTTGCTGGATGCGCCGACGGAGGTTTTTGTCGACGTTTTCGAACGATTGCCCGTGCCGTTTGGTCTCGTCCGATACGGTGTAGCACCGGATCACCCCAAGCTAAAGAGTGTTCAAAACAAGTTCTTCGCAACCGCGGAGGACCGCCATTTCAATTTTTTCGGCAATGTTGAAATAGGGCGCGACATTGAACTCGATGAACTGCTTGGCGCCTATAACGCCGTCATACTCGCCATTGGTGCCGAAGTCGGGATGGCACTTGGCGTTCCCGGAGAGGAACTACCGGGTTGCTACAAGGCGCGCGATTTTGTTGGCTGGTACAACGGACATCCCGACTATTCAAATTTGGGCGTGGCATTGGGCTCACACGTCACCATCGTCGGCAACGGGAATGTCGCGCTCGATGTCGCGAGACTACTACTCAAAGCCCACGGATCTCTCGCCGACACCGATATCGCTGACTACGCGTTAGCTTCATTTCGCGAGAACCCGGTTGAGCACGTCACTATTCTGGGAAGGCGCGGGCCTGCGCAAACCAAGTTCTCCTTCAAGGATTTGCATGAACTACTCGCCCTACCAGGTGTTGTGTTCACGGCGAGCGGAAACGAACCTGCAATACAAACTCAGGCCACCGTTGAAGAACTAAACCATCCATCGAGTATCCAGCGGCGAAAGGTTGCCGGACGCCTCTCATCAATCGAGACGGCAAATCCGAGCGGCCCAGGCTGTCATCTCGCATTTCAGAGCGCGCCCGTTGAAATTCTGGGTAGAAAGGCTGTTGAAACGGTCAAGCTCGCTGCGACCACGCTTTGCGGACCAGCCTTCGCGCAGCGCGCCGTCCTTTCCGAGGGCATTTCGCAGATCCGATCGAGCGCGCTGATTAACTGTATTGGCTATCACGTTAGGCCGCTGCTCGAACCCTCGAAAACGGCGTCAAAGACCATTTCAAATCAAGCGGGGCGGGTCTTGCTTGGCGAAGGATTGGTGCCGGGTCTCTACGTTGTTGGATGGGCCAAGCGTGGTGCCGAGGGCACGATTGGTGCCAATAAAGCTTGTTCGCGGGACACCGTAAAGACGCTCTTGGAGGACCTTTGGCTTCGCGACATCAGTGAGGACCGGAGCAAACGCTTCGAACAGCTTCGGCGCCGCTTGCGGATTGCCGTGAGCTTCGAAGGTTGGCAGCGAATTAATGAGCACGAGATCGCTCTGGGGCGCACGCACTCACCGCCAAAACCCAGAACAAAGATCACCTCTCGCCAACGGCTGCTGGAAGTCGCAAATCACTCATTTATCAATCTCCCAGGAGAGTAGCTATGCGGATTAAAAAATATGACTTCGAATTCAGTCGTCGGACTTTTTTGGAAAAAACGGCACGTGGCCTCGGCGGTGCTGGCGTGTTGGCATCTTTGTGGCCAACAGTTGCCTCAAGTGGCGACATAGAAAAGGTGTACCCAGAAGAATTACTCAACATCGAGGCTTACACCAAGGGTCAGGTCAAAGTTGGTGACGAAATTAACGCGGATAACGTGGAGGTGATAAAGGACCTAATCGATCCCATTTGTTATCAAGAGGTAAAGCAGGACGGAAGGACGTTCTACATCATCGAATCTGAGCGCAATGTTTCGAATATGTTTTCCGGCGGGTTTTTTGAAGCCACCCTCCGAAACCAGGGGATGGCAATGATCGATGGCACAGGTAATTGCTTCACAAAAAACGGAGAGTACTGGCTTGGTGGCCTGCCTTTCCCAGATCCACAAACAGGCTTAGAAGCAATCGCTAATCTGACGATGAGCTGGGGTCGCAACGACGCCCCAATGTACGCCATCCCAACCTTGTCTCTGGGCCCTGAGGGTAATGTGGAATATGACTACGAACTTGTTTGGGCGGAGCTCAACTGCATCGGATTGGTTAACGGCGGTGAAGGGCCTTATCTGCCGGGGCACGAGGGCAAGTTGCGTTATCAAGCCACCTGGTTCACGAATCCAAACGACGTGAAAGGGACCGCGTTTCTCAATGTTTGGCCCTACGATCAACGCGAGTTTCCTGATTTGTTTGGCTACATTCCGTCCTTCAAACGGGTCAGGCGCTTTCCAACGAATCAACGCTTTGAGCCCCTTGTAGCGGGCCTTAATCTGTTCCTCTCCGATGCTTGGGCATCGGGTGATCCTTGGATGACATGGGGCAACTACAAAGTTGTGGGCCGCCAGCCTTTTCTCGGTTCAACCCATGATCAATGGATGGGCGATAAACCGAACTGGGCGCATGATCTGGTCGGCGGCGCGGAAGGAAAGAGCTACCTGCGTGTCGGCAAGGCGCTGATCCCCGAGGTCATCGTTTTAGAAGCCGAGCCGCTCGGTTATCCACGCGCGCCGGTTAGCAAGAAACGTATCTACATCGACGTTCGTAATCAGATATCCCCTCAAACGATAACCTTTGATCGCCGGGGAGAGCTATGGAAATCGTTCGAGCCCGGGAACGGACGTTACGTCCGCGGTGATCTTGCATTCGAGGTCAATGGTTCTCCGTCGTGGAGTTGGAATTGGGTGATCAGTCATGACATTCAAACCAACCGGATAAGTCATTTCTACCAAGGCGAGAAGGTCTCGGGCGGTTACCGGTCAAATCATCACGTTGAGGACATGTACGATTCCTACATGACCCGTACTTCGATGCGTCGCCTGGGGACTTAGCTAAAGCCAGATATCACCGGCTTGCGGGTTTGCGGAGTTTCGATGGTGAAACTCCGAACTCGCGTTTGAACAGCCGGGAGAAATGGGCTTGCGAGGCGAAGCCTAGCCGATCGGCCACCAGGCCCAGGCTGAGATCTTCTCTCAATACCAGCTTTCGACTGTAAGCCAATTTTTTTCTCAGAACATATTGATGCGGGGAAATTCCGGTAACTGATTTAAAAGCTCGCGCGAAATGAAAAGGGCTAAGGCAGGCCTGATCCGCGAGCTCGGCGAGCAATATCCGACGTTCCAGATGTTCATCAATGTATTCGACTACACGGTTTAATCGTCGGCGATCCAAGGCCCCCTGAACGGCTGGCAACCGCGTGTTTGCCTTGCCTAGGGTCGAGTGATATTGCAGCAGGTGGACAATCAGCAGACTGCTCATCGTGTCAACGGCGAGATCATCGAACTCAGAAGCAGAGTGCATGCGCTCTAAAATCGACGCGCTAATTTGCTCGACAAGAGGGTCCTGAAAACCGCCCTCATATTTCAGGTGCGCGGCCCGGCTTGCGGTGCCGATTTCAGATTCTGCGATTTCACAGATGCGAGTTGTCGGAACGTATATGTGCAGAATGCTCTGGGCAGGATGATGAATTTTGAGTTCTCTCTCAAACACACCTTCGGGGCACAGCCATACCGTTCCGCGCTGGCCTGTGGCGTCTTGTAATTCCCCGTCGCCACGACGCGTAACGCGCGTCTTGCCGGCCAGTACAACAGCGATCTCGGTTGCGGTTGGGCATAGATCGGGAAGCGCCCCCGCATGATGAACCCGATGTTCAGCGACCAGATTATCCCAGCACACCCGGCCTTCGGAGTTGAACGCCTGCGTGCCGTATTTCTCGTCGCCGTGTGATTTGATCATTAGCCAAGTGTAGCAATTAGCCCTATGGGTTATGTGGTTTTGCCAACGTATTTGGTTTCCAAGAAAGCCTAACTGCGCAAGAAAGAGCAAAAGATGGGTACAAGGCCAATGCTGATAGCCGAGCGAGCGCGTTATGAATAGGAATGCGTGCTTGGCGAGTTAAGCCACGAATGGCGGTAAGAAGGATCCTGTGCCTCGCGTGAAAAACCATATCTTAGGAGAAACGGCGCAAATACGGCGAAGGGCGGTGAGCGGCATCTGCACCCAGAAGTCTTTTTGTTATCAGCAAGAAGGTGCTGACCTGTTTAACCTCTCGGTTGTTTGTCCATCTGCTGATACTCTTGCAAACGTCGTAGGTTTGACATGGATTTTTTTGCTCTCCTCTTTGTTGCTTGAGTCCCAAATGAAAAATGGTCAATGCACACTGAGCTTTTGAAAGCGGTACATGCGTTTTCTCGGATGGAGGTAGAGGCGATCTGCCGTAAGGTTATCCACCGTCTTCAACGCCAACCCGCGTCCGGCATTTTCGGTGGTGACTATTCCTACAAGTCGATTTGGGACGAGTTCTGCAACGAAGTGCAGGAAGGACCGTACTCGATGCTTGGCGATGCGTGGTATTCCCTCATAGCACGGCCCATCGCCGACCTAGTCAGCGATCTGCCAAAGGAGTCGGCAGTTTTGATGACGTTCTATGCCTTGGAGGTTCTTGACGAAGACGATAAATCGTTACCCCCAGGTGCTCTCTGGCCTGAGGGCATCGCCGGTGTCGTTGAACTCGCGTTACGACGCCAAGCCGCCAACCGTAATATCGAACACCTCGGTCCTTTTCGCGAACCGTGAGAAAAAGGGCTCTGACCCCTTTTAATCGCGTCGCCTGTCCGGGAAGCCGGCGAGCAGAGAGGGAAATGCGGCGGCGCGGCCTTCTCCGGGGAAGATTCGGGAGCGTAACACCGATCTTCGGGTTGGTAGACAAGGTGGCGCGGCTTTCCGATGGTAGTTGCCGGCGCCGGTCAGGCGGGACTACGTGCTGTCGAGCCACCAAAAGGCGGTTTGTACGTCCTATACGCCTCGACGATATCGTCCATCGCCGCCCCTGCTTCGAAACTCACAAGTGACTTCGCCATCGCACTGACCCTCCACTACAGTCGTTGTTACAGCAGCTTAACGCGATCACGCCCGCTGGAAAAAGGGGACTCACTTATTTTCCGATCGGTCGTCTAGCGAGGACCCAAAAATTAAGTGCGTCCCTATTGAGTACATTGATAGACCGTTACTTGACCGATTTTATCGATGCCCATACGCTGGATCGAACAATCGCGCAGTTACACGGAACCTCTCTATTGACGTTCGACCCAGAAAAGGACACGCCGAAATACGACCAGCGCGTGCCCATGCTGGTCGTAATCTCGCTTATGCTGATTGGAATCGTCGGTATTACGCTATCACTCATTGGGCGTGTGGATCGCTCCCACTCAAGTAGCAATACGCCATTCGAGGAAACGGTCAGTTTGACAACCGCTGCGCGGTCAGACCCGCCCGCGGTCGCCATTCCGCCAGGTGCTTCTGCATCCCTTATTGACGCCATCGGGCGCGACGATGCAACCGCGGTACTTAATGTCCTGTGGCAGATTGATAAGCAAGTCATAAATCAAACAGTCTCAGGCATGACCCCGCTGATGACCGCGGCTTCCGCTGGGAACGGGGAAATCGTCGGTATGTTGCTGGAGCACGGAGCTGATCCGAACCAACGTGGTAGCAGCCAGCGTACAGCACTGCAATATGCCGCAGAGAAGAACCGGATCGACGCTGCGGTCAAATTGCTCGACAGCGGTGCTGACATCAATGGCTACGACAACACCCGGCTCACGCCGCTCACGATGGCCGCCGACCGCGACTTCACAGACCTCGCCGCGTTGCTGGTCGAACGCGGCGCGGACGTCAATATCGCGCATGTTAACGGCTGGACCCCGCTGATCGACGCTGCGCGCAACGGTAACCTGGCATTGGTGCAGTTGCTGCTACGCGCCGGGGCAGATCGGTCGGCGGAAATGCCGGATGGAAAAACTGCCCGAACCATAGCGGCCGAATACGGTCATCAGGACATTGCACGTCTGTTGCAGTGATGAAGATGCAAAAAAGGCAAAAAAGGGGTCAGGTTTATTTTCGGCCTCAAACTACTTCTTAGGTGAGAAAAAGGGCTCTGCCCCCTTTTAATCGCGGCACTTATTCGTGGCGCCCAGATCAACTTCCAACGAGTCCGGATCGATAACGACACCATAGAGGTTCCGGGCATCGTCAATGGTGATGAATTCGTCCAATACGTCCTCAAGCACCGCGCCGACTTCGCGTTGCATGGGATCCCCATAGCCTCCGCCGCCCGCGGTTTGGTGCCTGAGCAGTGTGTTCGTGTTTACGGGCACACCGCTCACGCGGTGAAAAGCGCGCTCGCTATCAGAGCCTGGGCCGACCACCAAGCTGCTCCCTTGTCCTTGCTCGCCGCCGAATAAACCGTAAGGCGGAAACTTGTCGCGATCGAGTGCGATTGTGAATTCGCCGTCGCTGAGCAGCCGGTAATCGTAAACGATGCCCCAGCCACCCCGGTATTGCCCGGCGCCGGCGGAACGTTCACGGAGTTCGAAGCGCTCTGCAAGCAGATTCGGAAACTTGGTTTCCATCACCTCGCAGGGAATGTTGTAGTTATCACCACTGCCTAAAGACACCATTGCGGAATTACCATCGGCGCCAGCGCGCCCACCCCAACCACCAGCGTAAGGGGAAAAATGAACGTATTGTTCGCCGCTGCTTTGGTCAAAACCAGATAGCGTCATGCAAGAGAAATTACCGAAGGTCCCGGCAATGACTTTCGCTGGCAGCACGTCGGCCAGGGCCTGAAAAAGCAGTTCAATCAAACGCGTTCCCATGTCACCCATGCCAGTGGTTACAGGGGCGGGATATTGCGGCCTGAAAACGCTCCCTATCGGCGCCTCAACGTGTATCGGCCGGTACGATCCTTCATTGCCACCGAGCGCCGTGTCGGTGAGAAACATCATGAACTCCCGCGTGCAGGAAACCGTGTTGACCCAATGACAATTGCCAGCCGCGCCGGAGCGCTGGTCTTCGCTGCCCGCGAAATCGATCCAGATATCACTGCCCTCGACCTTAACGCAGACCTCAATGTGGATCGGATCATCTGTTACGCCGTCGGCATCGGCGTTACCACTTGCGTGATAGGTGCCATCGGGGATCTCCTGGATCGCCGCACGCGTGATGCGCTCGCCATGATCGAGCAGTTCTTCTACCGCCTGGTGGAAGAGCGCGATACCGTGCTTGTCCAAGAAGGCGTGCGCGCGCAGCTCCGCGGTCTTGACTGCGGCGATTTGCGAGGCGAAATCGCCGCGTGACAATTGGGGCACCCGCATGTTCGCAAACAAGAGATCGGTGATCGCCTCATTGATGACGCCGCCGCTCGCGAGTCTCATTGCCGGAATACTCAATCCCTCCTGGTAAGTATTGCGCGCATCCGAAGACCAGCTCCCGGGATCCTTGCCGCCGATGTCGAGGTGATGCGCTTTACTCGCACCCAGCATTACCAACTCGTCTTGCCAGAAGATCGGCGCCACGATGTTGATGTCATTCTTATGCGTACCGCCGCCGGTGTAGGGATCGTTGGTGATGAACAAATCTCCGGGACGCATATCCTCGAGCGGGAATCGTTGCGTTACCGCCTCGATGACGAAATTCATACTGCCGTTGAAGATGGGGATCCCCTCGGCTTGGGCGATCAGCCGGCCGCGACCATCACATAGCACACAGCTGTAGTCGTGCACTTCGCGGATAATGGTTGAATAGGAGGTGCGGTCCATCGTGATCGACATTTCATGCACGATCGAGGTGAGGCCCGCCCTTATCACTTCGAGCAGAACGGGATCGACTGCGGCCTTCATATCGGCAATTTGGGTTTCGACGTATTCGAGCGTTTCACTCATTTTTTCATACCTTCAACTGTCGCCTAATGTGTGGCGTTAGCGCGGCCCATTATGAATATGGATATTGCGCAAGCGGTCAACGGTGGCTGCTTGCCCAGGGAGGATCACCGTCGTTGAGCGTGGATCCTCGATAACGGCGGGCCCTGAAATTTCGTCATTAGCGCGCAGATCATCGACCTTATAAATATCGGTATCGCGAAATGCGCCGTCGAAAAACACTGCCCTTGTGGTCGTCGGAGAAAGCGGCGCGTCATCTGCGCCGCGAGTCGGGTATTGCGGAAAACTCGGCCGCTCAACAAGGCCGAGCGCCTTTACCCGCAGATTGACGATCTCGCAGGGAAACTCTCGGGTTGCATAACCGTAGTTGCGTTCGTGCTCGGCGTTGAAATCTCGACCCAATTTATCAGCATTAATTAGCTCGCCTGCGATTGGGATCCTCAGGTAGTACTCCTGCCCCACGTATCTCACATCGATAAAACGCTCAACCTCGACCTCGTCGCGGGTGACGCCTTCGGTGAGCAACCGCTCGATCGCCTTCGTTTCGAGTTCCAAAAACAAATCCATGACTTCATTCTGATCAATGTGGCTGAGGCCGCGAACCAGAGTGGCCGAAGTATCGTGGCGAAAATCAGTGACTAGCATGCCCATGGCGCAGAGCGCACCAGGGTTGTTCGGCACGACCGCGCGTTGCACATCACTCGCACGCAGCAAGTCGCCGACCACCATACCGCCCGCGCCGCCGAATGCCATTAAGGTAAAGTCACGCGGGTCGAGGCCACGGGCTACCAGGATCTGTCGAACCGCCTTCGCCATGTTGGCCGTAACAACGGTTACAACTCCGGCCGCGGCTTCGTGCGGGTCCATCGACAAGGGCGCGGCCACCTTGCGTTTAACCACCTCTGTTGCGCCATCCATGTCCAGGGTCATTCGTCCACCCAGAAAATAGTCAGGATTAAGGCGGCCAAGCACCGCGCATGCATCGGATACCGTCGGCTCCGAGCCGCCGCGCTGATAGCACACCGGACCGGGCTCAGCGCCCGCGCTTTGCGGGCCAACACGCAGTCCGCCGCCGGCGTCGATCCAGGCGATGCTGCCGCCACCGGCACCAATGGCCAGGATTTCGATCATGGGCGCCAAAATTGGCCAGCCGTCGACGTTGCTTTCGTCCACGGTCAGCGCGCGGCCGGCGGAGACCACACCGATGTCGGTGCTGGTGCCGCCCATGTCGAGGGTGACGACGTCGTCCAGGCCGATTTCGTTGCATAGATGCGTGCCGCCAACGACGCCACCGCTGGGGCCGGACATAACCGTGCGCACCGGCAGCGTACGGGCAACGCCGGCGGTGATAACGCCGCCGTTCGATTGCATCACACACAGATCCCGCTGCAGACCCATGTCCCGCAGTTCGTCGGTCAAACGATCAAGGTAGGAGGTGATAATCGGCACCGTCGTCGCGTTAATTGCAGTGGTTGAAGTGCGCTCGAACTCCCGGAGTTCTCCTGCCACTTCCGACGACAAACACACCACCATCCCGGGACACTCTTCATTAAAGATTTCGCGCACGCGCCTCTCGTGCGCGGAATTCGCGTAGGCATGCAACAGGCAAACACCAACTGCGGCAACCCCATTCTTCTTCGCCGCCTGTGCCGCACGGCGGACGCTTTCGGGATCAAGCGCGGTTACAACCTCGCCGGTGTGGCGCACCCGCTCGATAACTTCGAAACGCAAGCGCCGCGGGATTAATGGCGCGGGTTTCACGTACTGCATGTCGTACATGTAGGGATTGTTAGTGCGCATGATTTCCAGCACATCGCGGAAACCTGCGGTGGTAACCAAAGCCGTTGCCGGAAGCCGGCGCTGAATCAAGGCATTGAGGACCACCGTCGCACCGTGCACGAAATAATCGATGCCGGACAGAGGTTGCGCCAACGATGGCGCGCCGGCGGTGATTTCGTTAACGCCGGTGAGCACCCCGTTTTTGAAATCATCAGGTGTCGATGGTGTTTTGTGGACTTGCAGGGTCTGATCTTCGTTGATCAGGATTAAGTCGGTGAATGTGCCACCAATATCGGCCGCAAGCCTGGCACTCATTGACGTCGTTCCGCTCGATCAGGCGGCAAGTTGGCTGGAGCGCTTAACTTGCTCCAAAACGTAGTCAAACGGTTCGACATCGACATAACGTTTGCCGATGTCCTCCAGGTTCTGCCGGTGCGCGACCGAGCCCTGATCGAAGACGCATTCTTCTGGCACGATGGTACGAAAACCGAGAGAAAAGCTATCGATGGAACTGGCGCGGATGCAGCCGCTGGTGTTGGCACCGGTAATGATGATGGTATCCACCCCATGTTTGTTCATCACCGAGGTGCAAGGCGTACCGAAGAAGATTGAAGGGGCTGGCTTGTTCACCAGTACATCGCCATCGCGCCATAGACGTGCGTCGATTTCGACCTCCCAGGAGCCGATGATCCAGCTCTTCATGCACTCGATTTTCCACGGCAGCATATTGCTGAAACCAGGTTGAAAAGCCGTTTGACAGTGCACAACAGGGACGTCGTTTTCGCGCGCGGCGTCAAACAACAAAGCGCATTTGTTGACTGCATCCTGTCCCATGGGGCTGCGACCCATCGGCGCCGATGGATTGGTAACGCAATTCATCATGTCGACCGATACGATCCCGATCTTGTCACCGAAACCGATTTTGCCGGTTCCGTAACCGCCAACTTCGTAGAGATCGAATTCTTCCATCACAGGGTCCCCTTGTGTCAGTTTGGAGTGCATTGCCCAACGTCGTCTGTGAGCCCAGGAAGCCACGGCTCCTCTAGACAGTCTATCAACGAAGCCCGGATTTATCCGAAGAAAATATCGTAACCGCTTGAGTCCGGCAGACGTTCAATTTCCAAACCCGTTATGGCAATAAGGCATAGAGCGCGAGACCGGCGAAATTGCCAATCGCGTAGCCAAATATGCCTGACAACAAAGCCGGTAGCACCAAGTCGGGGCGTTTGAATGACAACGCCATTGCCGCGGCCGTCGGGGCGCCAAGGGCGCACGCATTTGAAGCAATGAGCGCTTCATCGACCGACAGTGCGAATAGGCGCGCGCTGAGTAAAACGAATGCAAGATGAACGACAAGCATGAGCGCGGCAAAAGCCATCAAAATTGGTCCGAACTCAAGCATGGTTAAGACATTGGCCGATGCGCCGATCGCAGCGAACACGACGTGCAGCAGCACGAATCCGATGGCGCTTGCGATCTCCAGTTTCGCGAAAAATTGCGGGAACGCCGTGGCCAGAGCAACGCTCACCAAGGTGATCGTCAAGATCCCTGTGCCAGACCAATTAGTTTGTTCTTGGACGGCGAAACCAAGGGCGCAAATCGCGACACTGATTGCAAGCGCATATACGAGCGAATCAGTTCGAAAGGCTATCGGTGGCGATGCCTCTCTGGTTGCGTCTACGACGAGACCGCGCGGCAGCCAACGCGCCAGTAGTGTGACACGGTGCAATAAGAAAAGTGGGACAAGATAGAGCACAACCGTGAGATTGCCGGCCGCAACAATGGCCGCAAGCGTGCTGTCGGCTTCAAGCCCGACCGCCTTCCCGACTGCGGCGAGATTCACCGTGCCGCCGATATACGCGCCGGTGAGGGAGGCCGCATACTGCGAGGCCTGCTCGCCTAAAGGGATCATCCCAAACGCCAACACGGCGCCACAAACCGTGCCGATGGCGCCGGCAACAAACCCGAGCAGCACGCGCCCTGACTCACGGAGGATTTGACCAAGATCCGCCTGAAACAGAATGAGTGGAATGGCTAGCGGCAGCAGATAATCGTAGACCACTCCGTACGCTGGTGAGGCGGCGGGCAGAAAGCCGATGGTCGAGAACAAGATGCCGGCCAGCAATGTGACCACGGCCCCGGACAAGAGTTTGCCGAGCCATCGGGAATCGGACCAAACGCCGAAGGCGGCAAGTGCCAGCATACAAGACCACAAGAGCCAGGTGTCATCCGGCGCGATTAACGAGTTCACCCGCGCTTCCTTTTACCGCGTAACAATTGATATTCGAACACGGCTACTGTATCAGCGATCGTCAACTTCGGTGTCCGAAGCGGGCGTTTGTTTTATATCGCGCCAACTCGCGATCAGCCCTGGGGAGACGCCTTGCATCATGCGCATGACTTAAAAGCGGCCTAACGCGGAAACGAGGTGAAATGGTTTCGCTAAACCATGTTGTTTCATCGATGCCGGTGCCGCAGCGAGGCGTGGATTTCGCTAGCGATTGTCTGGAATGGTGGGCGATGCTGGGATCGAACCAGCGACCCCTGCCGTGTGAAGGCAGTGCTCTCCCGCTGAGCTAATCGCCCGTGGCCTCTGATCGAGGGGGCGTCCATGCTACGTGGAGCAGGGGAGTTTCGTCAAAGTTTGGGCGGGTTTGTTTTCGAGAGCGCACGAGCGGCGTCAGGTCGGTGGTGAGCAGTGCGATCGCGGGAGGTGGCGCCACTGGCCGGGTATTTCACGGTGGTTACCGTTGCGCCATTGCCGACGACACCAATGGCGTTAATCAAGGTCTTGCTGCCGATACTCTGAATATTGTAAGGCAGGTTAGCACCGGTGACCCCAAGTCCTGTCCATCCGGCCTGTTTGGTGCTGCCCTCTTGCAGTTCGGGTTTTTGACGAACGAGTACGTTAACCCAAAGTATCGCACTCTGTTACCAAACGGGCTGCAAATCTCAGATAAGCAGCGGTCGAGCTACCACTGGGAAGCCCCCTTTCTTCAATCGATGATATCCAGCGATTGTGACACAGCTATCGAAACGACGTTTTCGTCACGTTCGAGCATTTCTAGGTCCGTTGATGAAAAGTCGGCGGTAAACATTGCGCTGTCTATCCGCGAGCGAACGTTAACGGCTACCGGAACATAGTCTTCCACATTCACTTTGACGATTGCACGCAGCCGGCGGGGTGCGCGCGCATTGGTCTCGGTATTATTCAGTCCGCTTGTTTTTTTGGATTTATTCTTTCGGATCTCAAATGAGTTCATGTTTTGAACCACTAATTCTCGCCACGTAGGCGATTAAGCTCACTTTTACTTAGGATAACCCAATATTTCTGGAGCGTAAGCATACCGTTAGCGTGCATCGCTCCTTATTCTCTTTTTGTCTGCCTGGTTGAGCGACTGCTAGTGGCGGACGCGGCTTTGTCTTGGACTGCCGCGATTACCGCCGCGGCGTTTATTCGCCCAATTCCGTACCTCGAATTCCAAGTGCCAGCTTTCGGCGGTCTCGATTTGTGCGAAGCTTGAAGGATTGCGCGGATATCTTTGATGGACAGTTTGATTCCCCGGGCTCGGCTTTCAGCCAGCATTAGTGCTACGATTCCTGCCACGGCTGGCGAAGCCATGCTTGTTCCGCTCTTTGAGACAACCTCCGTTCCAGTTCTTGAATGAGCAGCGCGTACGGCATGACCCGGCGCTGAAATTTCCGGTTTTTCGCGCCCATCGCGTGTTGGTCCTTCGCTGGAAAAATACGAAATTGGCGTTTGCGACTTGTGCGCGTCGTAAGAACCGACCACGATCGAGTATTCGCCGCAGGATATCGATCCGATCGTGTGTGTATTGTCGTGGGGCGGCGCGAACGATGAAGGTTGTTGATTGTCACGTTCGATCCAAGCATGAAAACTCCCGTCGTTTACGGTGCGTCCATGCAGACGAATTGTCCAATCGCCCGGCGCCACGGTATCCTCTAAGAAAATACCAATCATATTGTCGCCATTGTTCGGATCGCTGATTCGATTGGCGGCAAATATTTGCACCGCGCCTGACGCATCCAGTGATTCTCCGCTGCTTCCTGCGGGGACGATTCCAATACTGTCGCCGCCGGGCGATATCATTTCGACATCGAAAATATCCCCGGCCGGATACCAGATTTCCATTTCGTTATGAGAGAAATCATTCGTGGGAACATTCCATACCAAATCTAAATTTCCGTTTTGAGTGAGCGTCCCCGATGCATGAATACCATCTTCGTGAGAGTTCGACGCGGAAACAACAACCGCTCGGTTAGGTCGATTCATAACTAGTCTGTCGATTCCTTGCTCGACCAGGGTAGATCCATCGTGCGGGCCGCCATTGGTTCCCAAACTGATATTTATCACGCAGGGTTGCTCGCCTGCTTTGTCGAAAATGTATTGCACCGCTTCAAGGAGCATTACGGAATCGCCGAAAGACGAATCGACTACGTCACGACCAGAAAACGCGATATCGGAGTGAGCGACATCCACAAAAATAAGTTCTGCGTTGGGAGCAAATCCTGCAATGCCAGATCCATTTCCATTACCAGCCGCTATGTCCATAACGTGTGTCCCGTGAGTGCCAACGGAAAACATAGTATCTGGAGGTGGCGCGTAACCTAGTGCGCTGTAAGGATCTGCTTGCGCCAATGCAGCATTAATTTCTGCGGGCGTGTATTCGCGGCCGTATGCCATGTGTCCGAGGGGATCGAGGGAACCCCGCTGATGCCAGATCGCTTTCAACCTGGTTTTTCCGGATCCATCTCGAAAATTTCTGTGTGCGTAATCACAGCCATAATCGATTATTCCAAGTACAACTCCTTCGCCCCCCGCTGCGAGGGTTCCAGCAGGAAGTTGTGTTGGTGCCGCCTGAGTTTCAGTGATACCGGCAGCTAATGTTGGTTGCATGGGTTGCGCTGCTTTGAGGCTCTTGACGAAGGATTTTTTGCGAACGTACTCGATGCGCTGCAGTGGTATTCGACCCGTAACAATTGAAGTTTTTTCCTTGCCATGTGCAGCCGCAATCTGCATCGGGCCGCGAACTTCGCTAAGTGCGGACCAGTTTGCAAAGCTTGTTACCTTTGCTATTACCGGAATTTCACTTGGAGCTGACGACGCTGTTGCTTCTAGTAGGAAGCCACGCCGCTGAAATGTGGCAGCGCGCTGCAAACGCGGATCCATGGCTGTGGAGCTCTGTCTAGTGCTGAAATCGGTTGTGGTAGCGTTGTTCATTTGAATCCTCCTTGTTACTTTTAGTCGACGAGCGAGACTGTTTTGTCGATATTGTCGCTATGGTGTTGAATATAGCGCCGATAGATCTTCAACATGATCAATAATCACAGTTCTCATTGCCATGTTTTTACTGCGGTCTATGAGCTGCAGCGTCCCGCCAACGCTTGCTCTATCGAATGGAAACCCGAGGTTCAAATCATCGAGTTCGGGGTAGCCTTCAAAATCAGTGCCACAAAAACTGCGTGAACCGCAACTGCCGGGGCCAATTTCAGGAGCGCCTGCGCTAACCATGGCCATCATTTGAAATGCCATTCCGCCAGGTCGGCCTTTGGGTAGCAGCAAATTTATTGGCCACCCGCAATCGCAGTAATCGTCGCGATCTCCGGGGGCATCATCGTGTAACGCATCGAAATCACTTTCGGTGATCGCCGACGTCGGCCATATTGCGCGACCGCCCAACTTTCGAACAATACTGCTCCGATCAGACAAAAGAACAACGATTTGCAGGCCGCTCGTAAGTTCAATCGGTTGGCGATCAATTTCAATCCAACGGCGATGCTCTTGTAAGCGTTTTTGTTGGCGGATGTTCTCTGGAAGGGAAGCATCAATATCCAGAAACTCCTCCGCACAAATAAAAATGCGGACGGTTGCAGCGGTCTGTTCTGAACTTTCGACGCGCAGCGCGGTGGCAAAACGTTCGCTGAACATTGTTTCCCGCTCAAAGTCTAAATCAGGCACCCCTTCACCATGGAATCTTCCTAGATATTTGTAACGCTCGCGTCGCGTTCCGGTTTTTAGTTTCGTGGTTCCATTAGATGCGCTCTCGAAAGCACTTTGAGCAGCCAATTGAACCTGTGATTTTGTTGCTTCGGCGTCATCCTGGTCGAAATCCAGATTTGGGAACTCGGTTTCGCTGAAAATCGCGATTGGCGATTTGCCGTGTTGAGTTGTTGCCAGAGAAATTACTTCTTCCTGAAAGTCATAGGGCTCCAAACCGGAATAGTATTGCTCTGCTAGATCGTCAATCATTTTGTGCCAGCGCCAGAAAACGGGATCTTTGAGCGACGTATGTGGATTCGTCATGACGCCCAGACCTTCAACACCCGCGCGCGCGATCGCGCCGTGCCCGGCGTTATGAAGGTGCATAGTTCGGACCATATTACCGGCACGACGGTATTCCAAATCAGTCTCGAAGGTTGTTGACGTGAGCGCGCGATTGGATTCCAGGGCCGTTCCAATCGTTGCGGCGTTGATTGGAATCTCAATGTCTGAGATTTTTCCAGTTTGAAGAAATCTTCGGAATGATTCGCGGCGTTTTTCTAAGTCAATTTGATCTTCATGGCTAATCGTGGCGTCGTCTGCCCGAGCGACATAGCCCAGCGATCTTGGCTCTCGCGCGTTCGGATCGTAGCCAGCCCCAAGGGATTGTGAAAAGTCACTGAAAGCCGTTACTGGCTCAAGTCCGTTGGCGATGCGTTCGGTGTCATACCGAGCCAGCATTTGCTTATGCATGTAGACGAAAATTTCGCCCTGGCGGCTTTTCATTCGTATTGGAAAAGGGTATCCGGCGGTTCCGCCTGTGCCAGTTGGGATCCCCGACGCAGCATAGACCATATGCCAATGTCGATGGTGTTCGTTGAGATGAATATCTTCGCGAAACCAGTGCATGAGTTCTTCGCCGGTTTCTGCAATTGATCCTCTCAACTGCTCGTTATCTGCAACCGAAGGCGCGTCGCTCGACGCAGCAAATACCAGTGGTGGAACTGGGATTGACGTGGTGCCTGGTCGGACCTTTGGGGCGTGCGCTGAAAAAACACCAAGGGTGTGTTGAGCTAGTTCGAGATCACCCCTGCGCGCGGTATCTTCCAGAACGTCAAGTGCGGCTTCCAAACCATCGTTAGCATCATCCGGATCTTGAAACGCCTTGAACACTGCAAGCAGGAGATCGGCCTGTCTGACCTGATCGTTCGGGTCAAAGGGGCTGAAGGTGCGCTGAGGGCTGGCTAGCGGATCGACAGCGGCGCTGCCGAAAGACTCGATCGGTAGAACGGATGCGGCGAGGAATATATTTTTTGCACGGTCTTTGATTTTCCCTTGGTCGGCCATGTTCTCGTCCCTGAGCTAGGTATCTACCAAAGACACTCTATTGCGATTAGCAAAATTTGCAACCAAGAGTGGATGATATGTTTTGCAGCAGTCGCTTATCTTGAGGGCTGCTGTTAGATATCTGTGATAAGCAGATGATTAAATTATAATGAACGTTGACCCTAGTATTTTTTTCCGACCATGTCTGTCGTAACCCG
>JBCCEV010000055.1:0-24209 GCA_039030125.1 Pseudomonadota bacterium | reverse complement strand
GAACAAATACTCGCTAGTCACGATCAGATTGTTGGCGGCGGCGAAATGACTTTTTTTCCGAGTTTGGTTACCCGTCTCGCGCAAGCGAAAAAAGCGAACGAGCAGTTCCCCGCTTGCTTAAAGTCTGACTGCAGCGAACTGCTAGACGAGGCCAGGGCGCAGTATCTTGCGCTGCTTGAATCTTTGGCTACAACTGAGGTGGCCTATGTCAGCGACAAAATGCCCTACAACTTTCTCTACGTGGGACTGATTTGTGCGACCCTGCCGGACGCTCGATTCATTCATTGCCGCCGGGATCCCAAAGACACCTGCGTATCAATTTTCACCCACGATCTGGCCGGCAACCATCCGTATTCCTATGATTTAGAAGAGCTTACTCAGGCGTATCGGAACTACGAACGCGTGATGGCGCACTGGGTTGAAACGTTTCCGGAGAAGATCTGCACTGTCGACTATGAAGCATTGCTGGAGGACCCCAAAGCACAAATTAAGCGCCTGGTTGAGTTCTTGGCCCTCGACTGGCAACAACAATGTTTGAATTTTCACCACAACCAGCGCACGGTAACCACGGCAAGCAATTGGCAAGTGCGCCAACCTTTGTATTCAAGCTCTGTGTCGCGCTGGCGGCGCTATCAAAACAGCTTGGGGCCTCTGCTCGCGGCATTCCCCGACTAGCAGGCGCCATTTTTGAGCGTTTATTCCTTTTATCGTGAACTAGGGATTTCGCATGCCGACTTCCGCCGCGTTTTCCCGCGGGTTGTGGCGCCCGCAAAGGTGACTTGGCAAGGCTCAGTGGCCATCGTTGATCTTGGCCCCGGCACCGTAACGGTGACGCTGGGCGATGAAAAATGCCGCCAATTGGGTTTGATCAAGATCCCCTATACCGAATTGCATTTCGACATCCAGGGGCTCGACGCGAAATCAATCGAGGTATTTATGCATAACTTCATGGCCTCGTTTCAGAAGGGCGGTGGTTAGCCATTGCGGACCTTGGGGGGCGCTGTTGACGATTATGCTGTGTTGCAAAAAGGCGACAAATCTGCCTAAAAACTGAAATGATCGGTAAATATCAAGGAAATACGGACAAAATTTGTTGTAAAGATGCTTGCATCGGTACCCAACTCGTCTAAAATAACGCCACCCTAACGGTCTAAATTTTTGACCCGAATAATGGGCGCGTTCGGCTAGACGCAGGGGGAGGCCGGCCATCGTTAGGGGCTTTGAGACAAACTTAATGTTTGAGCGCAGGAGGAAGTGATGGCGACGAATTTTTCAAAAACCAAGCTCGCCGCAGCGGTTAGTGCCGCAGCAATTGCATCGCCCGCAGGGGCGGTGGTTATCGTTGGCGGTAACGATGGTTGGGAGGTCAGCTTTGATGGCAACGTCAACGCGTTTTATACGATTGGCGATTATGACGCAGGCTACATCGGGAACACGGTCGATACGGATTCGGCTCGAGTAACCTCGGGTTTTTTGCCGGCATTCTTTAGTTTTAACGTTAAGACGCCGACAGTCGGCAGCTTGACGGGCTCGGCGCGCATCAGCTTCGCGCCGGTCATCCACACGGGCGGTACCAAAACGCAGTTTAATTTGCAGCAGAACTCGCAATCGGTTGCAGGACTAGACGGCATTAGCGGCGCCCAGATCGATACTCGTGAAGTGTTAGCGAATATAAGCGGGCCGTTCGGAGAAGTGAGTTTCGGTCGAACCTTGTCACTATTCGGACGGAACGCGATTCTGCTCGATATGACGCTGTTCGGCGTGGGCTTCGCACCCGGGCCGGGGCACTTCGGGTCGGTAACTTTCGGACGTGTCGGGCACGGGTACACCTACCCTGATTTTGCGGCACGCATCCAATACACCACACCCAATATCAATGGATTCCAACTCGCGGTAGGCATGTACGATCCTTCGACCTTCGACCTTCGTGGAGGTAACGCGCCTTTCAGCGTGTCAGGATCTGTATTTGCGGCCGGCGGTGGCATTCTTGATGAAACAGATATTCCGCGCTTTGAAGGTGAATTCAGTTACGCGCGTAGCTGGGACAGCGGTAACATGAAGCTCTGGGCCGACGGCCTCTGGCAGACCGTTGATTCCACCTGTAGCGCCGTAGTCGGTTGTAATGACGTGGACGTGCGCGCGCTGGGCGCTGGTGCTCAAGTCGGCATTGGCGCTTGGGAAGTCGTTGGTTACTACCACTCTAACGACGGCCTGGGTCTAACCGCGCAGTTCAACTCTCTGGGTGTTGGCTTGGATGCCGCTGGCAACTTGGCCGAGCGCGAAGGTGACGGTTACTACGTACAAGGCACCTACACCTTCAACGGTAAGACCAAAGTGGGTGTCTCTTACGGTGAAGGTAACGTCGACACTCTGGGTACCGGTGACACGATTGCCGCCGACCTTGAACGATCCTTGTGGACCGTTGGTGTCTATCATGACGTAACCTCTTGGTTGCGTGTGATCGCGGAGTATAACCGGGGTGAAAACCACGGTGGTGCGCCCGGCGGTGGCGATGCCGAAGCTGATACATTCAGCGTTGGTAGCTTCATCTTCTGGTAAGCGAAGCACCGCACCTAAGCTCACTTCCTTAAGAAATAGGCGTGTTCTTATCGGGACACGCCTTTTTTTTTGCGCGAACGTCCAGGTCGTTTCGAGGTCTTAACCGCTTAGTTGGGTTCCATTGCTATAATGGAGCGGTTAGCTGAGAAAAGCGTAATGTTGCCGAACGCGTTAAGAATTTGCTGCACCATCGCCGTCATGGCCAGCGGCCCGGTATTCGCCCTCGATCTCATTCCCAAGCTTTTCGAGAGAGAAGTGATCAATGCCGTGGTCTGGGAACTTAACGAGCAGTATATGCGCCTCGTTCCACAGGACGCCAAGGACACTGGTCCCAATCAACACCCAGTTACCATCGACAAAACACAGCTCAAACTAGCGCTGTCTGGATTAGAGTTGTGGATCGAAGGCGGCGTATTTCGTGATGAACAGTCGGCGCCGGTATTCAATCGCTCCCAGATTGATAAATTGAGCCGCTATTTACCGCAAGCATTAGCCAAAGCGAAGCCGTCTGAGGATGTTACCTTCAACGTACGTGGGTACGCGGATGTGCTTCTAGATTTAGCGAAAGAAAAAGAATGGACCGCGGGGCGCGCGTTTTACGTTAACGACCAACTACACATCATTATTGGCGATTACCGCCGTCGCCTCGATAAGTCGAAGAAGCAGGTCGAAGGTTCGTTTGGCATCACGGACGACTACAGAGGCGTTCATTTCAAGGTAGGCAGTCGCCGTGATAAAGGCCCGATGCCAGGAAAAATCGTAACGACCGGTGGCGTGATCATACACAATACGGGTAATCAGCTGCGCTCTGATTGGATTGAACTTGATCTTGCCGGCGCCGCAATTGCCTACCAGCAAGCGCAGATGCCCGAGGCCGTCCGTCGCCAAGAGAAGCGTGCCGAAGAGGCGGCTGCGCAGTTGACGATGGAACGCCGCGAAATGCGTGAGGAGATGGCGCGGCTCAGAAAGCAATTGCAGGACCTGCAGCAAGCGGGGAATGCAAAAAGTATTGAAGAGCGGCTCACCACACTAGAGGACCTGAGGAACCGCGGCCTTATTGATAACGATGAGTTTTTGCGGCGCCGGGAAGAGATCCTGCAAGACATCTGATTCCATGCGAGCGCTTTATCCGGCCATTGAGCCGCGCGGGACAGCCATGCTGGAGGTCACGGGCGGACATCGTATTTACGCCGAAGAATCCGGCAATCCCAATGGCATTCCTGCCGTGTTCTTGCATGGTGGGCCGGGCTCTGGATGCAAGGCCGATCATCGTCAATTTTTCGACCCCGAATGCTACAGGATCATCCTCTTTGATCAGCGCGGTGCCGGGCGCTCGGAGCCTTACGGCGGCGTGGAGGCAAATACCACCCACGACCTGGTGAGTGATTTGGAGGTCGTCCGCAACCATTTCGGTATTGAAAAGTGGCTGTTGTTTGGAGGCTCGTGGGGCGCGGCACTCGCACTGGTTTACGCCCAAACGCATCCGGGACGGGTACTGGGGATGGTGTTGCGGGGAAGCTTCCTCGCGCGCCAGGCTGATGTGCTGTGGTTTTTCAAAGCGGGTGCGTCGTTACTTTTACCAGAGGCATGGCATCGGTTATTGCAAGCGATAGGCGGTCACCTGCCGGATGATGCAATCGGGTTTTTCCATGACCAGATTTTCTCTGAAAACCAACCAGTTTCCGAGAAAACGGCAAAAGCGTGGGGCGATTGGTCACTCGCTGTTGTAACGTTTTCACTCGATAACATTGGTGAGAACAACTCTGAATCAATGCGCGCGCTGGTCGCAAAAGCAAAGATCGAGATGCACTACGCCAAAAACGGATACTTCATCGCTGAGAATCAAATTCTCGATGAGGTCTCTAAACTCCCGCCCGTGCCAGTGACTATTGTTCACGGGATGCGAGATATCACTTGTCCCGCGCAGTCGGGTTGGCAGCTTCATCAAGCGATACCCGGTTCGGAATTTGAGCTGGTCCGAAGCGCCGGTCACCTTTCTGGGGAGAAACCCATGATCGATGCGCTCGTGCGGGCAGCCGATCGCATGGTCGATAAACTCGAATAAGTCAGCGGAAAGAAGGCACGCGCATGGCCGCGATCATGGGCATTTTAAATGTAACCCCAGATAGCTTTTCTGACGGGGGCCAGCATGCTACGCATGATGAGGCGATGAACCACGCCCTGCTGATGGTTGAAGAAGGGGCGTCGATTATCGACATAGGCGGGGAGTCGACGCGTCCGGGAGCGGAACCAGTAAGCGCTGAAGAACAACATCGCCGTGTCGTTCCCGTGATAAGTGGCCTCGCGAAAAAGTTGCCTGCAAACATTGCCATTAGCGTCGACACGCGCCTTGTTGAGGTTGCGCGAGCGGCGATCGAAGTCGGGGCACGAATGGTCAATGACGTTTCTGGCGGCAGTGATCCCGAGATGCTGGACCTCGTCGCCAGCACGAGTTGCACGATTGTGTTGATGCACATGCAGAACGACCCGCAGACAATGCAGGATACGCCCCAATATCAGGACGTCGTGGATGAAGTCTCAACCTATCTGGCCGAGCGTGCGCAGCATGCACGGGCCGCGGGTATCGAACAGGCAAAAATCGTTATCGATGTTGGCATTGGGTTTGGAAAAACTCGAGAGCACAATTTAGCGCTGATGAACGCGCTGAGTTCGTTTAAGGCTTTGGGTTATCCAATGCTTTTGGGAGCCAGCCGCAAGCGTTTCATGGGCGCGATTTGTCGCGAAACCGATCCTAAATCCTTGGTCGGCGCAACCTGTGCCAGCACGGTCTGGGGGGCCATTGCTGGCGTCGATATATTTCGCGTTCACGATGTTCGCGCCAACCGGCAGGCGCTTGAGCTGACACAAGCGCTTCTAGCGCGTCAATCGGAACAGCCTTAGACCGGGTTCGCCAGCGCCTTTGAATTACGCATGTTTCGAAACACCAGTGGTTTCTCTTCGCCCGGCGCTGGCGCGGTTGTTATCCGATCAACATTATCAACCAACGTTTGGTGGTGAGGTGACTTGGCACAGACCGGATCGGTAGCCGTAGCGTCACCGGTCATCATGAACGCCTGACAGCGGCAGCCGCCGAAATCCTTTTCTTTTTCAGGACAGCTCCGGCACGGCTCCTGCATCCATTCGAAGCCGCGGAAGCGGTTGAACGCTTCGCTATCGTTCCAGATTTCATCGATCGAGTTGTCACGGACGTTGGGAAATGCGAAGCCCGGAAGTTGCGCCGCTGCGTGGCAAGGAAGCGCTGAGCCGTCGGGTGCGATGGTCAGAAAAATGGAACCCCAGCCGTTCATGCAAGCTTTGGGTCGATCCTCAAAGTAGTCGGGGACCACGTAAAGGATTTTCATCCCTTGGGTTTTGTCTTGATATTGGTGTGCGATCTTTTCGGCGCGTAGGAGTTGCTCGCGGGTCGGCAACAAGCGCTCGATATTGATCTTCGACCAACCGTAATATTGCGTGCTCGCCAGTTCGACGTAATCCGCTTTCAACTCGATGGTCATGCGAATAATGTCATCAATATGCTCAATATTTTCCCGGTGCAGCACGATATTGAGCACCATCGGATAACCCTGGGCTTTAACGGCGCGCGCCATTTCCAGCTTGTGCTGGAAGCTCGACGTGCCGCCGATAAAGTCATTCAATTCCTGGTCGCTGGCCTGAAAGCTAATTTGAATGTGGTCAAGTCCGGCCTCTTTGAGCTTCGCCACCCGGTCTTCGTTCATGCCGACGCCGGACGTGATCAGATTGCTGTAATAGCCGAGTTTCCGGCCTTCGGCGACGAGCGTCTCAAGGTCGCGTCTAACCAGCGGCTCGCCGCCGGAGAGGCCGAGTTGCATGGCGCCCATTGTTCGCGCCTGCTGAAATACCCGGATCCAGTCGTCAGTCGAAAGTTCATTATTGAATTTGGCGATCTCAATTGGATTTGAGCAATAGGGGCATTGCAAAGGACACTTATAGGTTAGTTCGGCGAGCAGCCACAGAGGCTTACCGCGGAGATTGGCGGCGCTCGCGACATCGGGATTGCTAGACATCGAGCCACCCGTTGTTAGCTGCCACGTCTAGAAATGCAATCACATCATCATCAAGTTCGGCGCCTGGAAAAGCGTTCTTGAGATCAACGATAATACCGGCGACAGTTTGCTCGCCGTCAATCCGCTTCATGATCTCCGCCGAGCTCCCGTTGAGCTGAACCACGCCTTCAGGGTAGAGCAGCACATAACCATTTTGCGCTTCTTCCCATTGCAATCGGTATCCTGCCGCAATGCTTGGCACCGATTCTCCCGTTATCGACGCCATCAGGGCGACTCACAACCCGCAAACGGTGGCATTTCCGCGACATAGGCCATCCACATCGCGTCAAGCATGGTCCACAGGATATCGAGTTTGAACTGCAGTATGTTCAACGCATATTCCTGCTCGGTACGCGTGAGAAATGCGTCAAGCGTGATTTGTAGACCATGCTCAACGTCACGCCGGGCTTCTGAAAGGCGTTTGCGAAAGTAGTTGTAACCTTGTGCTTCGATCCAAGGGTAGAACTCGGGCCAGTTATCCAGACGTTTTTGATGGATCTTGGGGGCAAAAAGTTCTGTCAGCGACGAACAAGCCGCTTCCTCAAAGCTCGCCGCGCGAGCGAAGTTGACATAGGCATCGATTGGAAATCTGACGCCGGGCAGGACATGGCGCTCGTCAAGCAGTTCGTCGCGGGTGAGCCCAACGGCCTCGCCAAGTTGCAACCAAGCTTCGATCCCGCCGTCCTCGCCGTCTTGTCCGTCGTGGTCGATGATGCGTTGCACCCATTGCCGCCGCGCATCGCGCTCGCGGCAGTTGGCCATGATCGCTGCGTCTTTGACAGGAATACTGGTTTGATAATAGAAGCGGTTTGCAACCCAGCCACAGACCGCTTCACGTTCCAGCTCACCACTATTCATGCGAATGTGGAACGGATGGTGGATGTGATAGTAGCGCTCTTTGTCGCGTAAGCGCCGTTCGAATTCCTCTCTCGACCACGGAGCATCGTTGGACAGGCTTGGACGTCGCACTGCAAACTGCAAAGATCTGGCTTTCTTAAGTTCTAGATTGAGTGGAAACTTAGGGGTCCCGAGGGACCCCTAAGATGTACATTAACGGTTGTTGATGTACATCGTGACTTCGAAACCGAAGCGCACGTCGTTGTAGGAAGGTGCTTCCCATTTCATGGTGAGAGACTCCCCATTTGTTATTGCAAGATAGCTGGCCGGAGCCAGCCTCGAAGTGTCGCCCGTCAGCGCTGCAAAAAGCGCCTTCGGATAACGCCTTTGGCTACGCAGCATACGTGCCAAATTGAGCGCTTACGGTGGATCCTTGGTGTATTCACTAATGCTAAGCGTTTCATGGAGTTAGTGCGGCTATTGGCCATGCGCCGGTGGCCCTTCGGCGCGGGGCCGGTGTGCTGGTCTTCAATAGCCAAAAAACTGGTTGTAAACAACCATTTGTAGTGGACCGACGGAACAACGCAGATTGTGATCATCGAAGCTATCATCACCACACAAACGGCCGCCGGGACGTGTCATGTCACGCCCATGGGATTCCGCTGGGTCGACGGGCGCGTTCGCCTGGCCCCGTTTGTGCCATCGACAACCCTGGACAACCTGCGCCGTGAACGCAGTGCCATTATTAATCTCACCGACAACGTGCGGATTTTCGCTGGCTGCCTCACCGGGCATCGGGAGTTCAACCTTGTCCGCACGGATCTCATTTCGGGTTGGCGACTGGCCGATGCCCTGGTGCACTATGAGTTGGAAGTCGATGAGATGATTGCCGATGAACAACGGCCGGTATTTTTCTGTAAAGTGCTGGCGAGGGCGATCCATGGTGAATTTCAAGGATTTAATCGGGCGCAGGCCGCGATCGTGGAAGCGGCTATCTTGATTTCCCGCTTGGAGTTCTTGAGCCCCGATAAGGTCGCAAGTGAAATGAAATATTTACACACCGCGGTTGCCAAAACCGGTGGCGAAAATGAGTTAGAGGCCTGGCGCTGGCTGACCGAAGCCGTGGCGGCACATCCACGCCATGTTGCGTTGCAACTATAAAACACATCCGATGACGGGATTATTAGCCAGCGTCCAAGACGCCCGCGAAATGGACCTTGCGATCAAGGGCGGTGCGGACTGGATCGATTTGAAAAATCCCAAGGCCGGGGCGCTCGGCATGCTGCCAGCCACGGACCTCGCAGATCTTGTGCGGTCACTGGACGGGCGTTTGCCTGTTTCCGCGACGCTCGGTGATCACTGGGACGATCCCTCGCGCTACGGTGACCTCGTGGGGGAATTAGAATCCGTTGAGTTGTCCTACATTAAAGTGGGCGTGAATGCGCGCGGCTTAAATCAAGCATATAAAGCGATCCTCGAAAACGTATTGAATCGAGCCATGCCAGCGATCGCGGTGATTGTCGTCGAATTTGGCGTTACCAATTCGATGTGTCGGGACCTCGCGGATCTCGGCTTCAAGGGTGCCATGCTGGACACTGCCGATAAAACCAGCGGTGCTTTGGGCACGAAAATCGGAATTGACGGGGTACGCCGGTTCGTCGAGAGCGCGCGCGATGCAGGATTACTGTGTGGCCTGGCGGGTAGCCTGGATATCTCGCACTTGAGCGCGTATCTACCGCTGACGCCGGACTATTTAGGCTTTCGCTCGGCCTTGTGTCAAGGGTCTCGAACGGGGACGATAAACCAACAAGCGGTCCGTGAGCTGGCCACCAAATTACACTCGGGCGATTGTCAACAAGCCGTGGCCTAAAGACCAGGATAAACCAAGGGGAGTAAGCAAATGGGATGGCGGGAACGTAAATCGGAGGAGACCTATTCGGAGGCTGAAATTGAAGAACGGCTCGCCGAGGAGCTGCCGGGGTGGACGCTGCGAGATGGATGGATCAGGAAAAAATATAAGACCTCGGGTTGGAAAAGCACGTTGATGGTGGTGAACACCGTTGGGCATCTCGCTGAGGCCGGGTGGCATCACCCGGATCTGACAGTTTCTTACGCATTTGTAACCGTGAAATTACAAAATCACGCCGCGAAGGGGATCACCAACAAAGATTTTGACCTGGCTAAAAAAATCGAAGATGTCGTGATGTGGCAGCCAGGTGCGGATGACGCCACGGATCTCGAAGGGACGCCCGACGATCCGCGATTCAAATATATTAAGTACGCGAAGTGATATTAGCGCCGCCAGGACCCACTTTTGCCGCCAGATTTCTCGTCGAGACCGATGTTTGACATGACCATGCCGCGATCCACCGCTTTGCACATGTCGTAAATCGTTAGCAGCGCGATTTGGGCGGCGGTCAAGGCTTCAATTTCGACGCCGGTTTGGCCGCGTGTTTCCGCAACCGTGCAGACTTGCACGGCATTATTGGTCTCGTCGATATTGAATGAGACTTCGACTTTGGTCAGCGCGATTGGGTGGCAAAGTGGGATGAGTTCTGGCGTGCGTTTGGCGGCCATAATTCCGGCGACACGCGCAACTGCAAGAACATCACCTTTTTTGTGGCCCTTCGAGATGATGAGTTGTAGGGTTTCTGGCGCCATTGATATCTGGCCCGACGCTTGTGCCACACGATGGGTCGCGGGCTTATCGCCAACATCGACCATCCGCGCGTGGCCTTGCTCATCTAAATGCGTCAATTCACTCATCGCCAAACCCTACTAAATCTCTATAGAAAATTCACCGTGATGCGAATTTTCATGGCCCGCTGACTGCTAAAATAGCGGGCCATCGGGACCTGAGTATCTCCACTATGAGCGTAAAAGTTAAATTCTTCGCCAGCCTCGCAGATGTCGTGGGTGCGCGGGATGCAACCTGCGAGTACGCGCCCAGCATGACGGTGAGCCAGGTTTGGTCTGTGATCTCGAGTGACAAAGACCTGCCCAACGGGATGTTGTGCGCGCGCAATCAAGCCTATTGCGACCTTGAAGACAGCGTTGAAGACGGCGATGAAGTGGCTTTCTTCCCGCCGGCCACGGGGGGCTAGATTGACCGTTGAAATTTGTGCCCGCGGCTTTTCGCCTTACGAGCGGCTTGCAAGCTACGAGCGCGACGTACTCGGTGAGCGCTGCCGGGCCATTGGCGCGAGCGCTTCTTTTATCGGTTCCATGCGAGATCATAACGAGGGCGAGCAGGTGCTCGAGATGACCTTGGAACACTACCCCGGGATGACCGAGCAGCATTTGGAATCGATCGGCGCCGAGGCCCAGAACAAATGGGGGCTTGATGACTTTCTGATTGTGCATCGTACGGGCGAAGTCGTGCCGGGTGATCCGATCGTTTTGGTGGCTGTGTGGGCGCGCCACCGTGCTCATGCTTTCGACGCGTGCCGATTCATTATGGAGGACCTGAAATCCAAAGCGCCTTTTTGGAAGAAGGAACTAACCGGTGAGGGTGAGCGTTGGGTCACCAATAACACCCCTGGAACCACTGAAGAATTTGAGGCCAACCAATAATGTATGTACGCGTGCTTGGGTCCGCCGCTGGTGGTGGTTACCCGCAATGGAACTGCAATCACCCGAATAGTCGCCGGGCTCGCCAAAACGACCCCAGCGCTCCCCAGCGGACGCAATCCTCGCTGGCCGTCAGTGCGGATGGCGAGCGCTGGCTGCTATTCAATGCGTCTCCGGATCTGCGTCAGCAGATTTCAGATAACGATATTCTGCATCCGAAAAAGGAGCTGCGGGAAAGTCCGATAAAAGGCGCACTGTTGACCAATGCGGACGTTGACCATGTTGCGGGCTTGTTGAACCTTCGCGAGTCGCAACCTTTGCGTCTTTATGGCAGCGATAGAGTCCTCTCGGTATTAAATGCCAATTCAATTTTCAATGTCCTCAACCCCGATTTTGTGGCGCGAGAAACCGTTGAGCTCAACGTTGAGACGCAAATTACCGAACAAGACGGCTCTGATATGGGATTCGCGGTGTTGCCATTTGCCGTCCCCGGCAAAGTCGCTTTGTGGCTTGAGGATAAGTCCAAGGGCGACAATTTTGGGACCGAGGAGGGGGACACGATTGCCGTCGAGGTCAAGCAAGCCGGCAAGACCCGATTCTTCTACATTCCGGCGTGCGCAAAAATGACTGACGCGCTGGCCGCGCGGATCAGGGGCGCCGAGATGGTGTTTTTCGACGGTACCTTGTGGGTTGACGATGAAATGGTTCGCGATGGTGTCGGCGTAAAAACCGGCCAACGTATGGGACACATGAGTGTCTCTGGCAGCGACGGCACAATGGCGGCGTTTGCGGATTTGGAGGTCGCTCGAAAAATCTTCATTCACATCAACACGACCAATCCTATTCTTATCGAAGATACCGACGAGCGTCGAGCTGTCGAACAACAAGGCTGGGAAGTTTCCTTCGATGGCATGCACATAGAGCTTTAGCGCTCGCGGAGCGGTGATCCAGATGAATAGACTGCAAAATGAAATAAGCCCGTACCTGCGCGATCATGCTGATGATCCGGTGCATTGGCATCCCTGGGATAAAGAAGCCTTTGCGCTGGCCAAACGGAAAAACGTACCGATTCTTCTTTCCATTGGGTACGCCGCCAGCTCTCTGTGCCACAAGATGGATAGGGAGTCTTTTCAGAACCATAATGTCGCGAAGACGATGAACAAGAACTTCGTGTGTATCAAAGTCGATCGCGAAGAACGCCCGGATCTCGATCAAATCTATCAGTCGACCTACCAGATGCTGAACCGCAAGCCTGGTGGTTGGCCGCTCACACTGTTCCTCGATCCCAAAGATCATTTACCGATTTATGCCGGCGGTTATTTCCCGCCGCAGCAGACGCGTTCCACGCCCAGTTTCCGCGAGGCGCTGACCGGTATCGCCAAGATGTATGGCAAGCAGGATGACAAGGTCCAAGAATTTAAATCAAAACTTAAGGAAGCGCTGGCCGGGCCGCCCGATGAGATCGAGGCGGTCGCTTTTGATGCAGCACTGATTGAGCGTGCGTGCGCGCAGATCGACAGCAGTTTTGATGAAAAGTACGGCGGTTTCAGCGAAGCACCCAAGTTTCCGCATCCGCCAGGACTAGAATTCATGATGGACGCTATCGCTTACGAGCAAGATATCGCCCGCCGCGACCGTATGTCTCATATGCTGGATTTCACGCTTTCCGCGATGTCTTTGGGCGGTTTGTTTGATCATCTCGCTGGCGGTTTTTTCGGCCTGTCGAACGACGGCAATTGGGCAACCCCGAATTTCGAAAAATCGCTGGTCGATAATGCGCAACTTTTAGCGATCTATGCGGAACGCAGCGTGCCCACAAAATCGCCCTGGTTGGCACACGTAGCAGGCCAAACGGCGGACTGGCTGCTTGAGGAAATGCAGCTTGATGAAGGCGGATTCGCGAGCAATCTTGATGCCGATCTGGATGGCATCGAAGGCGCCTTTTATGTTTGGCGCCCGGAGGACATGGGTTCGTATTTGGGTGAGCGTGAAGATGCGTTTGCAAGTCACTACCGACAAACGAGCCGCTCGCGGGCGGACGGCCGGTGGCATCTGCGCCTCGCGGATCCCACCGACAGCGTTATTCGTGACAACCCCGCGCAGGTCATGGCCGGTGAGTGTGCGAAGTTGCTGGCAATACGTAACGAGCGTTCGCGCCCACGTCGTGAGGACAAGGTACTGACCGCCGCAAACGCGCTCACCGCCAGCGGCCTGATAAAAGCGGGGCGCATTCTGGAACGCGAGGAACTGATTGCCGCAGGCATGAGCCTTAAGAACTGGCTTGGGGAGAACCACTGGCGAGATGGCGTACTTTTCGCGAGCAGCTCACACGGTGAGGTGAAAACGCCTGGTTATCTCGACGACTATGTGTTCTTGCTGGACGCATTGATATGCTCGCTGGAGACGCTCTGGCAACACGACGATTTGAATTTCGCGCTCACCCTTGCCGCGGCCGTGACTGAGCACTTCGAAGACGCCGCCCACGGCGGGTACTTCTTCACCGCCGCAGCGCACGAACCGTTGTTGCAACGACGCAAGCTCAACGGTGATAGTGCCTTGCCCTCCGGCAACGGCACGCTCGCACGTTGTTTGGGGGAGCTGGCTTGGTTGACTGGACAGGCGTCCCACGCCGAAAGAGCAAACGCTATCATGCAAGGCGCGGCATCCGATATCGGCCGTTGGCCCTCGGCGCACGGCACTTTGCTTCGTCACGCCCTGGATGGCATCGCACCGCCTGACCGGATTGTTGTGCGTGTGCAAGAGCCCGCCACCGCCAAGCTTTGGCGACAAGCGCTTAGTTCTCGGACGCTTACCCGGACACGATGTTATGTGATCCCCAATAGCGTTGGTGAGCTACCGCCTGGGCTTGAGTCGTGTCAGCCGCTGGCGAGTGATTGCGCTTACCTATGGCACAGCAATCGTGGTTTTGGCCCCGCGCTCAATTCGCCGGACGCTTTAGCCGCCGCCCTAGAGGAAATATCAAGGGCGTAGTTGCGGCCTTAGAACGATCTCGCTGGGGCAGCTATGTGGCGAGCTACGGAGCACATATTCCACGGCGTCGGCGACGTCGCCGGGCTGGATCATGTTGGCATCATCAAGCGCCAGTTTCTCGGTCAGTGAGGTGGCGACGAAGCCCGGCATAATCGCTGATACTTTGATACCGAATTCGCGTAGATCTTCGAACAAGCATCCAGTGAAACCATTGAGTGCATGTTTGCTTGCGGCGTAAATCGAATTTCCCGCTGCCGTGTGCCGTCCACTAATGGACGAAATATTGATGATCGCTCCAAGTTTTCGTTCGATCATGCCAACGCTGAGATGCTTTGTGAGTGCCATTGTCGAAAATAGATTAACGTCCATCACACCCCGCCACGCGTCGAGATCGGCGTCCGTAACGCCACCGCCAACCGCCATTCCGGCGTTGTTGATCAAAATATCGACTCCGCCAAAGCGTCCAATTGCCTTCTCACAGGTACGCTTTAGATACGACTCATCCCTAACATCGCCAGCCGCGGTATCTGCTTGTGCGCCCGCGGCGCGGCATTGCTCCGCGACTTCTTCGAGGGCGTCGTTATCGCGTCCCAGCAAGCACGAGTTAACACCTAATTCGGCCAGGCGGACGGCGATGGCGGCGCCAATGCCGCGGCTTGCGCCGCTGATGACGGCTGATTCATAGGTGATCGGTTGCATAACTAGGCTTTCCTGAGCACGAAATTCTCGCGCTTTATTTGAAGGGGTAGCTCGATATCGAGCAGGGGTGCGGCGCCGATCAGGGTTGCAAACGACCTGATGTTTTTTCTTCCAGTTTGATCCGCCGACACAAAACTGGCTTGCAGCCGCTGGAGTTTCCATTGCTCGAAGGGCTGAATCGAGCGCCTCGCAGACGCCTCAGCCGCCGTTCCGCGACCTAAAGTGATGAGGTAGTCACCCGCATAGCGAGGTAATTCGTCGCGATCGTCATATGCCACCAGCCAAGACTGAAGTTTCGGCATTGCCTCGCACATCGCTGGGACTGCATCGCGCGCGATCAGGCCGAGTACGTTCATTAAGGAATCGGGAATGGCCTCATCGGTAAGCTGGTCCTCCACTGCCTCAACGGATGTGCGCATGCGTTCGATCCAGTCGCACACCTTGGGCGCTTTATCTCTGACGATGGCACCCGAGTAGGGATCGTGAAACAAGTGTGCATATACAGGCCCCATCAGCGCGCAGTCCGCCAGAGATGCAGAAGTTCCCATGACAAACGGATAAAGCGCGAAATGCACATCGAGTGCTTCGAGCAGTGCGCAGAGATCTGCTTCCACAGCGTTGCGGGTTGCCTCGCTAACGCCAAGATGGGCGGGCCAGCTCCGAAACAGTGTGGCAATTTTGGCGCCGACGCGAAGTTGTTGCTCCAGCGGCGCATCAGGGTCGTTGTTCTCGCCCATCATGCGCTCGGCGAAGGCCCGGTCGTAATACCAACGGTAATGCAGCGCCGGGATCTTCAGCCACTCATCGGCAAGGAACTCAACTAAATAGCAAGCGAAACGAGTAACCGGCGATGCTGGAAGCAATGCGATTTCCTGATGCGTTGCTTCAAGAAAATCGAAGATTGCCGTGGTGTCTTGCAAGGTCTCGCCGCTCGGCGTTACGACCACCGGAATTATTGGATATCCGACGCGCGGCACTATGACTTCCTCAAACGCCCTTCGATCAGCTCGAATCTCCTCGAACGCGATGCCTTTGCGCAACAAGCACGAACGAGCCTTGGCGGCGTAATACGACCCTTCAACCGCGTAGAGTTGGTAACGCTCAGTTGTCATCGGTAAAACGAGCCGTCACAGTAGACTGCATGCAACCGCGTGGACGAGGACTATTTGATGCCGATTTACGAACAACGTACTTATTCAATTAAAGTCGGTGAAATGCCGAACGTGATCAAGCTTTATTCAGAGTTGGGTTGGCCAGCATTGGAAGCAGGTGGCTTTTCGAATAATTTGGTCGGTTACTTTTCAACGGACACCGGACGTCTGCATCAACTGATGCACATATGGCGGTTCGATGACGACGCCGCACGGCGCGATTTTTGGCAAAGGCTGTTCTTGCACGAATCGTTTATGGCTTTTGCCGTCCAGATCCGGCCGCTGATAGATACGCAGGAGGTACAACTCTTGCACCCCGCACCCTGGGGGCCTAACGCATGATGCGCACTCAGAAATCCCGCTCATACGCCCAATCGGTGCCCGCCATGACTAACCGGTGACGCGGGCCGGGAATATCCATGTCGATACCGTCGTAACCGGCATCTTCACGATAAAGCGCGCAACGTCCGTTTTCGAGTTTCACGATTCGCGGTTCAAAGCGCTCTACCGGATTAGCCATGGCCTCCTGCAGCAGTGCCTCGGTTGTTGTGATCGATTCGAACCGTCGAAGGGTGACAAATGTAGGGCCAGGCAGGCTGATTTCACCATTTCGATGGGCGCTAAGCGCCGCGCTTGCCGTCAGCCATTTGAAATCGATGATTTCCGAATTATCAATTTGTACGTCGAGATGCTTGGGAATCCCAGCGACAAAAAACCACGTCGCGAAACGTTTTGGAAGCTGTATAGGCGTTGTCCAGTGAGCGAACGGCCGCAGACCATCTGGCGTCACTGTTAGCCCCGTCTCCTCACTAACTTCTCGCACTGCCGCGACTTTGGCGATCTCTAATTCGTCATCGAGGCCGGCGTGGTCGGCATCGTCCACTCGGCCGCCCGGAAAAACCCAAGCGCCGCCGTGGAAAACGATCTTCTCGTTACGTCGCAGCAGCAAAACCTCGAGGTTGGCACCCTGATCACGCGTAATGACGACGGAGGCGGAAGGTTTGGCGGGCGCGGGCTCTTGGGACATCGTGAGATTATATCGCGAAGTCGGTCGCGCGAATGACCTTAGCGGCAATGGAATGTCGCGGCCAAGGCCAGTACCCTTAGCGGCTTCCATTAAGCACGAGACCGCTTCGGGTGAACCGGCACAATTTCCCTTTTTTCGCGCTGGCGATTGGTGCCTGCTTTGCGTTGCTGGTTGCGATCGGTATGCAAGAATCCAATGGCCGCACGGTGCTGCCGCTGTTTACCTTATTGGCGATTTGTGAGTTTTGCTTCTTCGTCACCGCCATTGGCGCTGCTATTAAGGCCAAGCAGCTTCACGAAACTGGCACAAGCCCTTCGCAAGTCCTCACCGTTGTCGCTCTGTTGCTGATGAGCGCGGGCTATGTGAGCACCGGCATTGCGTTGTGGCCCGCCTAGGGACGCGCGCCGTGTCCCCAACCGAAGAACTTTGCCCGGTCTGCGATAACACGAGTCGTCCTTTCGATGTTGTCGACTTTAATAAGTCTTGTCAGGAAGCGAATGGCAAGTTCCTTGCGCTCGCCGGGCAGCCTGTTTATTACTTCGTTTGCGAACACTGCGGCTTCTGTTTCGCGCCGGAGTTCAGCCGCTGGACCAACGATGAATTTTTGGAGCGTATTTACAATGATCGTTATATCGATTTTGATCCTGATTACGTGACCAGGCGGCCTTTGGCAAACGCGAATAAAATTGACGCGATGTTTGGTGGCGCTAAGCGCGCAATTCGCCATTTAGACTACGGCGGCGGTAATGGCTTGCTGGCACAAACGCTCGTCGATCGTAACTGGCACAGCGAGAGTTTCGATGAGTTTGTCGATCCACCGGACCGTTTTGCCCAGTTGGGAAAATACGATCTAATCACCGTGTTCGAAGTCTTTGAACACGTCGTCGACGTGAAACGGTTAATGTCCCAACTGCGCACTTTGCGCGCCGAGAACGGCATCATTTACTTTTCCACACTGTTGTCCGATGGTCAGATCACTCGTGGTCAGCGGCTTTCGTGGTGGTATGCGGCACCCCGAAACGGGCATATCAGTCTGTTTTCCAAAGCGAGTTTGGTCGCGATGTGCGAGATTTATCGATTGAATCTGCAGAGTTTCAATGCTGTAAATCACGTCTTCTACACCAGCAAACCGGATTGGGCGGCATCGCTGTTGGGCGCGGCGAGCTAGACAGCAAGAGCAACGGGTGGTGGCAGAGGGGACGCGGACGTCATCAGCCAGCCCCGCGCATAACAGGAGGCGATTAAGAATGCTTAGGTTTGAAAATCTCGATAGACACCGGCAATCACCACGGTGGGCGGTGTGGGCAACTGCCCGGCTAAATTCAAAACAGAACGGAGGCATCGGATGAGCGCAAACGCGGCGCCCTTGAAGCCAGATACCATCAACACCCACGTCAACAACGTCTATCCCGCACTCGCGATGCTGGCGGGTATGCAGCTTGAAGTATTTACCGTCGTTGGCGAGGGAGCCACAACGGCCGAGCAAGCGGCGGCTGAACTCGGCGTCGATGCGACGAAGCTGCGAGCGTTGCTCTACGCGCTGGTGACGGCCGGTTTAATGAGCATCGAGGGCGGTAAGTTCTCCAATACGGCGGAGTCGCGCGAATTCTTGGTAAAGGGGAAAAAGCGCTATATCGGCGGTGCGCACTCGGCGTATTCGGATCTTTGGTCATCAACGATGCGCACAGCCGATTCAATCCGCTCCGGTCAGCCTCAGGCTAAACATGATTTCGCGAGCATGTCGCATGCTGAGCTTCGCGGTTTTGTGTTGGGTATGGACGCCAGTGCTGGCGCCGCGGCCCGTCGTCTGCACAAAGAGTTTGATATGTCCCGATTCGCGCATGTGCTCGACGCGGGCGGGGGCTCGGGCGGCATAGCGATTTCGTTGACCAAGACCTGTCCGGCGCTGCGGGCAACGGTCGCGGAGCTCGCTAACGTGGCGGCCATCACCCGCGAATGCGTTGCCGCCTCGGATGTCGCTGAGCGGATCAACGTTATTGACGCTGATTTTGTTGCGAGGCCTCCCGAAGGGCAGTACGACGCGGTGATCGTGCGCTCGGTGCTGCAGGTGATGGGTGCCAGCGACGCCGCGCAAACCGTACACAATCTTGCCGCAACGCTAAAACCGGGCGGTGAATTTTTTGCTTTTGGGCGCATGCTGGACGACTCACGTTTGACGCCGCTCGACGCGGTCGCCGTAAACGTCATGTTTTTGAACGTTTACGAGAACGGTCAAGCTTATACTGAGTCTGAATATCGCGGTTGGCTTCGCGAGGCGGGCTTAACCAATATTGTGCGCAAGCCCATCAGCGGCGGCTACAGCATTATGTCGGCCCGGCGGGCGAGTTAACACGATAGGAACCTCAATGAACGATAACCAAGATCTTTTCCATATCATGACCCACTTGCGGCCGATGCGTCGCTTGAAGCCGGATCCGGTGCCCGACGAGGTGTTGGAAGAAATTCTGCAGGCATCTAGCTGTGCGGCGAACAGTATGAATACGCAACCCTATCGGTTCGTCATTCTGAAAGACCCGGAGCTGCGCGCTTTTTTTGGTCAACGCTATCAGGAAGCCTTTGAAAATGCGTTTCGTGATCTCAAAGTTGACCCAAGCGACAACTCAGCGTTCGCGCGCAATATGCGAACGGCGGCAAAATTTGGGCTGACAATGAAAGATGTGCCCGTCATTCTTCTTGTTTGCGGGATCAGGGACTGGCCCTTCGCGGTCCCGCATGATCAGCGCAAGGGCATCGCGCCACCGTCTCCCGGCTCGGTCTATCCGTGTGTTCAGAATATTCTGTTGGGCTGTCGTGCCAAAGGTTTGGGCGCGAGTTTGACCACGCTTCACCAGTTGTTCGAGGCTGAGCTTTGCGAGCGCTGTGGGATCCCAGACAGCTATGGGGTCGTGGCCGCAATTCCGATCGGGTACCCAAAGGGCAACTTTGGTCCGGTGACGCGACGTCCGGTGAAAGAGCTGACCTTTCTGGACGCTTGGAATCATTCTTGTTTCGAATAGGCTGCGGTTATGGGTATGTTGGTCGATGGCGAATGGCAAGCGCAGGACATCTCGGGTTTTGTGCGCGATGGCCAGCAAGTCCGCTTCGATAGTGGTTTCCATGGAACGGTTAGCGCGACGGCGGACGATGCTTTGCCACCCGCACCACAGCGCTACGCGCTCTATTGTAATTGGACTTGCCCTTGGTCCCACCGCGCATTAGTCACGAGGGCGTTAAAGGGGCTTGAGGAGGCGATCGATTTAGTACTGCTTGAGCCGGCCATGGGTAAGCAATCTTGGTGGTTCGGAGAAAGCAGCCGCTATCGTGACCCAGCGTTGGGCGCCACCCATCTGCATGAACTCTATGTGGCCAGTAACCCAGCTTTTACCGGGCGGGTTAGTATTCCCGTGCTTTGGGATAAGCAACAGCGGCGCATCGTGAGCAATGACTCGGGCGCTATAGCGCGCATGTTCAATGATGAATTCAATGAGGTCGCAGACCATCCGGAAGTCGACTTTTATCCGCCGCCTTTGTCCAAGAGTATTGATGAGTTAAATGAGTTCGTTGGTGATCGACTCACCGATGGTGTTTACCGCTGCTTACTTGCCAACTCGCAGCAGCAATACGAGCAGGCGTTCGATAGTCTTTTCGAGGCGCTTGAACATCTCGATCGAATGCTGAGTAACAGCCGCTTCTTGCTCGCCGATGTCCCGACCGAACCCGATTGGCGGTTGTTCGCCTGCCTGATACGTTTTGATAGCGTCTATTATTCGGCTTACGGCTGTAACCTAAAACGCATTGTCGATTTTGCTCACCTGTGGGATTACACCCGGGATCTTTTTCAACTACCGGGTGTTGCGCGGACTGTTGATATCGACGAGATGAAGGCCGGTTACTACGCGATCATTCAACCGAATCGCCCGGTTCCCAAGGGCCCCGCGCTCGATCTCGAAGCGCCTCACAATCGCGGGCGCTTAACCGCTTAACCGCTTAACCGCTTAACCGCTTAACCGCTTAACCGACTAAGCAGCGTTCCAAGCGATCTGCGGGCCGATCGGAACGATCCCATGAGGATTGCGCTTTTCACTTTTTGAATGATAGCCAGCCCGGTAAACGTCAAACCGCACGGTGTCTTTGACGCCCGGCCAGTGATAGAGCTGACGTGCATATTTCCACAGCGCTGGAAAATCCGTTATACGCTTAAGGTTGCACTTAAATGCGCTGTGATAGGCGACATCGAACCTCGCCAGGGTTGGGAACAAACGCCAATCAGCCTCCGTAATATCGTCGCCACACAGATATCTAGATTGCTGCAGCGTTCGTTCAATCAGTTCTAAGGTCTCAAAAAGTGCGCTGACGGCTTCATCGTAGGCGGCTTGTGAAGTCGCAAAACCGGCGCGGTAAACGCCGTTGTTCACGGTGCGGTGGATCCGTTCATTCCATTGCTCGATTTCGCGGCGATGAGACTCAGGGTAAAGATCGACTGCGCCGGGCGTCCAGCGGGCGAAAGCATCATTGAACATGCGCACGATATCCGCCGACTCGTTACTGACAATTTTGTCGGTTTCGGTATCCCAGAGCACCGGCACCGTGACGCGACCGGTGAACCCGGGATCAGCGCGGGTGTAGAGTTCATGGAGGGCATGAACGCCAAATAAGCGGTCACGAAATTCGCCATCGCTTGCGAAGATCCAGCCTTGTTCGCTGCGGGCAGGTTTGGCGAACGACACCGCGATATGCGGCGTTAGGCCCTTGGCGTTGCGAACGAGCAGCGCGCGATGTGCCCACGGGCAATTCCAGGCTGCATAAAGATGATAGCGGCTCGGAGCGGCAGGGAATTGCGAGTCATCAGCGTCGCTAGTCTGCAGCCAGTTTCGAAAAGAACTTGGTGCCCGCCGCCAAGAACCGTCTTTAGCCGTCGAAGAAACATCGTCGGATTCCCATCGTCCATCGATCAACATTCCCATTGCGCGCGGCCCTACATGAAGTCGCTGAAAGGTTGGATTTCCACGACGCTACCGGCATCAACGCCGGCAGAGTCAATCGGCAGCACGATTAAACAATCGGCGCTCGACATCGAGCGGAGGATCCCCGAGCCCTGATCGCCCGTGGGTGTTACCAATAGACGGCCTCGGTGATCACGACTCATGGCGGCGCGCTGGAATTCAACGCGACCCGGGCGTTTTTTTAATGTTTCGGTGACTGTTGCCTCGCAGGTCAGCCATTGGCGAACCACGCCGCCCGCCATTTTCGTTAGTGCCGGCTGCACGAATTGATAAAACGTCACCATTACGGAAACAGGGTTGCCCGGTAGGCCAAAAAAGGCGGCATCTCCCAGGAGTCCAAATGCCAAGGGTCTTCCCGGTTTCATCGCAACTTTCCAGAAGCCGACTTGTCCCAAATCGGCGAGCACACCTTTGATGTAGTCAGCTTCGCCGACCGAAACACCGCCAGAAGAAATCACTACGTCGGCCATTTGCGATGCTGCGGCGAAGGCGTCGGCAACCGCCTGTTTGGAATCGCCCACCACGCCCATATCAATAATTTCGGCATTGATACGCTCTAGCATGCCGTACAGCGTGTAACGGTTGCTGTCATAGATCTGGCCCACCCCGAGTGGTTCGCCGATCGAGCGGAGTTCATCGCCGGTCGAGAAATAGGCGACCCGGAGGCGGCGATGCACGTGCACTTCGCCAATCCCGAGCGAGGCAACCAAACCCAAATCAGCGGGGTTCATCAGATGCGCGGCGGGTAATACTTGTTGCCCGGCTTTGAGATCCTCTCCGGCCGCGCGCACGTGTTGACCAATTTTGTGATGATGATCGAGGGTGATGTGATCGCCGTTGTGTTCCACATGTTCCTGCATGAGCACGGTGTCGCAGCCCTCGGGCATCGGTGCCCCTGTCATGATACGAACCGCGCCGCCGGGGCGAAAAACACCCTCGAAGGGGTGACCCGCGAGCGCGGTGCCCAGCACGTCCAGGCGCGCGGTGCCGGTGCTTGGTAAGTCGTTGCCGGCGATCGCGTAGCCATCCATCGCCGAATTAGTTTGTTGCGGCACGTTTACCGGGGAGTGAATATCCCGACTGAGGTAACGCCGCAGGCTATCTCTAACGGGCACGCGGTGTTCGCCGCTAATGACGGCAACATTGTTTAAGATCCGCACCCTCGCATCATTGGCGCTCAAAGACGCATCGTCGAAATCGTCTTCGCAGCTTGGGTCACGCTGAACGTTGAGTTCAGTTGGTGGCATTTTTCATCCACTCCAAAATAAATTCGGCGATTTTGCTCGGCTGGTTCAGGGGTAGCAGCGTTGTGTTGTCGTGCGGTACCAGTTTCTCGTTGTCGGTAGCCACAGCGATAATAGAATCGTCATCCAAGCAGAACAAGGGTGTGCCCAGCTTCTCGCGATGGACCTCGATTTTGGGATAGCGGTCGCGCTTGAATCCCTCGGCAATGATCAGATCAACGGGGTCAAGGAACAAGTGTTCGATCATGTTGTCGATCCGTGGATCGTCCTCTTGTTGGCGCTCAACCACCAGCGCCCAGCGCTTTGGCGAACCCACTAACACTTGGGTCGCACCGGCTTCCCTGAAGCGGTAAGAGTCTTTCCCTTCATAATCAATATCAAAATTGTGATGGGTATGTTTCAGACAGGCGACCCGAACTGCTTTGGCGCGCAACAGCGGAATAAGCGCCGCAATCAACGTCGTTTTACCGGTGCCGCTTGGGGCGATAAATCCAAGTACTGGAGGGTGTGCGCCGCGGCTGCTCATTTCAACCAATACGCCGCTCGGCGTCGGCAAGATCGGCCGGCGAGTTAATATTCTCGAAAGCGTCGGCAGCGGCGCTGAAATCGACTTCAAGCGCGTTATGTTGGAAATACCAATGGTCGATTTTACGGTCGCCGGCTGTTAGATACTGTCTGAGCGATTCCGTTAGCGTGGTGTCAATCAGCGCGAAAACAGGTTGTAACTTTCCGTTTACGCTGGCGACAGCGATCTCGGCGTTGGCTTGTTCTCGTTCGCGCGCCAGTGCATGGACGAGGTTTTCGGGGAGAAACGGACTGTCGCAGGGAACGATCGCGAGATAGTCCGCTTTTGCGCTTATCATCAGGGAGAGGATCCCGGCGAGCGGTCCTGGATACTCTGGAATGGAATCGGCGATCACGCGCGGCGAATACGTCTTGTAAATGTCTGAATTGCGGTTGGCGCTGATGAGTAATTCCCCCACCTGTGGCGCGAAACGGCGAACGACGTGGCCGATCAAGTGCTCACCGGCCAGCGTGATTAG
>JBCCEV010000054.1:0-24282 GCA_039030125.1 Pseudomonadota bacterium | reverse complement strand
CGATTGCCTCGGTCGTGTTCGCCAATTTTTTACTCGCCGCTTTGATTATTCCAATCACCGGTGTTCCTAGCGGCACCGTTGGAGACTGGACGCTTGTCGCCTACATGGGGACACTGCAGCTCGGCTTCGCGTTTTATTTGATCTCACGCGGCATGCGTCATATCACGGCACTTGAGGTGTCGCTGATCATGCTCATTGAGCCGGTGCTGAGCCCGATGCTGGTTTGGTGGCTGCACGGCGAGGAGCCCAGCACTTTCAGCCTGCTTGGCGGCACCGTCATTATTATCGCGACCGCGATCCGTACCGTTGGCGCTCTGCGCTCCGTCGAGTAGTGCTAGCGCGAAGAAACGAATACCCCAATAGGCGTTTCCAACAACATGACGACCACGGGTTGGCGAACCACGGGGGCATCTTCGAGATGCTCGCCGACCACCCAAATATTGGGAGGCGCCACACGCACATGTACGGCACCCCCGTCGGAGGTTAGGCCGCGGACCAGATAAGGCATCGTCTCCCTGGGGACACGCACTTGGCTATCGGTGAAATATTGCGCCTCGCTTGGCGATAATTGCCACCAAGTCCCATCGCGCAGACGGCCCTCTGCTTCCGCCTGTTGAGCGGGGGCAACGGGGATCACGTACGGCAAATAGAGTTCCTCGTAGGAATCAAATCCTGATGCCGGAACGTCATGCCAACTATCATGTGCCGCTGGCGGCGCCGTTTTCTCACAAGCGCCCAACACGGCGCCTAGAAATAGGATGGCTAGCGCCACGCCAATGCGCAACTTCATTGGTTTTCCTCCAACTTCATCGGCCCTAGATTCGCACGAGCTGGCGGCATGTTCACGACTGGTTGGCATTCGTCCGGCGACGCAGGCGCTCGATTAAACTAGAGTTATCCCAGCGGCCGCCGCCAAGCGCCTGAACCTCCGCGTAGAACGAATCAACAAGCGCGGTGACGGGCAACTCGGCGCCGTTACGTTGCCCCTCATCGAGCACAATCCCTAAATCCTTGCGCATCCAATCGACGGCGAAGCCAAAATCATATTTTCCCTCGCACATCGTGGACCCGCGGTTATCCATTAAAAACGATTGCGCCGCACCTTTGGAGATCACATCAAGGACGGTGTCCATATCAAGACCGGCACGCTGACCGAAGTTGAGCGCCTCCGCAAGCGCCTGCAAAAGGCCACCAGTGCAAACCTGGTTGACCATTTTGGTGAGCTGGCCAGTACCAATTTGACCCATTCGCGTGCACGCGCGGGCGTAGGAATCGATGATCGGTTTAGCGGCATCGAAGCCCCTTTGGTCCGCGCCACACATCACGGTTAGTACGCCCTTCTCCGCACCAACCTGTCCGCCGGAAACGGGCGCGTCGATAAAATAAAGGCCAAGCTCGCGCGCCACGGCGCCGAGTTCCTCAGCAACGGTCGCGGAGGTTGTGGAGTGGTCAATGAACGTTGAATTCGCCCCCATCGCGCCAAATGCGCCATTTTCCCCCGTGGTGATCTCGCGAAGATCGTCATCCCCACCCACACAGCTGAAAACGAAACGCGCGTCGGCGGCGGCTGCGCCCGGCGTGGCGGCGCCCTGGCCTTGGTGCTGGGCTAGCCACGACTGTGCTTTGGCGGTAGTGCGATTAAAGACCGTTACCTGATGACCGGCCGCCGCGAGATGACCCGCCATCGGATAGCCCATATTACCCAGCCCAATAAAAGCAACCTTAGCCATAGCACTATTCCTCTCATCATAACCACGCCGGTAATGATCCGCCGTTGCGGCCTCATTTCGGTTTCCAATCCATGCCCATTTTGCGCCCCACAAAAGGGGGTATCGGTAGTTCACGGTGAACGCGCTCGATTTCTGCCAAGCGCTGTTTTGGTCCCTCGGGGATCGGTGCCGGCCGACGGGTTGCCAACGACATGTGCAGATACAGTTGCTCTGCTTCAGCCGCTAGATAAGCTTCATCAGCGTTGTGCACACTGAGGTAGCAATGGATGCGTTTACTATCAAAAGCGAGTAACTGTGTTCTCACTTCGATGTTGTCACCGCTTAATAATTCGCGACGGAAATCGATATTACAACTGGCGACGAATATCGTACCGGCGCCATCACGAGTGTATTCCCAACCCAAGGCGATATCTTCAAACAGCGCCTCGCTGCCGTCATCGAGTGCAGATAGATAGTAGGCGACGTTCATGTGGTCATTCTCGTCTAACCAAGCTGGCTTAACGGTGAACGTTCGCCGATAGGGCTTTGGCACCTCGGCGCTCATGTTTTAATGCTACGCATTGTAGGCATAGGTTTGGAGTTCCCAGTCCGTGACGGCTCGGGCAAACGCCGCGAGCTGCCATTCTCGCGTGAGTGCGTAAGCCTCCACGAAGCTCGCTCCGAAAGTCGATTTCGCCAAGGCAGAACCGCGCCACGCAGACACCGCCGCACTCAGGTCTCGGGGCCACGGCGGGCCGCTTGGCGCCGAGTCGCTCCAAGCATTCCCCGCGCTTGGAGCGCTTGGTTCAGCGCGCTCACCAATACCTCGCCGACCGGCGGTTAAAACCGCTGTCAGCGCAAGATAAGGATGGGTGTCCGCTCCGGGTACGCGTATTTCTATGCGGCGATCAGCACCGCTTCCCGCCACCCGATAGGCTGCAGTTTTGTTTTCGTAATCCCAAGTGTTATTCAGCGGCGAGATATTTGGCGGAACAAAACGCTTGTAGGAATTAATATTTGGCGCCAGACAAACCATGAGTTCTGGTAAGTAACGTTGCAGACCGCCAATAAAAAATCGGCCCTCATCACTGAGCAAAAGGTCATCCCCATCAACGAGCGTCGAACGGCCAATGCCATCGGCAAACGATAAGTTGAGGTGCGCGCCAGCACTTTCCGCCGCCGCGCTCGCCTGGGCCATAAAGCTCGCCAATATGTGCTGGCGCCGGGCGACAATTTTTGCGATGGACTTGTATAACAGCGCGTGATCACAAATTGTCACGCCTTGCGCAGGCGCCAGCGCCGTTTCTAAAAGGCGCAGATGTTCGCCGTGAACCGCCCGAATTTTGATACCCATTACTTCACAACACGAGGTCAGCGAATTCAAAAATTCGCTTGCATCGCTTTGCTCGATAAACGACATCATCCGCGCAAACGCTTCGGAAAAGCACAGCGCCTCCGGGGACTTACCGGCCATCGAGCGCGTCGTTTCGCGCAGCAGATAGGATTCGATTTCAAACGCACCCCGAACCTGCCGGTCGATACGCTGCCACCGTCCAAGTTCTTTTTGCAACATGCTGCGCGGACAATGATCGGCAAGATCGCCGGTAATACATCCGAGCATGATCAAACCGTCGCCACCATGATCGAACGGAAATTTAAACCCCACCGCTTCATCAAGGTTGATCAACGCATCCGGATAGCCGTTCGCGGGGTCCTCAAGTGCCAATGTGGTAATCGGCTGCTCCACGGGATCGCCGGTAAATACCGCACTGGTGATTGGCAACTGAGCCGACGCCAAGATTTTCTCGCTTGCGTATTGTTTGGAACGCAGCCGTCCCTCCCAGTCGACGCAGCCAACCCCAACGTGCGTTAGCTCATGGGCATTGATGAATGTTTCCCAATCAGGACGGGAGAGCCCACGCGAGGTTTCGCTCATGAAGCACGCTTCGCTGCATTAAACATAAGTAAGCCCATCATTGCCCAGCCTCCAAAAATCAACCACTCCTGAGGCCAAACCAGCGCGTTTGGGCTCCATGGCAAGTAGAGCAACCCGATCCCCGCCGACGATACCAAAGCGAGTATTCCCACGGTCCGGCCATAAGGAACACGATAGGGACGGGGCATATCAGGTTCCGCGCTCCGCAGTTTGAGAAAGCAGGCCGCGACCACGCCATAGGCGATGATCACTCCTAAACTTCCCGCATCGATAAGCCAAACAAGTACGGGACGTCCAAACCACGGCGCCACGGCCGACACCGCGAAAATCAACCACAAGATGTAATGCGGGGTTGAGCGTCGCGGGTGCAGGACGGCAAGCGATCGGGGCAACATCTGATCTTTAGCAAGCGCGTACATCAATCGCGATGAGCCGACCAAAAACGCATTCCAACTTGTCACAATCCCGGCGAGTCCACCGACGACGATGATCTTGGCTGCCCATTCGCCCTCCCAAACCCGCGCCGCGGTATCTGCGGTGGTTAAGTTACTTGTGGCGCGCAACGCCCCCGGCAAACCAAATCCAACCGCGGCAACCATGGCGGTGTAGAAAGACACCGCGATGACTAATGAAACCACAATCAAGATACCAATCTTCTCGGGCGGCAGATTAATCTCCTCAGCCGCCTGTGGAATGACGTCGAAACCTAAGAACATCAACGGCAACATGACGATGACCGCACCTATCCCAATGATGCTACCGCTAAACTGGGGCTCGAGATTCGCTACATCGAATTGAAGGATCGTTCCCAGAATCAAAAAAATCCCCGCGATCAAAATGAACGTGGTCACAATCGTTTGCAGGCGCGCGGCACCCACCAGCCCCCGAACGTTGATTGCCGTAATTAAGGCGCCGGTGCCGATCCCAATGACAACGTGGCTGAGGTAGATATCCGATCCCGCGATTTGCCATAACTTGCCAACGGAGAGTTGTGGAAACAAATAAGACAGCGCCTCTGGAAACGCAACCGCCTCAAAAGCCACGATCGAGACGTAGCCTAAAAGCAACGACCACGTGCAAACAAAGGAGATGGCGCGCCCAAACGCGCGCTCCGTATAAACATGCTCACCACCCACGCTGGGCATGGCGGCGGCCAGCTCTGCGTAAGTCAGTGCGATGAGAACCATGACGATCCCGGCGATCACAAAGGCCGCGATCGCACCAATCGTCCCGGCGCGTAGCACCCAGGTACCAGTAAGAAAAATCCAACTCCAGCCGACCATCGCGCCAAAGGCAAGCGCGATCACTTCGCGCCGGCCAAGAATGCGCGCGAAAGACATTTATCGCTCTGAATTTATTGGATAGAAACGGGTCCTTCGAAATCGAAGATTTTGCCGGGGTTCAAAATTCCTTTCGGATCCATGGCGTGCTTAAGTGTTCGCATGACAGCAATCTCCGCATCACTGCGGGTTAACGACAAATAGGCCTTCTTCTGCAAACCAATGCCGTGCTCGGCAGATATGGAACCGCCCAGAGGTTCGAGGGGTTGATAAACGCACTCCTCGATAGTGGGTTGGTATTTGGCAAGATCGGATTTGCACACCACGCAAAAATGCAAATTTCCGTCACCCAAATGGCCGAAGCTATAGAACTGAGAATCGAACGATTGCTTCGCCAGGTTCGCGCGGACCTCATCGACGTATTCATTCATCGACCGGATAGCGAGGCTGACGTCAAAGAACATATGTTCGCCACCGTCGAACAAATGTTCGACCTCATCGCGGATTTTCCAAATCGCCGCGCGATCGTTATCTGATTGCGCGACCACCGCATCGGTAATTAAACCTTCTTCCATAGCGCCCTCTAACGCGGCACCAAAGGTCTCGGCCTCTTGGCTGTGATCCACACCCAGTGATTCAACGATCGCAAAAAAGCGGGCGTCGCCGTCAATTTCGAGCCCCTTGACCTCGCACTTTGCGCGCTGGTGCATAAAAAAATCTGGCCACATCACTTCAAAGGCGGAAAGATTGCCAGCAAGCGCGCCATCGAAATAGGAAAGGAATTTCAGTACTCGCTGATAGTCGCTAAAGCCAACAAGCGCGGTGTGCTCCGCTGGTAGCTCGGTGCGCAGGCGCAAGACCAACTGCGTGACCACTCCTAAGGTTCCTTCGCTGCCAATAAACAACTGCTTCAAATCGTAACCGGCGTTGTTTTTAAGCACCTGATTGAGCGACGATAAAATGGTGCCGTCGGCCAATACCGCTTCAATGCCGAGAATGTTATCGCGCGTCATGCCGTAGCGAATAACGCGCAGCCCCCCAGCATTGGTTGCTGCGTTACCCCCGATCTGGCAGGAGCCGCGCGCACCTAAGTCGACCGGAAACATAAGCCCGTGCTCGGCGCAGACATCGTGGATCTGTTGCAAGGGAACGCCGGCTTGGACGGTCATGGTGCGACCCAAGGTATCAATATCGATGATGTTATTCATGCGCTCCATCGAGAGCACCACATCGGCTGCGGTGGTGTCGGCCGAATTAACCAGTCCGGTCAATCCGCCGTGGGTTACCACGCTTTGGCCTTCCTCGTGACAAACCCTTAGAACCTCGGAAACTTCTTGGGTTGATCGAGGGCGCACAATGATCGTCGCCTGCACGCTATCGTCGCGCCAGACACCCGCTGAGCGACTGGTCGCGTCGTCGCCTAATAGCATGTCGCCACCGTCCGCCAAACATGCGGAGATTTTCTCGCTCATTGATGCCATTAGATCGCCTCCTCGTGGCGCGGCCGATCATGGTTGAGCGGCCGCTATGGATCGGTGCAATTATCCGCGACCTAGGATCCTGATCAACTTAATTCGGTTGCCGCAAAGATGACAAACCGATAATTCGGGCACCGAAATCCCCCGGCCGAGCAGCGATTATGTCGATTTGCGATCTAAAACCTCAAGGATCAGGTACTGCGCGATCACATAATGCGCCGCAAACGAAGCAATAAATGCCGTCAGGGCCGCTTCATCGACGGTCATTGAATCGAGCAGCACCCAAAGCGGCATTTGCGGCAGTGCCGAGACCGGTACCAAGGAGAGGCCGACGCTGTAGAGCGCCCAATCACGCCCCACCAGCGGTGAGCCGTGACGCACCGCTACGGCGCTAACGAGGTTCGTGAAAATCCATATTGCGCCGAAGCTCCACCAATAAAAAACCGCAGTGAGGCCACCCAAAGCATTATCGCGCTGATAAGTGGCAAGCCCAATGCCGGCTACAGCGGCAAGCGACGACGCGGCGAGAAACCCACCGGACACGCGGCCCTGGCGCACGATCGAGGCGAGGCCGGAAAACCCCAACCAAATCGCCGCCGCCGCGCTTAAGGCGTAACTCCAGTAAAGCACTGGATTGGAGGCAAACTGGAGCCTCTCGGATTCGCGGCTTTCAACCGGCAGCCAGCCGTGCCAAAGGTCGCCCGGTAAGACAAAGCGGCCCGCAAAGACATAGACCACCAGCAAGGCGCCAAAAGCGGCACCCCAGCGCCAAACGATCATCGCGCGAGCACCCCTAAATCGCCGGTAGTTTGCGCCCGCGATTCTGCACGGCGACCCACAGCAGCATTCCGGTCAGGCAAAGTGGTAACAGGAAAGTCGTGATCGCCAGGTTCCCGGCAGCCTGATCCAGGCTTGGAAATACCAGCGCAAACACGATCCATAGCAAGCGCAATACCGGCGTTGCCAGTAGGAGTCCGAAATTGAATGCCATCCAACTTTGATGCCGGCGAATGTCTCGTTCGCGAATCGCCTTATAGGCGAGGAAACCGGTGAAAAGTACTGCAATATCGAGACCCAACAAGGAGATCGCGAAGGGCGCTCCCGAGAAAACCGCGTCCAGATCGGTGACCGCGAGATAGCCAAGTCCGCCGATCATGCTCAACAAGATCCCCAGTAAATAGATCTTGCCCGCACTGCGATGCAGGTGAGGGTACTTCCGCCGCACCGCGCGAATGAATTGGAACGGACCAATAGCCATCGCGATGGCACCCATGGTGGTATGCATTAATAGAAAGTCATAACCGTTGCGGTAAGCGATCGCCTGATCGACATGGACCGAACCGCTGCCCAACACATGCTCGCTCGACACCAAAAGCGCGAACAATTGCAACCACAGCCCTTCTCGGCCGGTGCCAAAACTCAAGAAATAATCAAATGCTAGAACCGCGTAAAAAACGCAGCCCGCAGTGAATACAAAGCGCAGTATCGTGGTAAGCGCTGATTCTATTGCCGATGTCGGATGGGTGCCCGCACTGTGCAACGTCGAGGACATTCACCTTTCCCCTCAAGTCTCTCTTCGGGGGGCAGGGATAACAGTAATCGCGACGCAGCAACAACCGGCAAGTCAGCCATATGTCGGCGAACCGGCGCCCCAAGAAAGAATACCGGCGTCCTAGGCAAAGCGGTTTAGGCTGTCACGCGCCGTCTTCGAAACGCTGAAGGTGATAAGCCGGTGTACTGCTTAAAGAGCGTTGAGAAGTGTGCCGGGCTGCGAAAACCGGTTTGCTGGGCGACAGCGGCGACAGAACTTACCGGGTCCTCGGTCAACAACAGCCGCGCGGTATGCAAGCGACGAGCTTGGACGTAGCTTTGCGGTGTTTCTCCGAATAACTGAACAAAACGCTGATGGAATTGGGCGCGGCTAAGGTGGCATTGTTTAGCCAGCGCCGGCGTGGATAAGTCATTGGCAAGATTTGAGTCGATGTATTCGCGTACCTCGGAGAGCCGCGTACCGGCCGGGATCCGGATGCCGCGCCGCAACGCGCGCCGCGCCGATGACTGGTGAATGTACAGCATTAATTCACGTGAGCTGAGGTCGATGAGTGCATTGCGATGAGCCGCCGAATACCGCCCTCGGGTTAGGTAATCGATTCTTCGAATCGCAGCGGCGGCATCGACCTGCATAAATTCATCGATATCATCGAGCGAGTAGAGGTGTTCGTAGGGCGCCTCTTCAGGCCACCGGTAACGATTCTCTAAATCACGGTCACGCGCGACTTCGGCACTGAGCTCAAGGGTAATGCACTGCAGTGGTTGCCTCTGGCTCGGGGCCAAATAATCAGTGTAGACAGGCACGCCCTTGGGAACGACTAGGATCTGCCCCGTGCGGTGCAGTGTTTGTTCGTCATTAAGATCAGAGCTGAATCGAATTTCACCTTGGCGGGTGAGGACAACTAGCAGGTCATCAAAGCAATACCGCACCCGGTCGGCGGACGAGACCGCGGTGCGCAGACTCAAATTAAGCGCCTCGGTCGCAATCGAATCAATAAAACTCTTTTTTTCTTCGCTATAGATCCCGGCAATGGCCATTGTCTGGTCGCTATGACAAAACCAATGCCCGCTAGCCTAATCGGCCGAGGTAAATAGTTAAAGTAGCCGTGCCAATGCGCTACGCCCTGCTTTTCTCAAGCGCTTGATCGATATCCCAGAGGATATCGTCGGAAGTTTCCAGACCAATCGATAGCCGGATCATGTCCGGCGTCACCCCGGCTGCTACCTGTTCTTCTTCTGCAAGCTGCCGGTGGGTGGTCGAGGCAGGATGGATCACCAAAGTCTTGGCGTCACCGACGTTCGCCAAATGACTTAAGAATTGGACCGCGCCGATAAACTTCTCGCCCGCCTCCCGGCCACCCTTAATGCCGAATGACATGATCGAACTAGCCCCCTTAGGCGTGTACTTTTGGGCAAGATCGAAATAGGGATCGCCCTTCAAACTCGGGTAACGAACCCAATCGACGAGCTCGTGGTCGACGAGAAACTCAGAAACTTTGCGGGCGTTCTCGACGTGACGATCCATCCTCACCGGCAAAGTTTCCAAGCCTTGCAAGAACAGGAACGCATTAAACGGACTCATAGCCGGGCCCAGGGTGCGCAAAGCCTCGCAGCGGGCTTTCATGGTGAATCCGAAATCACCAAAGGTTTCGTAAAACCGCACGCCGTGATAACCCTCGGAAGGCTCCGTCATCGAGGGAAATTTGCCGTTGTCCCAAGGGAAGCGCCCCGATTCGATCAGCACGCCGCCAATCGAGGTGCCGTGCCCGCCAATAAACTTTGTGGCCGAGTGGACCACAATATCCGCGCCCCAGTCCATTGGCCGGCACAGATAGGGGGTTGGAAATGTATTGTCGACAACCAACGGTAAATCAGCCGCGTGGGCCACATCCGCAATCGCTTCGATATCCAGGACATTCGCTAGCGGGTTGCCAATCACCTCAGCATAAAAACATTTGGTGTTCGGTTTGACTGCTGCCGCGAAAGCGTTCGCGTCGTCAGGATCAACAAACGTGGTATCAATTCCCAGGCGCCGAAACGTTACGTCCAACTGCGAGTAGGTGCCTCCGTAAAGTGTGCGCGCGGCGACAATGTGATCGCCCGCCTCAACCAAGGTCATTAACGCGATCATTTGCGCGGACATCCCGGAACTCACCGCAACACCGGCGCGTCCACCTTCAAGGGCGGCCATGCGTTCCTCGAACACCGCATTGGTGGGATTCATCAAACGCGTATAAATGTTGCCGAACGTCTGCAGGTTAAACAGACTGGCCGCGTGCTCGGGATCATCGAAGACATAAGACGAGGTTTGATAAATGGGCGTTGCGCGGGCCCCGGTTGCCGGATCAGGTATTTGACCCGCGTGGAGACATAAGGTCTCTATACCAAAATCTCGATCAGCCATTGCGAATTATCCGTTTGAATTAGTGAGCGCCCGTACGAGGCCGCGCGGAAGAAATCACGCCAGTATTCACACCGACGAGGTTTAAACCTCCAAACAAGCGTGCATGCTCTATCTTCATGCAGCGATCCCAGATCACCTCAAGGCCGCCATCGATGGCGATCTTGGCGGCTTGCTGGTTGCGCAAACCGAGCTGCATCCAAAATAACTTGGCGCCAATCGCGACCGCTTGCTCGGCAAGCGCCGGTAACTCACGGTCCGCGCGAAAGCAATCAACGACATCAACCGGATCCGGCACGTCGGCGAGGGTGGGATAAGCTTTCTCGCCCAGTACTTCCTCGTAAGCCGGCGTCACTGGGATCACGCGATAGCCATGATGAATGAGATATTTGGCGGCGAAGTGACTCGGCCGGTGCCAGGTTGCCGACAGGCCGACAATTGCAATCGTCCGGTAGTCGTTTAACACCCGCCGCAGACTGGGAATATCAGAATCAAAGTTCGCTTCGGTCACGAATATGCTCCCGTGAAATATCTTCGACCTTGGCCGTACCCAGCAGCGCCATGTCGCGAACGATTTCACGCCGCAGGATGTCGAGCGTGCGCGTCACGCCTGGATAACCTGCGGCGCCCAAACCAAAAAGATAGGCGCGCCCCATCATGCAGGCATCGGCTCCCAGCGCAAGCGCCTTGACGACGTCGGTGCCGCGCCTGATCCCGCCATCGAGTATGACTTCCACGCGATCGCCGACCGCATCGACGACTTCGGTGAGCACTGAGACCGGCGATGGCGCGTAGTCAAGTTGGCGCCCACCGTGGTTGGAAACAATCACCGCCGAAGCCCCCATATCGGCCGCTCGCACGGCATCATCGGCGCAACAAATTCCTTTAATCGCAAACGGGCCATCCCAGTACTCCGTCATCCACGCCGCATCATCCCAAGTGACGCTTGGATCAAACTCGCGCTGAAGATAGCCCACCAAGGAAATAACGTCGTCACTGTCGACGGGGGCGCGGTGTGCGACGTTGGCAAGCTGAAACGGTTTGGAGGTTACGTACTTCAATCCCCATAGCGGGTGCAGGGCAAAATCCAGCCAGCTCGATAATGTGAGCTTGGGTGGCAAGGTCATGCCGGTATAAAGATCGCGTTCGCGATTTCCAGGCACCGGCACGTCGATCGTGAGACACATCGCGGCGTAGTTACATGCTTTCGCGCGATCCATGAACTCCTGAACCAACGAGCGATCGCGGAACACATAGATCTGATACATCTTAGGTGCATCGCAGACCTCGGCCACCTCTTCTATCGAGTGAGTTCCCATACTCGACAGTGAATAAATGAGGTTGGCCTCACTCGCCGCGCGCGAGGAAGCCATTTCACCGTCATTATTGAACAGGCGATTCATCCCAGTGGGCGCGAAGATCAACGGCAGATCGATGGTTTGCCCAAGTACTTTAGTCGTGGTGTCGACTTCGCTGACGTCCACCAGATAGCGCGGCTTCAAGTCGTAGCGCGCAAAGTCCGAACAATTGCGATCGAGCGTCGCTTCGTCCTCGGCTGCGCCATCCATGTAGTGAAACATGGGCCTGGGAACACGCAGCTTCGCGTATTTGCGTAAATCACGAATGTTATGCGCGTGATTTACAACCCACTCATTGACCCAGTCATCACAGCGGCTTAACAGATCTTTCAACATCGAGCAGACCCGCTAAACCGTGCGTCCCGTTACAACGCTTCTGCTGCCAAAGCGAGCGTTGACTCGGCGCCATCGGTGATAGCCGCCTTCAATGAGGGGATCACCGGCAAGACGTGCTGTGCAAAGAACACGGCGGCGGCAATTTTGGCGCGATAAAAATTTTCATCTCCCTCATTAGCGGCCAATTTTTCGGCAGCGATCCGCGCCGACTCGGCAAGCATCCAGCCGCCACAGACACAGCCCGCCATTTCCAGGTAATAAACCGAGCCAGCGGCGGGTTTGCGTGGGTCGGCGGCGCTTTCCAACAGCCAACCAACCGTCGCTTCGAAATCATCGACCGCGCTGTTTAATGCGCGACGGATAGCAGCCACGCTGGCATCGCTGGCACCATCCATCGCCGTCAGTGTGACCCGCATTTCCTCGATCAATTCGGCAACCGCTTGACCACCGTCACGCAGAGTCTTACGGCCGACTAAATCGCCCGCCTGGATCCCGGTAGTGCCTTCGTAAATGGTCGTGATCCGAGAATCACGATAGAACTGCGCGGCTCCGGTCTCCTCGACGAAACCCATGCCGCCGTGGATTTGCACGCCGATGGATGCAACCTGCTGACCGGTTTCCGTCGACCATCCCTTAACGATGGGAGTGAAGAGATCACCACGCCGTGCGGCTCGCTCCCGGACCTCGGTATCACTATGGCGCTCGGCGACGTCGTACTCGAGCGCACACACGTATGCTAACGCGCGCATCGCCTCCACCTTAGCGCGCATGGTCATCAACATGCGACGGACATCGGGGTGCTCGATAATGCTGGCGCCTTCTTCCCCACCGATAGGTTGACCCTGAACGCGTTCGCGCGCGTGGCGCAGTGCATGCCGATAGGCTGCGTCACCGATGGCGACACCCTCGAGCCCAACGGCATGCCGGGCAGCGTTCATCATGGTGAACATATAGGGCAGCCCGCGATTTTCCTCGCCCACCAAGTAGCCGATAGCGCCACCGTTATCGCCGTAAGACATGACCGCCGTTGGACTGGCATGGATCCCAAGTTTGTGTTCGATTGAGACGCAGCGGACATCGTTGCGCTCGCCTATCGAGCCGTCATCATTGACCAAGAATTTGGGCACCACGAACAATGAAATGCCTCGCGTGCCTTCCGGCGCATCGGGCGTTCGCGCCAGCACCAGGTGGATAATATTATCGGTCAGATCGTGTTCGCCGTAGGTGATATAAATCTTCTGACCAGAGATTAAATAATGATCACCTTCGGGGACTGCTTTCGAGCGGACCTTCGAGAGATCCGAACCGGCTTGGGGCTCGGTAAGGTTCATGGTACCCGTCCACTCGCCGCTAACCATCTTCTCAAGATAGGTCTTCTTAAGTGCATCGCTGCCATGCGATTCAATGGCCTCGATCGCGCCTTGAATCAGCATCGGGCAGACCGCAAACGACAAGTTTGCGCCGTTCCACATTTCCGAGACCGCGGTGGCAAGGATCTTTGGCAAGCCCTGGCCTCCAAATTCCGGGTTCAAAGCAAGGCCATTCCAGCCGGCCTCGCAAAACTCGGAATAGGCGCTTTGCCAACCTTCCGCCGTTGATACTTCGCCATCGTCCCAGCGGGCACCTTCAACGTCGCCGGAGCGATTTAGAGGCGCGAGAATATCGGCGGCGAACTTGCCAGCCTCCTCAAGAACCGCGTCGACAAGGTCCTCGGAAACCTCATCGAATCCGTTAAGTTCCTCGACTTTCGCCAAGCCGACCAACTCGTGGATGACAAACCGCATATCGTTCAGCGGCGCTTCGTATTGATGCATTGCTGTCCGTCTCCAAAGACTTCTGTTGTGGGTTTTACGACGCCGCGTCGGGATTCGATGAAACCAATTGTCACGCCAGACGAACCCCCGGGGCGCAGCCCGACCGCGTATTCTCTCAGGTATCGAGGGGGCTGACCACGCAGGCGGTCAGCGGAGTGGATTCAGATACCGGCCAGAACCGGGATCGGACCAATATCAATCGGGCCTTCGGTAATCACCTCAAGCTGGCGCGTCGGCACGCCGCGTTGGGTCCGGAGGTAGGTTGCCAAAGCCCACACCGGGAAATACTTGCTATAGCCGTGATAGCGCAGATAAAAAACACGTGGGAAACCGGTGCCCGTATATTCTTCTTCGTCCCACTCACCGGTGGCGTTTTGATAAGTCACCAGATAATCAATACCACGACGAACCTGCGCCGAGTCGACTTCTCCAACAGCCATCAAACCAAGCAGCGCCCACGCGGTTTGCGAGGCAGTGCTGTCACCCCGCCCGGTAAGCGCTGGGTCGTCATAAGTGTTGCAGCTCTCGCCCCAACCGCCGTCATCGTTCTGATGATCTTGCAACCACTGCACGGCCTTGCGCACGTAAGGCTGCGCGATGTCTTCGCCCACCACCGCTAATGCCGAAAGAACACTCCAGGTGCCATAGATGTAGTTCACGCCCCAGCGTCCGTACCAGGAGCCATCGTCTTCTTGGTCCTGCTTGAGGAACTCGATGGCCCGCGCCATCGGCGGAAAGGTTTTTTCGTAGCCAAGCATGGCTAACAGCTCAATGCAGCGCGCCGTTAAGTCCGCGGTTCCCGGGTCGACCAAAGCGCCATGATCGGCGAAGGGAATATGGTTGAGATATTCGTGGTTGTTGCCAATATCGAATGCACCCCAACTGCCGTCTGGGTTCTGCAGACCAAGCACCCAATTCACCGCTTGGTTGATACGCTTAAGCTTATGTTCCTGATCGTGAGCGCCGGCACGCAGCAGCGCCATTAACACCATGCCGGTGTCGTCGACATCGGGGTATTTGTCATTCTCATATTGAAAAGCCCAACCGCCAGCGTCGAGCCCCCGGGCTTGATCGTGCCAATCGCCCTTGACGAAAATCTGATGGTCGAATAGCCACTCCACCGCCTGTTGCACCGACGGTGCATCAAGGTGGGCACCCGCTTCGGTCAACGCGTTCAGCGATAAGCACGTATCCCAGATCGGCGATACGCACGGCTGGCAGTAGGTCTCATCGCTCTGCTCAACAATAAGATCCTCGATTGCCTCTATCGTTCTGACAAAATCGGGATCGTCAGCAGGCGCGCCTAACTCCTTTAGCGCCATCGCGGTATTCGCAATAGCAGGGTAGATAGCACCAATACCACCAGTGCCTTGCGAATGGTCGCGCATCCAATTCTCGGCGCGCTTGAGCGCTCGGTTACGAATGAATTTTGGCACCAGCGGATCGATGAATTTCAAGGTACGGTCGATCAGGATGAAGCCGTTTTGGATCCACGAGCCGCGCTTGAAGCCATCTAAATGTCGGAGCTGGGTCGGATCACTGTGAAACAGTTCGCTGATCCCTTGGCTCGCCGCGACATCGGCAACGGGGCGGCGTGCGAAGAGGATGAGCAACGGAATGATCACACAGCGCGACCAATAAGAAACCTTACTCAGATTGAAAAACCACCATTTCGGCAGAAACATCATTTCCACAGGCATGGCCGGCACGGTGCGCCACGGGATCTGTCCGAACATCGCTAAGGTGATCCGCGTGAATACGTTGACCTTTTCGGCGCCGCCGTTGGCGAGTACCCAATTGCGCGCTTGTTCCATATGGGGGGCGTCGGGTGCATGACCGGCAAGCTTTAGTGCGAAATACGCTTTCACCGTCGCGCTGATTTCGCCCGGTCCACCCTCGTACAACGACCAACTGCCGTTATCATTTTGGCGGCGGATAACGTAGCGCGAAATGCGTTGGTTGCGCTCGTTATCGGAAGTGCCCAAGAAAACATGCAACAAGATGTATTCGGAGGGGATGGTTGCATCGGCCTCCAGATCGTAGCGCCAATGGCCATCGGTCTTTTGGCGATTCAGTAAGGCCGCCACCGCATCCGCCAACGCCGACTCGACCGGGTCCACCACTCTTTCAAGCGGCTGTACCGGACGTTCTTCGAGGATGACTTCGGGATTCGCGAAATCTGCGCGCGTGATGGTCGGCGCGTCAGCTGGTTCGTGGATGTCGCTCATATTTGTTTTGTATTTTCCCAACACGACAGGCCTAAGGCCTGTCTGGCCGGTTCGCGCGCCGGCAAACCAATTAGCAGTCGAATCGCCTTTCGCAGTCGCGAGGCAGTCTCGCGTCGTTTCGACTATCCCCCAGGGGCTCGGCTATAAATTCGCGGACCGTGGTAAACACGCCGCAGACTTTCCTTGGCACCTAAGTGCCTTCGTTTTTTGTATGAGTGCTGAGTATTCTAAGAATTGCGTGCGCCGATGCAAGGATTTTTCGTATAAAAACCACAAACTCTGTCGGGTTAATGATGCAAAAAAACCACATTCAGACGCCCGCTCCAGCAAGTCCGACCGCGCAGTGCAGCAGAGGTTCGCGACCTAGGCGATCTCGAACTCCTTATATCCCTGAGCTTTGACCTCATCGCATTTCTGACGATAAGCACCGACACCTCCGATGTAGGCCAACAACTCGTTGGCTTTACCTTCAATGTTGGCGCCGACGTACCAAGACTTGGTTTTAACCACCAGGGTCTGGTTTGCGATCTCATGATGGTGCGCAACCCAAGACGCCTCCGCGTCGGCGCTGGGTTCAATCGTTTTGCGTTTTTCGTTGCGTAAAAATGCGATAGCGTCGGTCATCCAATCAATCTGCTGCTGGGAGCAGGTCGGCACATTACAAAAAGAGGCCGCCGGAGATTGCGGTGCGATGGCCATGAACAGGTTAGGAAACCCGTGAACCTGCATACCGAGGTAGGAACGCACCCCACCGCGCCACTCGTCACCGAGCACCTTGCGTCCTCGGCCTTGAATCTCAATTGAACTCAGCGCGCCAGTACCGGCATCGAATCCGGTCGCGAAAATCAGCATGTCGAGCTCAATCTCACCCGCCGCGGTACGAACGCCGGTCTCCGTAATTTCCTCGATCGGGGTTTCGTTGACATCAACAAGATTGACGTTAGGTTGATTGAAGGCCTCGTAGTATCGATTTTCGAGCGGCACCCGGCGCGTACCAAAGCCATATTCGGTTGGGACCAATTTATCTGCGAGCGCCGGATCATCGATACGACCGCGGATCTTCGCGCGCACGAAATTCGACAGCTCTTCGTTGATCTGCTCATCGAAAAAGACTTCCGCGAAGCCACCCACCCAAAATTTCAGCGAACCATCAGCCCACAACTCTTCAAGAAAAGCCGTGCGCTGCTCGGGCGCCACCTCAGCCCACGGTTTATCGGCCGCATCGTAATGGAAACCGGCAAAAGTGTGCTTAACGCGCTCCTTTAAATCCGGATAGCGCTCGCGGATCGCCGCGCGATCCTCGTCCGTAAGCTCGGGATTGTTGATCGCAATGGTGTAGTTCGGCGTGCGTTGAAAAACCGTCATATGCCCCACTTCGGGGGCGATGGTTTGGATCACTTGTATCCCGGTAGCGCCGGTTCCCACGATCCCGACGCGCTGGTTTGCGAAGTTCACGGATTCGCTTGGCCATCGCGAGGTGTGGTAGCAAACGCCCTTAAATTTTTCGCGCCCGGGAATATTGGGATAGACCGGCTCGGTCAGAATTCCGGTGCAGGCCAACAAAAACTGCACATCGTATTGTTCGCCCGCAGTGCTGGTGACTAACCAGCGCTCCGCCCCCTCGTCATACTCGGCGCTGGCAATTTCAGTTTTGAAATTGATATGCGCGCGCAAATCGAACTTATCAGCAACATGATTGAGGTAACGCTCGGTTTCTTCTTGGGCGGGAAAGGTCTCGCTCCAATCCCATTCCTGGAGAAGTTCATCGGAGAACCAATATTGATAAACATAGGATTGAGAATCGGTTCGTGCGCCGGGGTAACGATTCCAGTACCAGGTGCCGCCGACACCAGTGCCCTTTTCTACCGCTTCCACTTCGAGACCCAACTCACGAAGCTTATAGATGGCGTACAGTCCAGTAAGACCCGCGCCGATGACCAGCGCATCTAACTTTTTCATGCTTAAACCTGCAATTGATGTTTGATTTGATCGTTGAGCGCATATCGACTTGGTCACCCAAGTCGGGCCTGCTCCCTGAACGGGCGCCTAGACTACCTCATCGCGACCCGGACCTCACCTGGTCAAAGTGGCTGATTTGCAACCATTTGTTGCACAAAGTCTGTACCGTCTCCATCCTGTATTTGCTTAGACTCAAGTGAACGGCGAGGAGGTAAGAAGGTGAGCAATACCGTTGAGCGAAAATCAATCAGCTACCAGGCGGCAACCAAGATGGTGGCGGGCGCCATCAAAAAGGCGGAGGAACTGGGCTGCCAGCAAAATGCCGCGGTGGTCGATGTCGGCGGCCGGCTGGTCGCGTTCGGGCGTATGGACGGCGCTGCCATCCTGGGCATTGAGGGGTGCCAGAAAAAGGCCTTCACCGCGCTATTTGGGATTGGCACCGAAGCTTTCTACGACTGGATTAAAGATGATCCCTCACTAGTACACGGACTCTCGCACTTTACCGGGGCTACCGTTGTTGGTGGTGGGCTACCGATCATTGTCGATGATGAAGTCGTGGGCGGCATCGGCGTCGGCGGCGGCTCCGTCGAGGAAGACGTCGCTTGCGCGCAGGCCGGGCTCGACGTTTTGTAGGGCTGCTCCCTGCGGGGCCATCATGTGGCCTAACCATCGCTAACCGCCCGACCTGAGCGACATTTAATGGCATTCACTGAGCCGTCGCTGCGGCAACGATAGCATGGCCGATGGTTGCGAGCGCTAAACCAACCGCTCGCACCTAACGTAGTTTCACTCATGAAACGATCATCACGTTCCTTAATGCTGATCCTCCTTGGATATGTAGCGGCCGGTCATGGCGCGCAGGCGAGTTGCGGCGACGTTTTCGCGCACGAGGTCCGGGTGTTACGCAGCGAGACACACGTCGATTTGTGCGAGCGTTACCAGGGGCACCCGGTGCTGGTGGTGAACACCGCGAGCCATTGCGGGTACACGCCACAATTCAAACAATTGGAATCGCTCTATCAGGCCTATCAGAGCCGGGGGTTACGGATCGCCGGTTTTCCCTCCAACGATTTCCGACAAGAATCCAATGATGAAGCCACCACCGCGACGGTCTGTTTCGTCAATTATGGGGTCACCTTTGATATGTATGCGCCAGTGCGGGTTGCAGGGGATAGCGCCCATCCGGTGTTTAAGTCGCTAGCGGCCGCGCGCTCGGCGCCAATGTGGAATTTTCATAAATACCTCATCGACCGCGAGGGCAAGGTGGTAGCGGATTTCCCAAGCCATACCGCGCCCACAGACTCTGCCGTCACCGCTGCGCTCGAGTCGGTGTTGTGACCCGGATCGCGGCCTGCCTCGCGTGGCTCAGCATTGTCGCCACCGCTTGTGGCAATGCCTCGCCCTACACCACCGGCAGCGCGTCGCGAGACGGCATCGGCAAGTTTTATGAGGGCCGAGAAATAGCGCAGGTCATGGGCCATCGCGGCGCATCATGGCTTGAGCGCGCGGGCCGAGAACGCGAAGAGCGAACTGACCTGCTCATCAATAACCTCGCACTGGCCGCCGACGCCTCGGTGGCCGACATCGGCGCCGGCACGGGTTACTTCGCGATCCCGCTGGCCCGCCGTGTTCCCGACGGGCGGGTGCTGGCGGTCGATATCCAACCGGAAATGCTCGCCATCATCGAACAACGCGCCCGCATCGCAAAAATCACGAACATCGAGAGGATCTTGGCAAGCGAAGCAGACCCGGGCTTACCGCAAGGCGCGGTTGACCTCGTGCTGATGGTGGACGCCTATCACGAGTTCTCCCACCCTTTTGAGGTGATGCAAGCAGTGGCCGAATCATTGAATGAGGGCGGCCGGGTCGTCATCGTCGAATATCGTGGCGAAGATCCGAGCGTAATGATCAAGCCGCTGCATAAGATGACGGCTGCCCAGGTCAAACGCGAGATGGCTAAAGTCGGACTGCGTTGGATCACCACCGAGAGTTACCTGCCTCAGCAACACGTGATGACGTTTAAAAAACGCTAGCGGTTGCAATGGGCGTCCATGTCGAACCCGAGTATCTTGCCGATCTGCTCTTAGCGGCCCGCGCACCGGGGCGCTTAGCGTCGACATCGACCAACGGCTTTCCCTTGGTTTCCACGCTCTGGTTTCTCTACGAGAAACAGTGCTTGTGGTGTATCACGCAGGAACGCACACAGATGCGTCGTAATTTGGCAAGGAATTCCCATTGCGGCTTCGAAATTCCGCTTACCGAGGGTTACCAGGCGCTGCGGGGCCAGGGCGTCGCCCATTTACATCTTGAAGACGGCGCCCGGGTGATGGAGAAGATGATCGCCCGCTATCTTGGTGATGATCCCAATGGGCCGGCGGCAACTCGCCTGCGCCGCCAAGCCGCCTCGGAATATGCCATTCGCATCGAGCCTCGCTGGATTAGAGCCGTGGGCCGCCGTGAGTAAACTTGGGATCGGGCGGCTAGCCTAGTCCCTGCAGCACGACCCATGCGCGATTCAGTGCTTTTTCGCGATGGTCGCAACGTCGGCCGCCGTCAGCGCGATCAGATCGCCCGGCGCCAGCTCGATGTCGAGTCCGCGTTTGCCACCGCTGACATAGATGCATTCACAATCGAGCACCGAGGCATCGACGATCGTTGCTAGCCGCTTTTTTTGCCCCAAGGGACTCACACCACCGAGCACATAGCCGGTGACACGCTCAACAATATTTGCTTGTGCCATCGCAACTTTTTTGACCCCCATAGCCTTTGCCATCGCCCGCAAATCTAATTGCGAGGCGACCGGCAGCACGGCGACCGCCAAATCTTGCGCGGTTGTCGAAACCACGAGCGTTTTACACACCTGTCGCGGGTCTAGCCCCAGTTTTTCAGCAGCCTCCTCACCAAATGACCGCGCACCCGGATCATGATCATAGTGAAGAACCTTGAACTTAATTTTGGCGTTTTTCGCGCAAGCAATCGCTGGAGTCATGACAGGCTGAGACTAACGTTGGCCGGGCGTTAAAATGATATCGGCAGAAGAGGCTCGAAAGGTGGCTCATCTGATTTTACTCCAGCGGCCAAAAGGGCCATCATCGCTCGTTTAGTTTCCTTCACGACAGTACGCGAGCGTTGAGTATCCAACCCCTGGAACAAAGGTCATCTGGGACCGGCCTGCAAGGCGATCAGTCAATCCGACGCTCAATTGGCATCGCTGGCGGCGGTCAACTCGCACAAATGATGATCCCGGCTGGACGTAATCTCGGTCTCGAAATTACCGTTCTCGACCCCGACGCGCATTGCGCGGCCCGATCACTTGCCGATAACCTGATTGTTGGAGGCCTCGATGCCCGCGAAGCGCTTAACGAGCTAGCAAGCCGCACCGAGGCCGTGACGTTCGAAATTGAACGCGTTTCAGCAACCCTGCTGGCGGAACTGGAAGCGCAGGGCACCTGGGTCGCACCCTCATCTGGCGTGTTGGCTGTCGTGCAAGACAAACTGGTGCAAAAGAAATTTCTGAGCGACCGAGGCCTGCTTGTGGCCCCGTTTTTCGAACTTGAAGACTCGGCGACCCTGGCCTCGGCCCTCCCCTGTGTGTGGAAAGCACGCCGGGGGGGTTACGACGGTCGCGGCGTTGCCGTGCTCCGAGACGCATCAGATATCGCGGAGCTGCCGGAGGTTCCGGCCATGATCGAGGCCTGCATCGATATCGAGCGCGAATTCGCACTGATGGCGGCCCGCGATGAACGGGGCAATGTCCTTTGCTATCCGTTAACCGAAATTCTGATGGACCCCAAAGCGCATGTGTTAGACACCGTGGTAATGCCCGCACAAGCCGACGCTAAAGTTGAGGCAAAATGTCGCGAAGCCATTCACCAGATCCTCGAAGCTTTCGAGTACGTCGGGATCCTGGCCGTCGAATTTTTTCTCGCACGCGATGGCGAGGTTTATGTCAACGAAATTTCCCCGCGCGTGCATAACTCCGGACACTTCACCATCGAGGCGTGCGAGACCTCGCAGTTCGAACAGCACTTGCGCTGTGTCGGCGGCCTCCCGCTCGGCGCTATTGGAGCCGCGAGCGCCGCGGCCACGTTCAATTTGCTCGGCACCCGCGATTCGCACGGTAACGCGCTTTTTCTCAAGCCGAGCGACGATGAGTTACCGCACGGCGTGTTCGTTCACGACTACGAAAAACGTCCGGTGCGGGTGGGGCGCAAACTCGGACACGTGACCGTCGTGGGCACCAGCCGCGAAGAAGTATTAATGACAGTGAACAACATAAAGCGACAACTTGAACTGCGCGCAGGGGAGCACTGAAATGTCCGCAACCCCGTTAGTTTCCATTGTCATGGGCAGCGCATCTGATCTTGAGGTGATGCGGGCAGCCGCCGAGCGGCTCAAGGCACTCGATGTTCCCTTTGAGCTCGACATCGTCTCCGCGCATCGCACGCCGGACAAAATGTTTGCTTATGGCGAAGCACTAGAGAACCGCGGTATTCGCGCGGTGATCGCGGGCGCCGGGGGAGCCGCGCATCTGCCGGGTATGATCGCGGCGCTCACGATAGTGCCTGTGATCGGGGTACCGGTTTCGGCAACCCGCTTGGAAGGCATGGATTCGCTGTTATCGATAGTGCAGATGCCAGCAGGTGTGCCGGTCGCGACAGTGGCCATCGATAACGCCGATAACGCCGCGATCTTAGCGGCACAGATCGTTGGAACCAGCGATGCCGCGCTCGCCAAGCGGTTGCGGGAATTAAAGACCCAGCTAAAAGAAAAGGTGACAACCGCTTCGCAAACTCATCGCCACGAAGGTTGAGCGAATACGGATGCGCCGAGGGCGCCGGCCTTCCCGCACCAGCGATCAGTGGGTTCAGCCCAAACTTCCCAATCAAGCATGCTTAGCGTTTTTTCTTACGCACATAGAGCACCAGGCTGTGGTCAGTGATTTCGTAACCTAACCTCGCGGCCACCTCGGCCTGACGCTTTTCGATGAACTCATCGGAAAATTCGAGGACCTCCCCAGTATCCACGCAAACCATGTGATCGTGGTGACTCTGCGGCGCTAGCTCGAAAACCGATGGTCCGCCGTTAAAACTGTGGCGCACGACCAAACCAGCCGCCTCGAACTGCGAGAGCGCGCGATAGATGGTTCCCAATGCGATCTCGTCGCCGGCGTTCACCAAAATTCGGAAAATGTCTTCCGCGCTTAAATGGTGCTCTTCGCTGGTTTCTATGACATTGAGGATTTGTGTGCGCGGCACCGTGGCCTTAAGGCCCGCCTTTTTCAAATCGGAATCACCCAAAACTCTGACCCTGCTGCGCGTTGTTTGACCAAGTCGAAATATGCGAGGAGTCGCCGCGTCGAACCAGCGTCCTCTATGGTTCTTCAGGCCTCGAAACCATGCTGGTTATGAGGCTTCGCAAAAGAGCGGTGCAGGCGCAAAATCCGAGATTAAAGTGGCTAAAAAGAGCTTGGATTACGGTGCGCCATCGCCGATGATATTATCGTAACTAATTATCATTCGCACTACGGTGACCTGAGTGATGGCCTATGGCCGGGCTTTTTGGGCACAAGCTGGACGCGCCATGGAACATGAACGAAATATGCCAAGTTGGGGTGAAGCCGTTTGCCTTGGGGTCCCTATCAGGCCCCAATCGCATTGCCCTCTCCACTGGGCGGACGGTTCACGTCCATGAGAGCCGAGATCTGAGAATAGGCATGCAAATCAAGCTGATACGAGAGGCATTATTGGGCTCGACGCGCGCTGACGTCGTCTTCCCATCCAAGGGAACCCGGTTTGAAGATCGGCCGTTTGTTTTTGGCTACCAAGGCTTGCCGTTGATTCAGATCCACCCACTCAATGCACAAGTACCGGAGCAGTTGACCCTCGAAATTCGCACCGCCCAAGGAAAAATAACGCTTGCCGGAGTCCCCAGGCGGCTCGGCGCAGAAAGCAAGGCGTCGCTGACCCGATTTAAGACATTCTTCCCGGCGACGACCAAACGCGAGCCCATCACCGAACTCGCCCCAGACCAGTGTGCGCTGACGAACAGCAAGGGCCACGTTCGGGCCTTCGAGATGTCCGATCTCCAAATCCATTCAGGATTTCCATGTGGCGCCGAATCGCGGATCGTCGGGCACATGAACGAGGATCATGTCCCGGCCTTGCGAGATAAGCAGAAACATAACAACGCTGATGCTAGCCAACAACGACCGCCTTAATTTAGCGATCCT
>JBCCEV010000053.1:0-24506 GCA_039030125.1 Pseudomonadota bacterium | reverse complement strand
TGCTGCCCGCCTTGGTCTGGCACCCAAAGACTCGTGCCGAATCCCGTTCCCGGCCCCAGCAAGCGCGGGTTTTAGCCACCGAAGCCGGACATGCTTTGCTTGCACCGGCCAATGAAACTGAAGCGAGGGTACTCGCAGCCTTGCGCGATAAAGGCGGGCCGGTCTCAATCGAGGATGTTGTCTCGGGTCGGGGAATCGAGAGGATCTACGAAACTATGGGTAGCGATAGCGCGGACTTTAGGTGGCAATCTGCCGCTGAAATATTTGAGCAACGTGAACACGACCCAGTGGCGGGGGCTACGGTCGGTTTATTTTTTAGTTTTTTGGGGCTGGCCGCCCGAGCGCTTGCCTTAACAACAGGGGCCCAGGGTGGCGTTTACGTCGCGGGTGGAATCGTGCCCCGATATTTGTCCGAATTCTCAGCTTCGCCATTTCGCAGCCGTTTCGAGACGCCCGCACCGATTGGCAACTATTTACCGGAGATTCCAACCTTTGCGATCACCCATCCCTACCCGGCGTTACTCGGCTTGGCGGCCTACTCGCAGATGTCATTTAGCTGAGCTTAGCGACCCGTTCTCGAGCACTAACCACGTCGGTTAGGCGGATCCCAAATTTCTCATTGACCACCACAACTTCACCGTGAGCGACGAGGGTTCCGTTCACTAGAACATCTAGCGGCTCCCCGGCGAGCCGATCAAGCTCAACAACCGAACCTTGATTAAGCTGCAAGAGATTGCGGATGCTGATAGCGGTGGTCCCAATTTGCACCGAGATGGTTACGGGGATATCAAGAATGTTATCAAGGGAGCCGGGTTCTTCTGTGCCTTGCCCCTCGGCGACAAGATCATCCATCGGCGCTTGAGCGACAGCATTGTCGGTCGCATTGTCGTCGGCTGTTTCCTCCGCAGGGTTTTCTACAGCAGCGTCTGCGTCGGTCATTTTGATATTCCTATGCTGAGGGAAGAATTTACAGGAGAGAGCTCGCTATGGTTGAGTGGTTCGATGACCTTGAGGGCAAGATTACCTCTGGAGACACCATAGGCGGCACGGAATACCGGCACGTCCTCGACACGCGCTAATAGTGTTTCAGGCATGTCGATAGGAAAAACGTAGCCGGGCTTGAATTCAAGCACTTCGCTTAAGGTCGAGGTATGGCTCGTTAAGGTTGGCGTAATCGAGACTTCTGCGGATTTAATTTCTTCATGTAGCGACTGACACCACCGTTCATCTTTATCTTGGGTATCTCCTTGAATACCTGAATCAAGCAGGCCCTTGATGGGCTCGACCATTGAATAGGGGAGCACCAATTGCATTCGACCACTATTAGATTCAAGGTCGATATTGAAGGTCGAGACGACGGTAACCTCAGTTGGGGTCACAATGTTGGTGAACTGCGGATTGACTTCTGAATTCACATATTCGAAATCAACGTCGAGAACCAGACTCCATGCTTTTTTGAGATCTTTAAATGCAGCGTCGAGGATTTTACGAACAATTCTAAGTTCCGCATCGGTGAATTCTTGGCCCTCAACTTTTCTGTCATAGCGCCCGCTGCCGCCAAAAAATCGCTCGACGACGGCAAAAATCAGCTTGGGTTCGCAGACGATTAATCCGGAGCCTCGAAGGGGTTTCACTCTAATGATGTTGAGGTTGGTTGGGACGAGGAGCGTGTTCACATATTCGCTGAGCTTAGTTAGCTGAACGCCGTCGGCTGTGACTTCTGGCGCGATATGCAATAAATCAAAAATACTTTGACGAAAATTCCGGGCGAATCGCTCATTGATCGTTTCTAGCGTCGGCATCCGGCCGCGAACGATACGGTCCTGGCTCGCGAAATCGTAACTATGGGTCTCTTCTTCTCCCGCCGGCTCATCGATGTCGGTCTCAACTTCGCCGCTATCGACGCCTGATAATAGGGCGTCTATTTCATCTTGCGAGAGGAGTTCATTGTCAGCCATGGTTCGCGACTATAAGTTGGTCTTGCGATGCAGTTTGCAAGGCACGTGCCAAAGCGTTTTGGCCCCGAGAGCCAGGGTATTTGCGAGTGGCCAGCTTTTTGCTGCCAATATATTGACGAATCGTCGACGGCTTTCCGGCGGAAAACGCTGGGTGCAGCGCCGACATCGAATAGAATAGTTTTTTCTCACCCTACCGAGCTTCTGCCGCCATTTCGCGTGCTAGCCGTTGCCTACCGATAATGAATTCTCAAGGCCACCGTATTGCAACTGGCGCGGGCTCAGCGCTCGCCCTGCTGCTTGCCGCTTCGGTGATATTGCACCTCATTTTTTACAACGGGGCGATTGGCAGTGACGACACCGCGTATTTCGATTTCGCCAGCGGGCTAGTTAATCAGGGTAGCCTCATTGGACGCGACCATCACGCCGCCCGATTGATGCTTTTGGCGACGGTCGGCGCTCCGGCTGCCTGGTTGGGTTCCATTGAGGTCGCACAAGCGATTTGCCTTGCGCTCTCGTTGTCCCTGATCGCAGCCGTAACGCTGTTTGTGAGGCGTGAGCTTGGGGACATCGCCGCGGTGGCGGCGCTTGTCATTATCGGATTTAGCGCTGTTGAAATTGTTCACTCTGCGGTATTTCTACCCGAGCCTCTCTTAGCAACTTTAATGTTTGGTTCAACCGTGAGCCTCTACTTTGCTTGCGAAGGGCGGGTTAAGCCGCGCCTGGCCTTGATCGCGTTGTCCGGGGCAATGGTTGGCTTTGCCTACTCGGTTAAAGAGCCTGGGATTTTGCTAACGGTACCCACCATCGCCTACCTTCTGGTTCGAAGAGATCCTGGCACGCTCAAGCTCAGAGCCATCACATTAATCATATTTGGCGGCGCGTTTACGTTGGTCGCATTGCTCGATGCGGCGCTTCTGTATGTTTTGACTGATGACATATTGTTCAAACAGCACGGGATCCAGCGTGGCCACAATTGGTACCGGGACACGCCGGTCTTCATGGAGATCGCAAAAGAGTCCTATTGGAAGACCAGCAATTTGGCGTCCACGCATTTCGCGCTCGCCGTGCCGCTGGCGGTGGGGGCCGCAGGTTGGATCTTGATTTGCTTGCGGCGCTCGAGCTTGCTGATATTCGCGCTCTCTGGCGCCTTTGTATTTATCTATCTGATGTATGGCAGCTCAAGCTTATCGAGGTATCTTGCGTTGCCTTATCAAGATCGTTATCTCATCCCGTTACTGCCGTTCGCCGCGATCGGTGGCGCGGCCCTCGTCGCGACGCTCTCGCAGTTAAGCTCCGGGCGAAAACTCATTCCAGGCGCCGTCGCCCTGCTCGCTGCGATCCAGCTATTGAGCGCGGTCGTGTTATCAGCGGAACGCAGCGGTCGCGTATTCTTCACCGAAGCCATCACCAATCTAGATCTCCTCTTTGAGAACCTACCCAATGACGGGCGACCTATCTATACGTCCCAATGGGCAAGTAAGAATATTAATGTCGTGGCGGCACCAGGGCAGTTGTCGAGGATCCGGATCATTGAGGAATTTAAGGGCAACCTGCCAAGTGGGTATCATCTTAGGGTAGTCCGTGACGACGCGGCGATTTGGCTCGTTTCTGGGGATCGTGAGTACGAACAAGCGACCAAGGAACTGACTTTGGTGGGCCGCTCGGCGCAATCCACCGCCTGGCGCTTCTGGGGCCAACAAGCCGCCGAGGTTTATGAATATGCTGAGTTGCGGTTGAAACCGTAACTGTGCTCATCTTTTCGAGGTCTATGAGCGATAAATTTAAAAAAGATGATGCGGCCAGCTACGATGAGGTGGCTGGCGACTTCGAACGCTACACCGAACGGTTTACTGTTCCAATCGCTGAACGTCTATTAGACTTTGCCGCGATCCCCGACGGCGCGCACGTCTTGGATGTCGGCTGCGGCACCGGTGTGGTTGCACGCCTGATCGCGCGGCGCCAGCCCAATACCAAAGTTACCGGCCTTGAGTTGTCCGCAGGCATGCGGGAGACGGCCAAGGGCCTTATCGAGGGTGAAGGTTTAGACGGCCAGATCGAAATCGCGGCCGGGGATGCTGAAGCCCTGGACTATTCCGATGAGAGTTTTGACGCTGTGGTGTCCTTGTACGCGCTTCGTCATTTTCCCGATCCCGCCAAAGCAGTTGCCGAAATGCGACGCGTATCGAAGCCCGGCGCGCGGACCGTCGTTGGGGTGGGCAGCGCGCCACCGCTCGGCAGCCAGGGTTTTTTCGCCGCAGCGCTCGAGCGGATCTATACCGCCGGCCTGGCTCTGATGGGCCGCGGGCCGCTCTACGCGACCGCGACCCTCGACGAAATGTTGGACGACTATCTGGGCGAGCCATTGCCCGAGGAGGAGGCGCAATGGACGCATGGCACCCAGAGTTTCTCCGAGCCGGTAAGGAATTTGATGAGCACTAACGGTTTTGTTGAAGTGACGACTCGATGGGTGGGACAGAAAAGCGTGATTGCCTCGATTGATGATTTTTGGCGTCTGCAGGCAACTTTCTCGTCGCGGGCCCGCAAGCGGCTTCCAAGCGCGAGTGATAAAGAACTCGACGCTCTCAAGCGCGCCTTCGAAACGCGCTGCCAAGACCGAATACACAACGGCGGTAAATTGATTTACAAATCGGGTGCTCAGTTAACTCGTGGTTGGGCACGTTCCTAAGTGTTGGATCCGAGTTCGATTTCGATTGGCGTGGTGATACCGATGTATAACGCCGAAGCCACGATTGAACGTTGCCTCACGCCGCTGCGGGCAATGTTGAAAAGTGGCGAAGTTCAGTCACTTTGTGTCGTTAGCGATTGTTCAACCGATGGCAGTGAGGAGCTCGTTAAAGGCTACGAGGAAATCACGCTACTGCGCACTGAGCAACAGGGAGGGCCAGGCGGCGCCCGAAATCTTGCCGCCCAGACCCAGACCGTCGATTACCTTTGGTTTGTCGACGCTGATGTGATCGTTGCCGACGATGCTGCAAGAATCTTACGGCAGACTTTGCTAACGCATCAGCCTACGGCGGTCATGGGCTCTTATGATCTCGCGCCCGATGCCCAAAACTTTTTATCGCAGTATAAAAATCTGGTCCATCACTACTACCACCAGGGCGGCAACGACAATGCCTCCACGTTTTGGGCAGGATGCGGCGCGGTGCTGCGCACAGCTTTTTTAGATGTCGGCGGATTCGATGTGACGGCTTATCCTTATCCATCAATCGAAGATATCGATCTTGGTTATCGTCTAAGGGCCAAGGAGGGTCGGATCATGATGATCAAGGACCTCCAAGGTAAGCACCTTAAGGAATGGCGTTTCAAAGGGCTAGTGCATACCGAGATATTTCGTCGTGCCATTCCTTGGTCGCGACTGATGCTTTCGCGTGAAGGTCTGACCGATGACCTAAATGTGGGGCGCGGCGAGCGAGTCCGTGCCGCATTGGCTGGTCTGACGGTGCTGTCTGTCTTGGCGTTTTTAGTCACCGCAAGCGCTTTCGCGATGCTCGTGATGTTGGGCGTGACCGTGCTGGCGAATCTAAATTTCATTCGCTTCTTCACGCGCCGCAAAGGTCCTACCTTCGCGCTACGGGCGTTTTTTTTTCACCAGTTCTACTATCTTTATAGCGCCGCTGCATTCGTCTACGCGCTTACCGAGCATCACTTTGGATTTGGCCAAGGCCGGCGCGATTAGCGATTGAAACTCGCGCGCCAATAACCGCGTGCTTCTCCCAAACCCCAAGCGACTAAACAAATGGTTAACAAGGGCAGTGCCTTGACGATGCCTTTGCGGGTTGCATCATGCTGGCGGGCGCGTGAAAGGATCTTCACGAAGAAGACAAGGGTAAGAAGAGGGGATCCCAGCAACAGAGCGAGCTGAGTAAGACGTGCTTTCGAACGTGCGCGCGAATAGCCAAATTCGCTCCCGTGCGCAAATCGCTGTCCAAGGTACTCGTGAAGCGAATAACGGTTCTCGTGGATCACTGTTAATGCCGGTTCGTAGGCGAGCGTCTGCTTATTGGCAAAGAAGCGGGCGTGAAAACTGGGCTCCCAGAAACCCTCCGCAAGAAGGTCTTCGTGGGCTGCAATCGCGGCGCGCCAATAAACCGCGTTATCGGCAGCAATATCGCGAGTCTCATTTTGCTGCGCATGGTCGGGCGTGTAGTGGCCGTAACGCTGGAGATAAATTGCCCAACTCAAGGCAGGCGCGTGGTCCGGATTCTCGATGCTGCCACCGACGCCTACTCGATTTTCATCAACACCAAGCTCGGTCAACTGGCTCAACCATTTACCACTGGGTATGCAATGGGCGGTGGTTGTCGCGACGAGCGCGCCGCGCGCCGCGCGGATCCCCTCGCGCCACAGATGTGGGATCCGAGCGCCCCGCGGGGCGAGCAAGTATGCAAGCTGTGGACCTTCGGTGTCATGGTTGATCTCGGCCTCGCCGGTGTGTACTACGATCACTTCGGCCTCAGGGTGACGTTTAAGATCGAGCACATTTAGGATCTCGGCCAGGTTTGCGCCGGCACGTTCTAAGGCGATTATTACAGTTACTTTTACGTCACTCATGGACCCGCGCTGCTCTAATCAAGTGAGGCCTTGGTCAGATGAACGTCCCACTGTGGGGTGATCCACGATAACGCCACATCGCCCCCTGGGGTTCTGCGCAGCGCTCGATAAACTCGGGCTTGCCATTGCTGTGCAGGTTTAAGCATCGCAACGGTTTCCTTATCAAGCTCTGGGAGTAAAAAATCCAGGGTTTCGAAAAGCTCAGCGCTCATGGCGCGCAATTCTCGTCGCGATAGTGTATTAACCGCGCCATAGCTCGCTCCGGTTCTGGCCATGACATAGCGCTTCTGCCAGTGTCGCGGCAGCCACCCAACGGCCCATAGCCCGCTGTAGGGGTTTTCAGCTATGGAGTAACGATTGGCGGTGGTCAGAAAGACTTGACCGCCCGCTTTCAATAACCGCGCCGCGTTCTTAAACACTTCTTCTTGGGCGTCGAGGAATTCCAGCGTTGAGGCAGAAACGATTTGGTCAAAACTCCTAGCGTCAAACGGCGGGTGCTGGGCGCAAGCACAAATTAATGCGGGCGGCTCGATTGCGCGATCCAAAAACCGCCGTCGCGAGAGATGTAACCAACGCATCGCGATATCGAGGCCGACCACCTGCCGATAACGCCGAGTTGCTGCGGCGAGAAAGTTGCCGGTCCCAGATCCGATCTCCAAGACTTGTTGCTCGGCGAGCGGGCGACCGCGATTTTTCTTATCGATCACCTTGAGCAATCGAGCTGCGCGCTGATCACCCATGAGGCCGCTTTCTACGAAACGTTTGCGCAGCGGGATGGGCGTGATGTCGCTGTAACTCCAATAATGCTCCAGGAGTCCACGAAGATCGAAACGTTCAAGTGCAGCAAGTACGATCGAGGTGCGCTCGGCGTCTTGTGCGAAGCTCAGATAAGGATCAGGAAATAAGCGGAAGTCGGGGATCCCTTCGGTCAGCGGATAGTGCGCCCCGCAGGGTGCGCACAGATAGGCATCGTCGTGCGCGCCCAGCGCGCCGTTGCAACGCGGACAAACCAAATCGAGCTTTTTGAGTGCCGCCGGCGCCGATGCCGGATGCGCACTAGTCACTGCGGGCAGCGTTGGGTCCTGCAGTGGGCGGATCAGCGGGCCGCCACGGGCGCGCCGAGAGCAGCGCCCGCGAGAGTTGGCCCGGTTGGAAAACGATACTGGGCCACAAGAAAACCTCGTTTGTGCAGTAACAAGACTTGGCCCGGATCTTTTTCTTCAACGCCTGAGCTTCGTTTGAGTCCCAGATTTCAAAAAAACTTTTCCTCCGCAGGTTCCCGAGCGGCTCGTGGTTTTCGCAAACGGCAACATCGCCATTCGCGTAGATGACACCGGTCATGTTGCCGGCCGTGCATGGGACATATTGCTTTTCATTCTCGACGGTCTTTCGTTTCGCCCATTGCAGCATTGGCTCGACAATCGAACCAAAACGGCCTTCTTCACGATCCCGCCAGGTGGTCGCGACGTGGCGATAAAGCTGTTGATATTGGTCGAGCATTGGGCCCTGCAGGGAGGGGTTTTTGCGATCGCCACGGATGATCGCGAGGTTATGGTGGTCCATCTGCGGGCACCGCTGATGAAGAAAACTCGTAAGGCGCCAGATTTCATCCATGTTCTCGTGGGTCGCGGTCGAGATCGTATGGATGCGAAGACGGGGGTCTTCGCTCTGCAGTTGCGCCAACATGTCGTAGGTTTCCATCGCTTTTTCGAAGGACTTGCCGTTGCCGCGAAATTGGTTGTGATAGTCCTCGGTGCCGTCCAGTGAGATCTCACAGACGAACAGTTGCAAGGAATCCTGTTTGAGTACTTCCCGTAGCTGCTTCTCCGTTCGATCCGTGAAATAACCGTTGGTCGGAACGTAAATTTGGCGCACCCCGTTGTTGCGGATGAAAAGTTCGCAAATTTGTGCAAACTCTTTGCGGATGAAAGGCTCGCCGCCAGACAAATTCAAATTCTCAAAGTGGCCAAGCTCTTGTGACAGCGCTTGGAATTCTTCGAAGCTCAAGTCGTCGCGACGATTGAGATTACGCCAGTAAAAGCAATGTTCGCAGGTGAGATTGCAGATCGAATTGATGAACATGATCATGAACGGGGGCGTGCGCCCGAGATCTTGGGTCAGCGCCAAATGCGACAGTTCAGCGTGGCGCTTGAGCCGCGTTATGGTGTTCGGTTTATTCTCCATGGCCTGCGGGCCATGGCCGTTTGAAACCGCACTCATCAGTTCATCCAAAAAGGTCGAACCCGCGAGTCTAACCGATTTGTACCCGCGAGAACCGTAATGAAGCTTGGGTCGCTGACGAAATTTTACAAGTTTGCAAAGCGCTTGATGGCCCGCAGCGCACGCCGTAACTGTAGATAGCTTCTCGTCTGCAAGCTATCCAGGGACGCCCGATAGCAAAAATCGCGCAAATAGTAAGCGTCTATGCGTGGAACTCGCGCTAAGTCAGGTTTAGCCGGTAGCTCGTTCAATAGGGTAGTCATCGACGCGCGATAGCGTCCATGGAGGCTGGTAATGACGCTCGTGTTGTAGAGGCCGTACGGGTAGGCAAAGTATTGGGGATGGCGCCCCGTGCGCGTGCTGATTTCCTGATCGGCGCGTTCACACTCCTCACGCAGCGCCGTTCCGCTCAATGCTCTCAGATCGGGATGATTTTCGGTATGGGACTCGATCGCGATCCCCCCTTCCTGACAACGTGCAAGATCGTCCCACGACATCATTTCAAGTGTTGGGGTTCCTTCGGGCTGGGTTGCCCAACGATTGCTTTTGCCAACCGCGCCTGTCGTTAGAAACAGGTGTGCCGGCATTCCATGCCCGTGCAACAGCGGCAGTGCGTGATCGATCACTGATTTCATGCCATCGTCGAAGGTGATCGCGAGGCCCGGATCGGTGCTGCTAAGGAGCGTATCGAGATCGGTTACCGGCAGCGCAGATTGCCTTAACCCGTCGAGCAGGTGTGCAAATCGATCCGGCGGAAAGGAAATCACCGAGCCGCTGTCGTCAATGCTATGAAAGGTAATTATCGCCCGCATCGTGGTTCATAAACTCGTCGATGTTCTTAAGGTACCGATCGAAATGATGCTCCGCCCGATACTGATCCTCATGCGCTTGTCGGGCGTTTTCCCCCAGCCTTTCGCGGAGCTCGCGTTGACTGACAAGTTTGTCGAGCGCGCTAATCAGCTCCTGTTCAGAGTCATAAACATAGCCAGCTTCGGAAGACTCGATTATCTCGGGCGTCGCGCCCGCGCGACGCACCACGGCGGGTGTGGCGCACGCGAAGGCCTCGACAACGCTGAGTCCGAAAGTCTCCGGCACGCTCGAAGGATAGATTAGCGCAAGGGCATTGCGGTAGTAATCTACCAGGGATTCCTGCGCAAGCGGCCCCAAGAATTCAATGTGCGGATAGGATTTATAGTCTCTCTCAAGCGTGGTGAGCAGGTCACCCTCGCCGATCACAAGCAAGCGGAAGCGAGGATATTTGCCAATTATTTGGAGCAGCTCATCTATCCCCTTCTCGGCAGTAACGCGCCCGGCAAACACAAAGTACGCAGGCCCATCGTGCGGCACGCGCGGTCGAAGCGGGGGATCGAGACTCGAGAACAACGGTAAGGTTTTTATTGGCGCCGTGATACCACCGCGCCGGTGCCGTTCGGCGGTGTAGTCACTTGGCGCGAGCAGGCAGTCAACATGCTGGAGCTGGCGATTTATAAAGTTAGTATAGCGCCACAGTTGCGGTGGAATACCGGAGCGCACGCAGCAACGGATACATTCGCGCTTATCGCATACCTGTCGCCGATATTTCCAAAACGTATGCATGGCGCAAAGCAGCCAATGCTCGTGCAGGGTATATAGTTTCACCGGCGCTTGACCAAGGCTCAACACTCCGGGGCCGCCGACCAAGGAGATGTTGTGATAGTGAATGACGTCATAGTCATTCTCAAGGAGTCGCTTGAGTTTGCGATGCTTGAGGGCTGGGTGGCCCAATTGCTGCGTTAACAGCGGCGAAAGGAGACCCATCGCGCTTTTCAGCGAGTGAACATTTACGCCGTCCTCATCGTTGAGTTGGGTGGAAGGGGTGCCGCCGCCGATCTTAAAAGCGTCAATACAATGCACAACATCAACTGAGTGACCACGTGCCACCAGGCCACGCGCGAGTGCTCGCACGTACGTGGCATCACCCCCAAAATGGTAGGGTGGATAGAACGTGGTCACCATGCAAAATCGCATTAGCTTTCGCCGAGCGCCTCCAAGCGCGGCCAAAGAAGCTCAACCCCGCGACGCCAGGAAAATTGTGTGACGTGCTTAAGCGCTGCCTGCGCCAGATGCTCGCGCAGTTTTTGATCGCTGTGGATGACCTCGATTTGCGTGGCGATATCGGCGGGGTCGTAAGGATCAAAAAATAGCCCGCCGGGACCCACAACCTCTGGCAGTGATCCCGCTCTGCTTGCCAGTACCGGCGTGCGGCAGGCCATCGCTTCCACAGCAGGCAGACCAAAGCCTTCACTGAATGCGGGCATTACTCCGGCTAGCGCTTGCCCGTAAAGAACCCGCAAGCCTTCATCGTCGATCCCCCCGGCGAAATGGACATCACTTTTCAACATGGGGTTGGCCGCGATCAAGGTGTCCAGCTCCGAGCGATTTTCATGGAAGCCATCGCGGCCCCAATCGCCAACAAAGACCAGCTTTAGGTCACTGACGGCACCCCGGTCCTTGGCGATCAAAAATCCATTGAGCAAACCGAGGAGATTTTTGTGGGGTGCGATGCCGCCAACATAAATGAGGTAGGGCCGGTTTAAAAATGGGTAGCGATGGATCAAATCCCCAGGGATCTTCATGCCATCGAGCGGCTTAAATGTGGTGTTGAAGCCTTCCGTGATGACGGTGATACGCTGCGGGTCAATGTTCAAATGCTCAGTCATTTCAGCCTGCGCGGCGTGGGAGACCGTGATGTATTCATCAGCCTGCCACTTCGCCAGATTAACTTTCGCACGCCACGCCCAGCGGCTTGCCCGGGTCGGAAAAATAAGCTCGGGAAACCGCTCGGCAATCGCATCGTGAAATGTCACGATCGAACGAGTGCCAGGAAACAGGGGGAACCACGAATACACCGCGGGAAAATACATAACGTCGGGTTTTACCCGCGCGACTGAGCGCGAGAATGCCAACATATCGCTAATTCGTCGCCGGTCGTGAGCCACGGCTTTTTCGTTAACAGTGTGCGCGGGCGCGACATTGATTTCGCTCACGTCAGCCGTGAACGTTGTCTGCAGCGATTGATCAGTAAACAGGCTATAGCGATGATCCGGTTGATAAGCCAATAAGTGACCCACCAGCTCGCGGGTGAAACGGCCAAAACCGCGGCGGTTAGCCCAACAAGAAACGTCGATACCGATGTGCATTTAATTCCAATGGCAGGCCGCGTTGCTTTCACCGAATAGATAGCCGCTGCATTCCCCACTGCTCCACGCGGTCTCGAACCAAAATATCCAGATCAGGACCCGGAGCTTTTTGGACAGTGATAGGGTCGGAACAGCCGTGCTCGCTCGGTAACTCAAAACCAAGGGCAAGAGCAGACAACGCAAAGCGAGTCGCCATCTCCTCAGCAAGGGTAGCTTTTGACGTCCAGCATATAAGCGCCCGTGATGAAAACGCGAAGCGCTGGCGGCATTTTTGTGATCCTCGGCGATGTATTCACCAGAACACTCCTCACCGAAGTAGATGGTATCGCCGGCATCTCTAAGCCGCTCTATCAAATCGGTTTCGATCAAGCGAGACTCAGCCAAGACTAATTCGCTCATGTCGCTACGGCGGGCGGCGAAATGATTTCCGGCGAACCAGGGGTACTCTGTGTTTCTTGCAGCGTTTGGAACGAAGCGATGGAACTCGCTGCAGGCTAATGCAATGAAGCGTGCACCGAGCTTTGGATCGATCGAGACGGGACCCGAAACGGCGCCATGATTTTGCAGTTTTTCAACCGCGGCTCTGGCCCAACCGGGGGCGGGGATCGTGGTGTCCTCAATCAGTGCGACGTAAGGTGATTGTGAAGCTTTGACGATATCCCCGCGCCGCTCCGGAACGCTCTTCTTACTATGAACCATGAACTGAACATTAGGGAAACGCGATTGCAGCTCGGTGGTAAACGGCGAGGTCGCCCTTTGGGTCACCACACAGTCGGCTTCCATGGTGCTGACGGCGGCCAAACACCTTTCCAAGCACTCGCCGCCAACGAGCTCGACGATCCCGATGGTTAGATCCCGCGCGGCCATCTTTTTAGCGCGAACAAGCCCGTCATAACGCAGTCCGCATCCAGTCCCCGGCCCGCACGACCGCCAGAGACTGGTCCTTGCTAATTGGGCCCGGGCGACCCTGAGCGAGCGCACGGTAGAAGCTGGCAATCAGTGCGCGGAGCCCAGGATAGGCGGGCTCCTTCTGCAGTGCGCGCCGGGTGAGGTTGAAGGCGCTGATTGCCAACTCTGAGCTCGCGCGCTTGATGGGTTGTAATATTTTTTGGGCGCGGCCGGTGGCACCGGTTTCGATTAGTGAGTAGCCATGAAACAAATTACAAAAGGCTGTGCCGGCACTGCCGTAGACCGTCATTTCGCACCGGGTTGGCCGGCTCGTGAGGCTGATAGAAAAATCAAAGGCCGCATCTGCATGAAGCCCTGAAATTTTGCATTCGGTCTCTCGGGTGCTTCGCAAATGCCAGCCTTCAAATGCGAGATCGCTGCCGGGGAACAGGCGCTGGATCAGGAAGAAACCGTGGGGCGCGATCTCAAGTAATACCTCCTGGGCCTGTTCACCTTGCCCTGGACCACCAGCGGAGGCGATATTGATTTCAACCCGATTGATGATACCGAGCTTGTGAAGGTTATCGTGTACATGGCTTACGCCTGTCTGATAAGCAAATTGGAGCACGGGACAAACCATTCGGTTGCTCCGCTCGGCGAGTTCGTAGATCAGCTCAGCTTCGGCGCCATCCCTAGCCAGCGGTTTTTCAATGATCAGGTGGGCGTCGTGAGCAAGCGCGGTTTTAGCGATTGGAAGATGGCTAGCAGCCGGTGTGCAGATATGCATGACTGCGGCATCAATTTCCGATAAACATCGATCAAGATCGCTAAAACAGGGTGGGTTGCCGTGTTGCGCGGCTAGCACCGCCGCTACCGTTGAATCGTTATCGACGATACCGGCGACCCCGATACCGAGCGCTCGCAACGATGCCGCATGCCAGCGGCCCATAAGACCGGCGCCGACAATGATCCCGCGGAGATCTTTCGTCGTTGCCGCGTCCTCGATCAACTCGCTGTCATTGCTGGGATTGATTGGCGGCCGCGCGGCGGCGAAGTCCGGTCAATACGTTGTACAGAGAGCCAACGCCCGCGCCGCTGATGGTACCCAGCGCAAAGCCGTAAACACCGCCAACCAAGGCGCCGGTTACGGAAATCGAATAGCCAGGGAGCACGGCGCTTAGAAACATCGCGATCCCAAGCCCGCCGCCAGGACCGGGGTTTGGGGTTTCACCGAGGTAGAACAACCGCCATAGCGTGCCAATGAACAGAAATAGTCCGAGCACCAGGCCAGCGGCGAATCCCAGCGCTGTCGCGTTCAAGGCGATGAGCTGATTGCTTAGGTGTGCGTATTCAAATTCTTGTTGATCGTCTGCCACGCGGATCGCCTACCCCTAATGCTCTGCCGTTCTTAAATGTAATTGAAAATGTTACGCAATGCGCTGAGTTCGGCCTTTCGTTCTACATACCAGACATAAAAGCCCAGGGAGAAATTACGAAAGTAGGCGATCGTCCAGCCGATCGCAAAGGCCCAAAAGCCCGTCGCTAAAGAGCCGCTGAGCAGCCCGCCGAAACTTGGGGAGAATCCAGGTAGTAAATCTTCCAGGGCGCGCACCACAGCGCCAGCATGGGCGTCATCTGAGAGCATCGCGGCCGTGCACAGTAACAGGGTTAAGGTTGTCGCGACGATGGCCATCGCCGCAGCGAGAGCAAGTTTATCCATGCGCGCGAGATAGCGATCGAGCGCGAGGTTGAGGACCGCTGCGTTGCTGGCGACGGTGTTCGGGACGATCGGCTGCGTTGCTTCCAACACCTTGGCGCCGTCGGCGATAGATTTGTCATTGGCCCTAACTTCCTCGTGATATTCGTCATCCGAGTTGACCGACCAGATATCGTGATTGGCGCCCTGGATATTCTCCGACGCCAAGATTGCGGTGAACATCGAATGGTCCTGGTTATTGTATTTGTGAAGGCCGTTGCGACCGGCGAGTTGCAGATTTGGTAGCGAATCGAGGAATAGGCGGATGGTCTCAAGCGCACTGATGTAATGATCGTCGTACACCGGATAGGCCTTGGGCATGCGAACGACGGCGCCGTCTTGCACGTCTTTCTCATCAACCAATCCCAACAGCGCAAGCTCACGTGTTGCTAAGCTCACCAAATCGGCATCTTTCATCGTCCAAAGCTCATCGCCCTCGAAGCAAAAATACTCCAATCCAACGCAGGTTAATTTCGGATCCGGCACCATGTGCGGACTCCAGTTTTTGAAGTTTTGGATCCGCCCGACCTTCACGGCCGCTTCGTGGATATAGATCCAGTTGTCCGGAAACATCTCCTCTTGGTCGATGATCAGAGCGACGGTTAAAAAGTCCCGGTAGCGCAGTGCTTGGGCCGCAGCGACGACCTCTTGTGGAGGTGGCGGCGAAAAACCGGCTACTAAATCGCGTACCGGCATCGTGCTGACGAAGTCAGAACCCTCGACACGCTTATCCTCGCCGTGTTGTTCATATTCAATAGCAACAACTCGCCCCGGCTCCCACAAGATTCTCTTGGCGCCACATTCGAAGCGCACCTCGCTGTGGCCTGCTCCCACGATCTCGGCCACTTTCTCCCACATTTGCCCGGGGCCAAAACGGGGATAGTCGAACGAATCAATGAGGGTCTTTATGACCTCCCCTTTATATTGCGCGCGGCCGGTCACCAAAGCATTTTTAAGCGCGGTTTTCACCGATAAACCTTTGATGCGTTGAGCGGCCCAATCGGCCGAGATTTCGCGACAAGACATCCCCCAAACCTTCTCGGTATAGGTTTTGAAGAACGTGCCGTAAAGGTGCCGGCCAAAACGATTAGACACCCAGTTTTCGAAGGTTCCGTCCTCTTTCAACGGAAAAAATTTAACCTTCAGATAGCTCGCTAGGATCAGTAATGATTCCCACGGCCCAATATTCTTAAGCGTGTCCAGCGGCTGAATCGGGTACTGAAAAAACTTGCGCTTGTAATAAATGCGCGAGGACCGATTACGATGCAAGAATTCATCACCAAGGATCTCTTTCCATAGCGTTTGAACAATTTCCACTTTTGTAAAGAAGCGATGGCCACCGATGTCAAAGTGGAATCCTTTGTAGCGGGCGGTGCGCGAGATCCCGCCGACAACCGTATCTTGTTCAAGGATCACTGAACTGATGGCGGCTTTGTTGAGCTGATAAGCGGCTGTTAAGCCGGCGGGTCCAGCGCCTACAATCACCACATGCTTAGCGGCGCTATCAGAGCTCATTGCATCTATCCGTCATCCACACGGGCCCTTGGCGGCGCAAAGTCGCGAAGGCTTTTATTCAATTCGATTTAGGGCAGTACCGGGCCCGAGAGCATAGCCCACCACTTCGCCCAGGGTCCATACTAGGTAGCAAATGAATAGTGCAGGAAAGCAAACAAGTAAATCGTTTAAGAGATGACGCCGGCGGGTAATTGCGTCAGCTATGGCTCGAGCGCTCAGAACCAGCGGCAGGAGTGGTGTCAGAAAGCAAGCAAGCAGTCTCCTGAACCAAGCTGAGCGCTCAAACCGATGTCCAGCGAAGTGCCGCGAATATAAAAAGCGCTGGGTCAAGAAATTGCGCCAGCCGAAACGCTTGGTGTGCTTGATAGTGAAGGCGTTGGTTGCAATCAGTCGCCCTTGGGTAGCCAGGGCTTGATGCACCCCGTGTTCCCAAAATGCGCGTTTGAAAACATCCTCGTCGATCATGCTTAGCGCGCTGCGTCGATAGGCGATGTTGTTGCCGGGCAGCGCTTGGCGAGGCCCAGAACTCAAGGGCGGGCTTACTGCCTCGTACTCACAGAGAAAATTCGCCCGATCGAAAATGCGCTCCGCCACACCGTTCTCCACCGGGCCCGCGACGGCCAGCACGTCAGTACTTTGGCTCCCGAACTCGTGGTTGATCTTATGAAGCCATTGAGGCGGTGCGATGCAGTGATCCTCGGTCACCACTATCAGCTCCCCAGCGCTTGCTGCTAGCGCCAAGTATCGTAGCGCCGGCAGTGGAGTGTGCGCGGGCGCGCTAATAAACCGAAACTCTGGGAACTGCTCATGTAGCTGTTCACTGACTTGATCGTGACAACGATCAGCGATGAGGACTTCAAATTCGGGTGCGCCCTGTTGCCTGCGCAGCGCGCTCAATGTTTCAAAGATCCGCTCGCGATCAATCTGACTCGCTCGGCCGATCAGCACAGAGATCCGTGGCGCCACGATTATGGGTTCCTCGTTGTACTAAATATCCGCATCGGTGGCGGCGCTAGGTCCGATTAAATAACCACAGAGCTCACCGAGCGACCAACCGACTTCAGCCCACAAAATCGGCAACGCTGATTTTCGAACAGCGGTTGCCAAGTGGCGGCTTTCATGCGTGCGTCTCAACAGCCGCCAGAAGCGCAACAGCGGAAGACCGAAACTGCCCAAGATACAAAGCGCTTTGGACGGTTGCGCGGGCAGTTCATGGCGACGAGCGCCGAACACGCGCCCGTGTCGAAAGCGTCGACGCCAATATCCGCCGCGTGCCGTTCGCATGTCGTAGTGCACCCGCAGATCGGGATGCCAAATATTTGCCAGGCCCAGCGCCGCGCAGCGGGCGAGCGCTTTGGATTTAAAGAACCCGGCCGTGTCGAGACTGGCGAGTAAGGGTTCTCGAGGTAGGAATAAGTTGATACCCGGCAATTCCTCGGGTGGACGCTGGCGATCGCTGTGAAACTGGCTGTATTCGATAAGGTATCCGAGTTCGAAGTGCTGCTTGCTGAGCGGATCGATTGCGCCGTAATGAACGCCACGATGAGCGAGCGCTAATTCTGCTTGATCGAGCCAATTATTCGCGGGGATCGCCTTGGCTGGCAGGTACACGACATAATCACCCGTGCTGTTCAGCGCCGCGTGTCGCCATAATTGGAATATCGATTGTTCACTCGTACAGCTAATCAGCGTGTTGGGGCCATCGGCGATCGCTCCCCGATGATTACAGGCTATCTGCAATTCAACGCCCTCGCGCCGGCCCAGACCCTGATCCATCAAGGCGTCGATCAGCGCCCCACAATCGGCAGCCGCTTTCGCGCCGACGGCGATGCTTAACTTCATTGCTCTGCAAAGCTAGCTAAATCGATGGGGTGGCGTTGTGCGCTTGATTCATACGCGGCAAACACCAGTTTTAAGGAGTTGATGTTATCGGCCGCGTTACAGGGCGGTGGCCTGTTGTTCGCAATCGCGTCGAGCATTTCGCCCAGGAGAACCGAGGTGGCATTTGCGAAAAGGTCGAGGGGGTCGGTTGCGAGCCGGCGCGTGCGCTCGCCGTGGACCAAATCTGCGCGGCCACCCATAGCGATATCCGCGCTGAAGTAGGGTTTTCGCGTGCCGCCGCGGATCCCGATACTCGCCGAAAGAGCCCCACCGATCCGCGTTTCGACATTAGCGCGCTCCCCATCGAGGCGCAGATTCAAATATTGGTGCCGCCCTTTGCTTAATCGATCAAGTTCAATCAGGGCCGCGCGATCACCTGAGAACTCAAGCTCGATAATATTCAGTAAATCCGGTGTCGCAGGCCCGTCCGGGCGTGGCATGCGGGCATAAATCCGTGACGGTTCCTCCGCGAAAAAGAAACGGCATAAATCAAAGACATGAATTCCGAATTCTTTTCCTGTCCTCCTCGGGTCCTGCCCTCGCCATCCGGCCTCGGTGTCACCGCTTACCAGAAAAGTCTGGCTAGCGGACAAGTGTCGAAGGCGGCCGAACTCGGGTTTGCCGATCATCTGCTGCGCGGCGCGATGGATCTGCATGAAACGAAATTCATTGTTGATCACCACCCACCGTTGGGCATCTTCGGCTGCCGCGATCGCGGCCCGGGCATCGGCGAGCGAGTTCATGAAAGGTTTTTCGCAAAACACATGGCAGCCGCCCGCCAGTGCATCCGAGACGCCTGCGAGATGATAGTTGGGTGGCGTTGCAACGATAATGACTTGCGGTTCCGTTGCTCGAATAAGCTCGGTAACGTCTTTGAAGCGCGGAAAATCGAATCGCTGATCCACGCCAGGATCGACGCCGCCGACAATTTCAACATTGGACAGCTTGCTACATGCCGGTAAATGAATGGTCTGCGCGGCGGTACCTAGACCGACAATGCCAATGCGCGTTTTTGATTCGGACATCACACTATTTTATCGGTATTGTAGTGTTGTGATCTGTACCGAAAATACGATGTTGTCCGATTCATGAAATACCCGATCTCTGCTCGCTATCCGTCGGCGTTGACCGCAAAGTGCACCGGACTGCGAAGCGTCATAGGCCTACTTGGTGTGCTGATGCTTGGCGGTTGCGGGAGCGCACAACCTGACGAGCAACTAAGGCTTGTTGCTACCCCGAGCGGCGGCGAGGTTCCAGATATCGTGCGCGGCCAGGATGGATCACTGCATCTCGCATACGTTAAAGCAAACGATCTCTACTACGTTTCCAGTGGTGATGGTGGCCAATCGTTTTCCGCACCCTTGCGTGTCAATCATGAACCAGGGTTTGTCAGTGGCGGTTACTTTAGAGGTCCCGATATCGATATTGATCGTGACGGAGCGTTGAACATTAGTTGGTACAACGATTCGTACGCGCAGGGTCGTAAGGACGATGGTGGCATTATGTTCTCGCGGGGCACCGCAGACGGTTTTAGCGCTGAGATCAATGCGAACAAAAAACCCAGTGACTCCTATTCGTTGGCTGCCGGGGAGCAGCACGTCGCGCTCGGTTGGGCCGCAAAGGAATTCGAGCTAGCTGTTTCCAGCGATGGCGGCAAGAGTTTCGCCTCGCCGCTGCACGCGAGCGCTGAATCCTGCGAATGTTGTTCATCGCGCCTGGCGATCAGTAAGGGCGATACGGGCAAGGAACTCCTGGTTTACCTGTACCGTAACAATGTCGATAACCAACGCGACATGCAGCTCGGGCTCGTCGACCTCGGTAGCGGAGAGTTGGCCCAGGTGACGCTCGATTCATTACCCTGGCACATCGAGGCCTGCCCCATTTCCGGCAACGATTTGACCGTTAGAGACGGCACGATATTTGTCACCTGGGAGCGCGAAGGGGCGGTCTATTTCACCACCGCGCCGTTGAAGAAAACCTTGTCACCGGCGCGCGAGACGCTCGTTACGAACAATGGTCGCCTTCCTGCGATTGCCACCAATGGCAAGCAAGTGCTGCTAGCATGGAAGCAGGGCAAGACCGCCCAATGGCGTTATTTCACGCCCGCGGGCGAGCCCTCATCGGACGTTTTTAATAGCGAAGGCACGACCACTAGTCGCTTAGCGGCGGTTGATACGGCGGACGGTCGATTTCTTATTGTTCATTAATGACTTCGTCGTAAATAGACAAATGATGCTTGGCAACTTCCGACCACGTGTAGGCGCGTGCCGCAGCGTTCAAGCTTAACCGTTCAAATTTCCCAGCTCTGGGCAGAAATTCAACAATAGCGGTGGCCAAGGCCTCCGGATCTTCCTTGTCCACCAACAAGCCCGTGGCCGAATCGATGATCTCCTCGGGTCCACCACATCGGGTTGCCAACACGGGCCGGCCACATGCGAGTGCTTCCAGAGCGACCGCCCCGAAAGTTTCACGGCGGCTGGGAACTACCAGCATCGCGCTTTCATGAAAGAAACGAGCGATTTGGCGTTGCGGATGCTCGCCCACGAACTCAACGTGTTTATCTAATGATAATTCTTCTACCAGGGCTCTGATCTCCCGTTCATGCTTTTGGTAGTTGTTAAAACCCATGCTGCCGCCAACAATTTTTAGTTTGATTTGGGGTGCGGTCTTCACAATCGACGACATTGCCCTGAGCAAAATATCAGTCCCTTTGGTTTTATGAATACGGCCCACGTAGAGGATCTGATTGGGATCTGGGGTCGCATTCTCATCGACGCTGAAGATTTGATCGTCGTAACCGATTGGGGCCGTGCGTAACTTCGGATGTTCGCCGATGACTTCAACAACCGTTTTGCGCAGCGCATCGGAAACCGAAAGATGGCGTGAGCAATAATCGACCGCGTTGGAGGCAAGCCGTTTGACGAACGGATTTTCCATCCACGGCAACCAATAGGCGTGGTCGGTAATTACCACCGGGATCTGAAACTGCTTGGCAAGTTCCATCGCGGCAATCCCGTCGGGAAAAACAAAATGAGCGTGGATCAGGTCAAAGTGGCCATGTTGTTCAACCAAGCGCTTGGCAGCGCCAATCACGGCGCGCGTGTACGCCGGCATTTCGAATCGCTCCAGAAGCGTGCCTGGACCGCTTGGATATCTTGGGTGTAGGACATGCACGTCCGCGTCAAAGCGCTCGTGAGCAATCTCCCGATAGCGCCCGTAGCTGGTTCCGCGCAACAGTAGCGGTGGGCAATAGGGTACCGGTGCCACCACTGCCACATCATGATTTAGCCCGATCTCCGCAACTAACCCTCGCACCCATAGCCCACGTGTTTCGTGAACGTTGTTGGGAAAGTTTTTTGAAACGTAAAGGATCCGCAATCGTTTCTTCGCTTGACTCTCGCTCGGCTAAGCATTGTCGGAGCTTAGCGACGCGATTTGCAACTGCCCTTAATGGCTATCGTTCAGTCATTAAGAAGTCCGCGTGGTATCCTCAAGCGAACAAGCCCCAACTTCTGTACGCCGATGACTGCCGTAGGTCTTTTCCTTGAGCCTTCTTCGCCGAAGCTGCTCGGCGATCATCTATTTGATGTTGATAGCGCCGCTTTCGCAGGTGATCAACTCCACGCGCCTTACACCCATTTGAAGGAAACACTGAACGCAGCCGGGGTTGCCGTTCACACCAGTGATCGCTTGTCCGATCCGGCATTCAATGATCTTGAGTACAAACTTTATATATCGATCGCCAACCTCAAGCACTACGAACACCTGAGTACGCGCGACGACATTACGCTCAGCGCTTGTTTCGCAATGGAATGCCCAGTGGTCGACCCCGAACTCTATCGCGGGCTCGATAAGGCGCAACGGCATTTCAAGCGAATTTATTCCTGGGGCGATAGCGAGTCGCTGGCGCGCTTTATCAACGGATCTATCGCATTCGAAAAATTCTATTGGCCGCAAGCGTATAACGATGTTCACGAAGAAACCTGGGCGCGAGAAGACCGCGGCTTTCTAGTGATTATCAACTCTAATAAGCTGCCGAGCGTTGACTGGCAGGAACTTTACACCGCAAGACTAGAAGCCATTGCGTACTTCGGTGAGCGCGGTGAAATAGACTTGTACGGTCAATTTTGGGATCAACCCTCGCTGCGTTTAGGACGCACCTGGATCCCTTGGACGTTGCGGGCGTTACACCGGGGATACCTGAGTGTTATCGACCGGATCAAGCCCGACCAACGATTGGCGGCGGCGCGGCGCGTTTACCGAGGCCGCGCCGCGTCCAAACGCGATACTTTGGGTGCTTATAAATTCGCGATTTGTTTTGAGAACATGATTTCCCCTGGTTGGATAACCGAAAAATTATTCGATTGTTTCTATGCTGGGACCGTGCCCGTTTACTGGGGCGCGCCAGAAATCGGGGATTTGATCCCCGACACCGCGTTCATAGACATGCGTAGATTCGATAGTTACGATGCGTTGCGCGATTACCTTTTGTCGCTCAAACAAGAAGAAATTGACACTTATAAGCGCAGCGCCCGCGATTTCTTGAGATCGGCTGCCTTTGAGCGCTTTAGCAAAGAATCATTTACGAAACTGATTGGTGGCATCGTGCAGGAAGACGCGAAAGTCGATCTAGATTTGCCGGGAGCGTAGCCCCGCCGCGTATGCTCTGAGTAGGTAGGAAATATGTTTTACGACGGGACAAACGTGCTGGTAACCGGCGGCGCTTCCTTCATCGGTAGTCATTTAGTAGACCGTCTTGTTGCGTTGGGCGCCAAGGTCCGCGTGGTTGACGATTTATCTTCCGGAGAAAAAGAGAATCTCGATGAGTCGATCGGAGAGATCGAATTCGTTGAGGCGGACTTACGCGATCAAAGCGTGGCCGACGCCGCGGTTAAAGATCAATCAGTGGTTTTTCATCTCGCTAATATTCATGGCGGTAGGGGTTTCATAGAAACGCACGTGGGTGAGATCGTCCAGAATCTGATGATCGACGGTAATCTTTTGAAGTCCGCTCACGAACAAGGCATTGATCGGTTTTGCTATACAAGCTCCGCGTGTGTTTATCCAACAAACCTGCAGTCCGCAGACCAGAGTGAACAGGTGCGCTACCTTTCCGAAGAGATGGCCGACCCCTTCAAGCAAGGTGCGGCGCTCGCCGACGGTGAGTACGGTTGGTGCAAGTTGATGGGTGAAATGGCCTTAACGGCCTACAACAAGCAGTTTGGGTTGAAGGGTGTCTCCTGTCGTTTATTCACGGTTTACGGCAGCCGCGAGAACGAGACTCATGCGATCATCGCCTTTATTGCCAAAGCACTCGTTGGCATGGATCCCTATGAGATCTGGGGAAGTGGCCAGCAAGACAGAAATTTCACTCACGTCGACGACGTCGTCGAAGGCCTCCTGCGCGCCGCTGAATCAATCGATGATTGTCGTGCGGTCAATATCGGTACGGATGAAATCATTAAAATTGCCGATGCAGCCAAGACGGTTTGTGACATCGTTGAACACTCGCCGCGCGAGTTCTTTTTTGACAAAACCAAGCCAGAGGGTGTGCATGCCCGCGCGGCTGATACCAGCAATCAGGAACAGTGGTTGGGTTGGCGCCCAGAGGTCAGTTTTGCCGACGGGATCCGCGAAACCATCGAGTGGTACAAGGCGAAGGTCGATATCGACGCGCTAAGAGCCGACCTTGAACGCAAGCTGATGGAGCGTTAGTCAAACGTTCGGGATTCGCGCTGCCAGGCGGCGGTACCAATTCCCACGAGTTTGAATGTCCAATAGGTGAGTAGCGCCGCGCGCGCGAAATTATTGAGCGCGGTGGCGAACGCGGCGCCTTCCTTGCCGTAGATCGGAATCAACACCAGGTTCAGCAGGATATTCGTGACGACGGTGATCGCTATCGCTCGCGCGGCGCGCCGCTCGTGACCCGTCATGACCAGTACGACCGCCGCCGGACCCATCGCCAAGGCACCGAGATTGCCGATGCAGAGGATGGCCAAAGTTATTTGACCGTCGGTAAATTCGGGACCAAATATTGCCAGAAACCACTCTCCCCAAATGATGAGCCCGATCACCAAAGGCGTGGATGCGAGCAAGATCAAGCGGCCGCTGCGCACGCTCAAACGGTTTAGCTCGCTGAGTTTGCCGGCGGCAAAGAGGCTTGCCATGGTGGGATTGAGCGCCGCGTGGGCGGCCATCATGATCATCATTGTGAGCTCGGATCCGCGCACCGCGACCGAATAAATTCCAATTGCGGAGGCGTCGCCGAACCAGCCCAGCATAATGATATCGGTCCGCGAATTGATGACCGAGAGACCACCGATCAGCATCATCGCCAAGCTGCTCGCTAACCATTTGCGCCGCTCGGTCTCGGGTGTCGAAGCGATGACTTCGCCGGGTAAAGACCGTCGTACCAGAAGAGCGCTAATGAGCGCCGTGGGTGCGAGTGCGATCACATGCAAAGCAGTAACGACCGATGGATCATAGACCTCGTTCGCCACCAGCAATGCGGCGAGGATCAACGCCAAGAAGAAC
>JBCCEV010000052.1:0-24533 GCA_039030125.1 Pseudomonadota bacterium | reverse complement strand
TGCTATCAACGATTTCCGCGGTGAGATTCGCGGCACGATTAGGCAGGAAGAAACGAAAGCTTGGATCTTCGCTGACCGATATCCCGGTTTCGGCGGTCATGATCAACGTGTCATCCATTGCCACTCGAATCGTTTTTACATAATGCGCAGGGCGCACCGCATAAATTTTATAGTCCATCTGCATCCCCGTGAAATTGGGATGGCGCACACGCAGTTGCGCCGGGATCCCGGCGGCGTCGCTCTCGCCCATGGTTCTCAGGCTGATCTTGCCCAGACCCGCCATCGCTTTTTTATAATCAATCGCGATCGGGATGGCGCAGCCGCCCTGCGCTTTGACAAAGCGCTTCACCATATGATGCTCACCGGTATTCAACACGGCGACCGCGCGGACATCGGTGTATTTGTCGATGCGGATCCGAAGCGCCAAATCGGCCCGCCCGATGAGAGGCGTGAACGTAAAGGTTCCGACTTTCGGCTCCGGATTCTTATCGACAAACAAATGCAATTTTTCGATATAGCGCTCCGGCAACTGCGGAATTTTCGCGGTGATCCGGATCGGTGTCACCGCCGCGTCTTCGGCTCGATAAGGTGCTGACATCTCGATTACCGATTGATCTTCAACGATCTCGGCATCCGGAAAGTGATGTGGTTTTAACAGCGTCTCCCAGACGCCGACACTCGATTCGTTGGCCAGTGCCGACGAGACGCTGAGCAGGCAGCAAAGCCAAGCAATGAAGGTACAGAGCGATCGTCGAATAGTGCTATCCATGATTCCCCTCAGTGGAATATTTTTGGCAGAGCTCGTGCTTCAAGGACGATGATAACCGCTTAATCGCGATTTCGCGTCGTAACGCCGCACTTTTGCCCTCACAGTGCTCGGCGTAGACCAACCGCACCGGCAACCTCGAGCGCGTGTATTTTGCGCCTTTGCCTTCATTGTGCGTCGCCAAACGGCGCTCCAGATCATTGGAAATTCCCGTATAGAGTGAGCCATCGCTACACTCTAGGATATAAACCTGCCACGTTGCCATCGATCGGCATTCTAGCCGAGCTCAAGACCGTTGCGCGTGGCGGAGATAGGGAGGAGCGCCGATGATTTTTGTCTTGAATCTCTACAATATTCGCCCCGGCAAGGAGGCTCTCTACCGGGAATACATGAAACATGCAGGGCCAAAGCTGGCGGACTTCAATGCAGCGCCCATCGCCGCCGGCGAGCATCCGGTTGAATTAAGCGGGAACAACAAACGCTCGCACATGGTGCTTGTGAGTTTTCCTGATCGAGAAGCTTTTGATGACTTTTATCAGGCTTGTGATGAAGCGGGGCTGCATGAGTTGCGCGAAGCCGCAACCGATAATTACCTATGGACCCTCTATGAAGCCTGGGATCTGGCGGCGTGGATGAGCATTGAGTGAGGCGGCCGACTTAAAACCCTAGAGACGCTCTAACGCTAGCGACTCGTCACGCCAGGGCGAACTCAACTATCGCACCTCCAGCACCGTAAAGCGGCCCATAACCGTGGACAGTAGCGGCTGAGAAGCGGCCCCCCATCGCCCCCAAAATGAAGGCGAAATGCTTGAAGCCCATATCCACGCGAGCGGCCCCGGCATACTCAGGACATTGCTGGGTGAGCCCCTCGATATCGCCGGCCACCATGAGATCGAGGATCTTGCGATTCCAATCATCTTCTTGCTGATTGGCGATTTTGTCGGTCGCGATATCAATCGTGTGACGATAGATCGAGCCCGATAATCCACCGACGCCAACCACCGCGATCTTGCGCCCGAGGGCCCGCGCTTGCTCGGCGACCATGGTACCGAGCCCATAAGTCATATCCCAATCGTGATACACGTTATTGGACGTTAAGGCGAATTCCATGGAGCCCTTTGGATCGAGGAAATTAGCTGCCACGATAGCGCCCGTATCAACCGGGAACCCGTCATAATCCACGCCCTTGGAGCGGATCCCGATAGCGGGTGTCGCCTCGATAATCTTGCCCGTCAAGACGGTGTCGATACGCATATCAAAGGGCAGATCTCCATATTCATGCCAATTTTCATCGACATGCACACCCTTGACGTGCGCACGCATTTGCCAGAGCTGATCCAACACCGCGATCCATTGCGTCGAGTACACCACAATCGTCTCAGCACCACTTCGTTGCAGCGCCGCCCCCGCCGCGTCCAACGCCTGGGCTAATTCCCCCCACGGCGGATTGTCCCGTTGCACGTAAGGCAGCGGCGAACCCGGCATCAGCAACGCGGCACAAAGGGTCATCGTCAGGCCGCCTTGGCGATTCCGGCTTTGACCAGATTCCATTCCATGACCGCGTTACCGGTACCAATCACGGTCCCATAGCCATGCAATTCACCGGCAAGCTCGGGGTAATTCATTGCTGAGAACATCCAGGTGAACGCCCCCGATTTCACTTCAGCGAAGGCCTCCTCGATAAATTGAGGCAAAACCTCAAAGGTATTCTTGACCTCTCCGCGTCTCAACATTTCGATGATCTTCATGTCCCACTGGTAACCCGCCATGTTCTCCGGATGCTCTTTGGACATATCTTCCGGCGGCTGCGGTTCTTCGTGAAAGTGGTAGTGGCAAAGCGTGTTTGAGGCGAGCAGCACCGCGCGCCGGCCGGTCTGCTCGATCGCGGCACGGGTGGCCTTCCCGAGAACGTCCATCTCCTCGAGGCCTTCTTCGGTCGTCAAATAATAGGGCGAATTATTCGCTGAGATTCCAACGACCGGAATATCCCACTGCGGCCTGATCATATGGAGCGTCGTGATCGTGCCGTAATCGACCCGAAAGTTAGGGTTTCGCATCATTTTCGTCGTTAAACCCAAATCAGCGCCGTGTTCACAACAAGCCTCGGCAAGCTCGACGTCGACTTCAAGATTGAAATCGTAGCGGAACAAATTGGGAAAGATCGGATCGACTGATTTACCGTTCAGATCCTTAACACCCAGAAAGTGATGGCCCTGTTGGGTAATCCAATGCGGCGAATGCACCAACAGCACGTCGGGCTGGAGTTCGTCCAATGTGCGGCGCGCCCGCTCATAGGCCCAGCGCAGTTGTTCCCAACCGCCCTGCGATTTTGGTTCGTTCTGCGGCGGATTCTCACCATACACCAGGTGTGGCGGATGCGGCGCGAGATAACCTGCAATGATTTCACCTGCGGGCATAACCCTTCCTCCTTAACGCCTCAGCTCAGGGGTTTGTAAGCGACGGCTTTGATTTCAATCAGCAAATGTGGATGCGGCAATTGATGGACGGCAACGGTGGTTCGGGCCGGCCCTTCGAAATCGAAGAACTCGCCGTAAACCGCGTTATAGCCGCCGAAATCATTCATATTCACTAGGTAGGTCGATAACTCGACGAGGTCACCCAAACCAGCATCGAACGCCGCAAGAATCTTCGCAATATTCTCGATGGTCGCCCGCGTTTGCGCGCGAATATCGAGCTGGGTCACACCGAACTCATCGGCCTGGGCACCCGCAAAGCTGTTATCAGGTCGCCGGGAACTGGTCCCTGAAACGAAAATAAAATCACCGGCCCGCTTCGCGTGCGGATATTTACCGCGCGGGGTCGCGCCTCCCTCAACCAGACGTGCTTGCGAACTCACAGCCCCGCCCGGATGCTAAAAGCGGAGCGTCGCTGCAAATTGCCCGCTAGCAACGCATCGCTGTTCCAGCGCAGGATGCGGATTGCGAAATAAAAATAATCACCGCTGGCTTCACGCGCGAGCATGATCTCACTGGCAGGCAAAGGCCCAAGTGCAGTCCCGGCAGACTGGCGCGCAGCACCCAGCTCGCGACGCGCGGCGCTTTCGACTTGCCCTACAAGCTCGCCGGCACGTTGTTGGTCCGCCAAACCTTGCAGGCTCACCATCCGCTTCCGGCAAATAAATCAATGACTAAAATCGTCCCGCGCACGTACTCGTTTCCCCCTGGTCCCCAGCATTCTAAGCCACAATGTTTCCCCTCTGGTATCAGCCGCGCGCCGCCACCGCTTCGGCGAGCGCGAGGACCCGCTCCGCCTCGGCCGCGTGGAGATTCTCAATGAGTTTTCCATCGAGTTCGACCACGCCCCGTCCGTCCGCTTGGGCTTGCTCCCAAACGCTGATCACCTCTCTGGCATGCGCAATCGCATCATCGGGGAAACCAAACACTTCGTTGGCGATATCGATTTGCGAGGGATGGATTAGTGTCTTGCCATCGAACCCCATACTCCTACCCGACTCACAGGCGACTTGGAAGGTTTCCAAATTTCGAAAGTCAAGATGCACGCCGTCGACGATTTCAACGTTCGCCGCGCGGGCGGCGGTCACACAGGTTTGCAACGCGTAATCAAGATTATGCCGCTCAGGCGTGTGCCGTGCGCGCAGTTCCTTGACCAAATCACTCGTTCCCATCACGACGACCTCGACCCGATCTGAAACGGCCGCAATCGAAGCGCAATTGAGAACCCCCCGCGGTGTTTCCACCATCAGCCATAAAGGCAATCCACTGCCGCCAGCCGCATCGAGCGCCGCGATACAGGCGTCGACCTCAGCAGCGCTTTCGATCTTCGGGAACAACACCGCGTTAATGGCGAGCGATGCGACGGCGCTCAGATCGTCATGCCCCCAAGGCGTTTGTAAACCGTTAACGCGAGCGACCAACTCTCGATAGCCGTAACCACCGCCGTTCACCGCGGCAACGATTTGCTCGCGCGCCGCGACCTTGCTGCTCGGCGCAACAGCGTCTTCCATGTCAAGAATTAAACTGTCGCACTTAAGCGTCTTAGCTTTCTCGAGAGCGCGGGCATTAGCGCCAGGCATGTATAAAACAGAACGTCTGGGTTGCATGATCATTTCTCTGGTTTTCTAAAGCGCAAGGTCATTCGATGGGATTCGCCAATAGCGAGGTACTTCTTGCGCGCTTGTTCATTGCCTCGCGCACTCGCCAACGAAGGCGGCAAGCGCCACACAAAATCATCTTCGGAAGGCTGGTCAAGGGGATTATGGTTTATATCGGTTTCGCTAACGAATTGAAATCCGGCTTGCTCAATACGCGCAATCACGTAACTCTTTTTCAGATAGCCATTACTACCATTCGCCCAATCATCGCTGGCATCCTCGCGCGCCAAATGTTGGACCACGCCAAGCGTACCGCCAGGTTTCAGCGCCTGGTAAGCATCGCCAAGTGCAGCGCTCAGATACCCACCCTGCGCGTCAAAGCGGCGCAGGTTGTGTAAGGCGCGAATGAGCAACACCGCGTCGGCCTCACCAGCCAGCGCCGCCGGCATCGCTCCGAATTGAAACGCCGCAATGCGAGGTCCGGGCGCGCCCAGCCACCCCTGCGCGGTTTGCGGCCAGGTCGATGTCCAGGATTTTTTCGCAGTGATGAAATCCTCGCTAAAAAGATTGAATAAGGGATACATATCCGGCGCATAGTCGGCGCCAATCAAACGTCCTTGGGGCCCGAGTACGGGCCCGATGATTTTGGTATACCAGCCTCTCCCCGGCAGCGCCTCAACCACCGTCATTCCGGGTTTGATCCCGAAGAACTCAAGGGTCTGTTGGGGATGGCGTGCAGCGTATCGCGCCTTGGTTGCATCCGGTTGAGAGGCCAAGATCTCGACCAAGGAAGCGTCATCCGCTGCCACCGCTGACGTGATTACGAACGCCGCAACAATCACGGCTCCGATCAAATTTTCCTGCTTCATTGCCAGCTCCTTACGCCATCACGCGAGCGAGAATTCGAATACCCAATAAACACCAAAAACCAAACCGATAATCTCGCCCCAGAACGCGAACACCACCACCGAGCCCCATGGGCCGTCCAAAATTCGACTCACCACTCGCCCGCTCACAAGTCCCGTGAAGAAAATAACCGCAATCATGAGCCCCACGAGGATCAGCGCTTGATAGTAGGTTGCCAATAGCATCACTAACCCCGCGGCCGTCGTGACGCCACCCGCACCGGCGCGTAAATAATTTCGTGCATCGGGTGCCGCGGCGCCAATGGCATACGGTATGGCCACGGCGCGCACGGGATCAATGAGCGCAAACAGACCGAAGGCGACGAACAATATGCCTGTGAGTATTAGATAGACCGTCAGTTTAACGACCTCGGCTGCGAGCGGCGGATGCCGATGGTAATTCGTGCTCAAATAACAGTCATCATTAGGAGCAGAAAAAATGCAAAAGCGGCAGAAAATATCCTCGAATTCACCGCTTGAGGACTCATTCGGTTATTCGCGCGCCGTGAAAACCGGAGATTGGGTATTCGTATCGGGTTCCACGGCCATCCAACCCGATGGCTCGGTGATCGGTGAAGGCGATGCCTACGCGCAGGCCAAAGCGGCGCTGCAAACGATCGGTAAGGCATTGACGGAAGCCGGGGCAACATTCCGGGGATGTCGTACGCACCCGGGTCTATTTCACGGATATGGCCGGTGATCTGGCGCGCGTCTCCAAAGCACATCGCGAGACCTTTGGCGACATACGCCCAGCGACCACCGGCGTGGAAGTCAGGGCACTGGCGCGCGAGGCGCTGATTATCGAAATTGAAGCTGACGCGCTGATAGGGTCGGCTTGAAGCGCCCGTGACACGAGTGACGGCAGCGAACACCGGCGCGCTTCATTGGACGCTGTGGCCAGTTCTGATGGCCGCGCTCGTGTTGCCGCTCGCTCACCTTGGCCTTGACCACCTGCTGGCGGGCTTTAACTGGGATGATGCGATTTACCTGTTGATGGCCGACGCCTATTTTGGCCGTCTTGACGATATTCCGGTGCTTGAACAAACGGTCTTTGCCTGGCGCAGTTATCCGCCACTGTATCCGTTATTGATTGGACTATTCGGTGGTGGCGCGACGCAACTCGAAACCGCTTTTGTCGTCAATGCGGCCGCGGGTGGCGCCGCCGTCGTATTGCTCTATTGCTACGCAAGGCAACTCACCGGCAATCTGATCTTAAGCGCGCAGGCGGCGCTGATCCTTGCGCTAACCCCGGCAGCACTGAGTTATGCCAATGGGTTGTGGAGCGAGAACCTTTTTATCCCAATGAGCCTGTGCGCGTTGCTAATAGCCCGATCGAGGGCGCGCCACGCGATTATCTTTAGCGCATTGTTGTTCGCACTCGCGGCAATCACCCGAACGGCGGGGATCGCTTATTGCCTGGGATTCACAGCGTGGCTCGCCAGCACCAAGCCTGAACATTGGAAAGTCGCTGGCGTGATCGCCTGTCTCATTCCAATTGCAGAACGTACGCTTAACCAAGGCACCTATCTGGCGCTGATTTCCGGACGTGATTTCTCAGCCTCTGCGATGGCCGGGGAACTCTACGGCAACGCATCTGCGCTGGTGGTTGGATTCGCTCACAACTGGGCTTTCCACGGCGCCTTCAGCATCGCGCTTGGGACGCTTGTTTTTGCCCTCGCGGCATGGGCGCTGATCCAGCGTCGCTTCGCGCTTGAGGCGCTGCTGTTGGCGACCTACTGTGTATCGATCACCCTATGGGGATATCCTGAGCAAGCGGCCCGCTTCGTCTATCCGCTCATGCCCCTAACGTTGGTGCTGGCGCTCACTGGTGCCTCATCATTGCCTGCCCAGCGGCGATTTAATATTGCGGCGTTTATCGTTTTGCTGGCGGTGGGTGGATCAAGCGCCCAGCACCTCCTCGCGCGCTGGACGGCAGCCCCGCCTGATCTCCCCAACAGTCTGCGCATGAGTCACGCCTTCCTATTTGCAGCCGATCCGCAAAGCGCGCACGCGCAGGCCCGCTATCGTGCCCAAATCGTTAGAGATATCCAGCATATCGAAACGGTGGTGCAACCAAGGGAGTGCGTTGTGAGTGAACTACCCGCCCTAGTGCTGCTGCATGCACGGCGCGCGGCCACACCGTCCCCGTGGCCAAGCTGGGGCTCATTGGCCGAGAACCGGCACACGCCCTGCCGCTACTACTATGCGCTACCCGCCTATTTTCCCGGCGAAACCCTCGACGTTGTCAGCGGGCTTGGCGCCACGCCCCTTTTCGTCTCGCCGGGCTACGATCCCCAAGCGCCGGGCGCGCCCACGGGTGTGCTGTTCGACTTCTTCACGAATTAGTTCAGCGTTGCCAGAAACCCAAGCAACCGTTCGACTTCTTCTGAGGTGTTGTACATGGAAATGCCGGTTCTGAGCAGACCGCCTCTAGCGGTCAAGCCCAGCTCCTCAATCACCCGTCGCGCATAAAAATGCCCATGCCAAAGCTGCAAGCCAAAGTCATTCGCACGCGCGGCCACCTGCTGGGGCGTTAGCTGCGCTATCGCAATCGAGATGGTTGGCGCGCGCCGGGCACCTTCAAAATCCGGCCCGAAATACCGCACGCCGTCGATATTGCGCAGACCATCAAAGTATTGCTTGGCAAGTCGGTGCTCGTAGTCGCCGATCGCGGTCATCGCCTCAGTCAGCTTGGCCCTGCGATCGATCCCCGCTCCCCACGACGCTAGATACTCAACGGCCGCTCCAACCCCTTCGATCGCGGCATAGTTAAGCGTGCCGGTCTCGATCCGATAGGGCGCACCGCTTTTCTGGGTCGTTAGCTGATCGGTCGCCAGGGTGTCTAAAAGGCCCGTTTTGGCATACAAGATCCCGATATGCGGACCATAGAATTTGTAGGCGGAGCATAAAAGGAAGTCGGCATCCAATGCCAAAACATCTACCGGAAAATGCGCGGCAAAATGGACGGCGTCGAGGACGACCACGGCCCCAATATCATGAGCCGCTTGCACGGCGCGACTCAGATCGGGGACCGTACCCAGAGCGTTGGACGCCAAGGTCATCGCCACCACCCGTGGGCGGTCGCCGATCAAGCGCTCGAAATGATCCCAATCGATCATGCCATTGCTGGTCATTGCGATTTCACGGACCCGCACACCGCGTTCGGCCAACCCCAACCACGGGCCGCGGTTGGCCTCGTGGTCTAAGGCGGTGATCAGCACTTCATCGTTTTCTCTCAGAGAACGACCGAGCGCATGACTCAGCGAAAAGTTAAGCGATGTCATGTTGGCGCCAAAGGAGATGCACGCCGCATCTTCAGCACCGAGGAAATCGGCAACGGTTGCGCGCACTTGTTGCACGGCTTCGGTGATATCCAATGAGGTTTGGAACATGCCATCGAAATTGGCATTGCGGGACTCGTAGCAAGCGACGATCGCCTCGGTGACTGCGCGCGGCGTTTGCGTACCACCCGGACCATCAAAATACGCGACCCGCTCACCGGTCGCGGTCGTCTTGTTCAGCGCCGGAAAATCGCGTCGAGCACGCTCACACTCGGCAACTGCGAAAGGCATGGGGAGATCTCTCTAGGCTCTTTCGATCATGCTAGCGGGCACGCCGCGGCCCCACAATGGCAGGGGGGGATCTGTGTTGCTAAACGTGTCGGGCGATCTTAGATGCCCCGACCAAAGTCAGGAACACCGCACCGAGCAGCAGCGCCAGCCACTGTATCGGGATCTGTTGAGCCGCGTTGGCGGCCGCTTCCACCAAAGACAAGCCGGCGTCGTTTATCGTGATGGAATCCAAGTTTCCGGCATACGCGACGCCGCCACCTTGGGCCGCCGCGCCGCCATAGAGCGCATCGAGCGTGGTACTTGCGTTAATCGCCGCCGCAATTGCCGTAGCGACTTGACCAGGGGTGTCGCCGGGAGACGTGGTCACGTTAACCGCGACACCGTCGATCACAAGCGTAATGTTGCCGCCACTGGCGGTCCCCTCAATATCCGCGAGTTGGCTTTCCACTCGGCAATTACCCGCGCAGCCATCAAAGAAGACCGTGTTGCCGTCATCGCATTGCTCACCGGCTTCTTGCGTGCCATTACCGCACTCAATCGCGCAAGAGGCCGGTTCATCGAAGGCCTCCGCGACGCCAAGAAGATCGGAGTTGGCCGGCGAGGTCGCGCTTAAGCCGATACCGCGGCGCGCGAATGCTTCCCAGATCAGACATTGGTTAGCGCCGCTGTTGGTCGCCAGGTCGGCACTGAGCAAGGCATCACGTGCCTGCAAAAAAGTCGGACTACAGGGCTGCAGCTTCATCGCGTCGATTACCAACTGCATCAATAAATTATTGCCCCCGGTACCGCTGTAAAGATCCGAATCAAACCCGTATTCATCGACCAGATTCCAATAGAGATCCCAAAGCGCGGCGGCCCAGACCTCGCCAATCCCATGCGGTTGGTTGAGAATGTTGATGTCAACAAAGGTCAGCGGGTTCACCCCTAGATCGCGGTTGTAAGGGAAGTTACGGATCCCCGCGCTGGAAATACTTTGCCCCAAGGCATAGGTTCCGATCGGTTTGGAAACGATTGCGCTGTCACTGGCCTTGGCGACCATCATTAAACCCAGCCAATCGCTCCAGCCCTCGCCCATGCCGCGCGGTTGAGTTGTTGACAGGCAACCGACATTAGCCGGACCGCCCGTTAAGCGCGTACTCAGACCGTGTCCGTACTCGTGCGCGATAATGCCGTTATCGAATGACGCATCACGCGTTTCGCCGGCAACCACTGAAGCGACAACCCCGGTGCCAAGCTGCGCCTTGATGGTATTGCCATCGCTCTGGCCGATAAATACCGGGGGAATGCTTAGCGTTGGATCTTGGCCAGCCATGTTAACCAACGCGTCACCCGCATTATTCACGATGATGATCGCCACCGCGCCCGCGGCCTGGACGTTGGCTGTTTTTGTCACAAAGGTACAGGTGCCGCGATCGACGAGCGCGATATTGCCGGCAATCGCGCCCGCATTGGTCAGCGCCGAGCAACCGTCCGTGGTCGTTGGACCAGCACCATCCGCTGGGTCCAAAGCCTGCACGACACTACCCGCGAGGCCATCAGTCCAGGCGCCAAAGGCGCCATCACTGGCTGCATAAGCGCCGGCAATTCCGGCTGGGGCGCTCACCGTCAAGGATGGCACCGTGGACGGGCTGAACAGAAACATCTCCATCACCCCGGCAAAACCATCCGGCGGCGTCCCAAACTGCGCGTTGTTCAAGCTAGAGCCATCCTGCGAATCGGCGAATACCGGATCGCTGCCGGCGCCGCCGTTGCCATAATTGTTCGTCTGAAAGTTTCCTGCCGCCTCGTCAAACCCATATTCGTAGAGCACGTCGTGCAAGATGTTATTCCAATAAAACAGATTGGCGGTCGCCGCGTCTTGATTTGCGCTAGGCTGCAACTGCGGATTCAACGGTGGATTGAAAATCAACGACGGCCCACCATCGGGCCGCGCGCCGCCGGTGTCATTCGCATCGCTATCCTCCTGCGCCTCGACGTTGTTGCCGCGCGTGTCGGTGAATTCCGCGCCCGCGATGCCGTTGGTATCGTGCCAACCGAATGGCGACGCCGTCGCGGTGGCGGCATTGAGTACCACCAAGCGAGGTGACTCACTCGGACTCTCGAACGGAAGCGGTACAACGTTATAGGAATCGCGAACCATCCAGTTTATTTTCCGCAACACCGCGCCGCTTTCGGCATCGACATACATATCCCACCAATCCCGGCCATCGGGGGTGCGGATCACGAGATTCCAAGCCAAAAGAAACGCATCGCCCCTCTGAACGTAGGCGAGCTTCGCCGGGATATCGTTGCGAGAAATATCGGGCGCTCGATAGACACCGCGCCGCTCGATCCCAGCAGGCGCCGTCAACGTCGTAATCGCGGCGCTTTGCGAGAGTTGTAAATGCGCGGCCGCGGAGCTGATTGCCTCGGCGGCGGACAGCCGCGCCGCGGTAGCGGCGAGCGCGTTGGCGGGCAAGCCGCGTTTGAGACGATCGCCCTCAGTGATCAGCCGTCCTTGCGTATCGACCGATGCTGAGTAGCTTGCGCCTTCAATGTCTATCCCACCGAGGCGTTGTCGGAAATAAAGATGGGTAACCCCGCTGTGCTTATCGACGTAGCGGTTTGAGATAGCGAGGTCGGCGATATCCGGCGCGGCCAAACCTTTATCGTTACGCGTCGATTGGAGATGGTCACGGCAGATATTCAGGGGATCATCGCTCGATGTGCCCGTGAGATAGTGCTCGCCGGTAAAGCTTTCAGCGGCGAACGCCACTTTGCACAAGAGGCAAAGCATCCAAAAGACGAACCAGCGTTTCATCGTTATGCCCTCCACGACGCTCAGGGTAGCGCGCTGATATAACCATAGCGAGACCATTGGCACGCGGGCTGAGCTGGCGCGTGCGCCCGGCGCGTCCGATCGCTGCGAGCGCGAGGGCCGCCAAATCACCCCAGGCCGGACCCAGCATCGCTCTCAGCCCGGCGCGACCGCACTCGTGTAACACCAAGGCGGCGGCTGAACCGGCGGGGCGGTAGCGCTTAGAGAAATTCGAGCCGGCTTTTCGGCGGCGCGGCCGGACAACCTACGCGGCGGCTTGGCGCTGCGTGCGCTTGCCGACGCCGTGGCGGAGTAACTCACCGGAGAAGGTGTTCGTTTGCTCATCGTCCTTGATGGTGATCTCACCGTTAATCAAGACGTAACGGTACCCTTTGGCCTTTTGAATCCGGCGCCACTCGTTGCCGGGCAGATCGTGAACCACCTCAGGGGGCAGAATTTCCAGGTTTTCGAAGTCATAGACCACCATATCGGCGGGCGCGCCAACCTTTATCGCACCGCGGTCGGTGCAGCCAGCGAGCTGCGCCGGCAACGCCGACAAGCGCCAGTGAGCGTCTTCGAGGCTTAGCATCTGATGCTCACGCACGATCTTGGTGAGCGTTTCTGTGGGATAGCGACCCGCGGTCAGGAATTTTGTATGCGCGCCGCCATCGGACACACCAAACAGCACATAAGGGTTATCAACGATTTCCTTGAGCAGATCGAGGCGCGTGTTGGGCGGCATCGAAAAGAATTCGGTTTCCAATTTGTCGGCCACGACGATATCGAGCATCGCATCAACCATATGTTTACCGGTCTTCTCGGCAACCAAACCAATCGTGTGATCAAGCCATTGCTGATTTTCATCACTTACCGGCCCGGTGACCACAATCTCTTCAAACGGACCTAAGACAAAGGCTGGCACCTGCGCACGCAGCGCCGGGCGACGCTCGGGATCGCTGAGTTTAGCCAAACGTTCTTCGCGTGTACCGACCGTGGCCTCGCGCCAGGCGGGGCACTCGTCAAACAAATTCCAATCTTCGAAGGTGAACGCGTAGCCGGCGTCGGTCGTCATGCCTTGTCCATAAACACGGATCCCACTCTCTCTACAGCGATCAAGCCAGGCCATCACTTTACGGTGCACGTTGGGCATGCCGTCTTGCGCCTGGACCACGTTGAACACCAAAGGACGCCCGCTCACCTCGGCGAGTTCGGCCATGTGGGCCTGATCCGCTTTGGGATTACCCGACACCATCGTGGTTTGCATGTGTCCGGCGTTCCGTTTGCGCAACACCTTGGCGAATTCGAGACAGGTGTCGTTGTGCATCACGTCGGTCGGCATCGCGGTGCCGTCATAATCTAACTGCGCGCCGGCTGGACCCGACGGAGGTAAGCGTTGGGTTGACCAACCGCAACCGCCGGCGTCTAGGGATTCTTCGAGGATACGGCACATTTGAGCGTGCTCATCATCGGTGGGTTTACGCCCCGCCTTTGCGTCCTCTAAGCCCATTACTGAAACCATGATAGGGCTGATCGGAACGTAGGGAACAATATTCATGGCCTTGGGAGCCCGCTCGACGCTATCGAGAAATTCAGGGAAGGTTTCCCAATCCCAAGGCATACCCTCTTTCATCGAGGCAAGCGGGATCGCCTCGACGCGGGTCATGGTGAGCATGGCGCGCTCGCGCGCTTCTGGCGCAACCGGCGCGAAACCAAAACCGCAGTTGCCGATCACCACGGTGGTGATACCGTGCCAACCGGAAATCGTGCAGTAGGGGTCCCAGAAAAGCTGGGCGTCGTAATGAGTGTGCAAATCGACGAAGCCAGGGGCCACAACAAGGCCGTCAGCATCCAAGACTTCCTCGGCCCGATTCGCTTCAATATGGCCAATTTCGGCGATCACGCCGTCCTTGATCGCAATATCCCCCTTGTAGCGTGGCGTGCGTGACCCATCGATCACCATGCCACCCTTAATGACTTTATCGAACTCAGCCATTTTGCGTTCCTTAATTCTTCACAGCGCAATTCATTATTATCTCACCGCATAAGCGCGCTGCAAAATGCGGCCTAGCGCACAGCTATCCGGGTTAGTTTTTCATGGTGATGGAGATTTCAGTCGGCGCGTTGCCGTGTGCGAACTGTGCCTTGGAGAACTTTGGCGGCCCCATCGTTCCTTTGGCATTGTTGGAGAAACCGTAGGGCTCTTTGGGGATCCCAATGAAGTTGAAATCAAGCTCACCATTACCGTTCTCGTCGTGGGCGACCGCGACGGCATAGGTCCCCGGCGCCAAAGCGCGGAAACTGATTTGCATCTCGCCCTTGTCGGCCGGAACAATTTGGCTGATGAGCTGTTGCTCAGGCTTCATCGGGAACGCATCGGGATCGGCGAACACCCGGACCATCACGTTGCCCTTCGAGGAGGCTACGTTGGCGAGATTGATCGTTAACGACTCGCCCCACGCGGACCCTGTGGCAAGGGCGAGCGCGCACAGCACGCTATGTTGATAGTGCCGCCAACGCGGTTTCGCGGCTCGTTTGAGCGCCATAACCAAGCTCCTCTCGTGCTCGTGAATCATCTATTTCGATCCGGTCCCCGATAAGCGCCAATAATGTTCGCGTGATCGGGGGTTGCCCCGGCAAATGCAGAAATCGCCACAACGCCTCCATCAATGATGCCGCCCGCCAAGCATTTTGCCGCGAAAGACTGATGCTTGGCGGTTTGACTTGTTGGGTGTCGAGCAGTTGCTCGATGAAGGTCCGAAATGTCGTGCGCTCGTTATCTCGAATGAAGTAGATCCCATGGGCCTGCGAGCGCTCTAGGGCGCACGCTACCGCCTCGCAGACGTTGTTCACATGGCAGACATCGTAGGTATAGCCACCACGCTCGACCCACACGAATTGTCGTCGTCTTATTGCTTTTAGGATTTCCGGCAACAAATGAGGATCGTCATCGCCCCAAATGGCGGGGGGCCGCAATACCACCCTGCGCAGCGCGTAATACTTGCCGCTGAGCAGTTCGCGCTCGGCATCATGTTTGGTTTTGGCATAAACCCCGAAGATCTCACCGGCGGGCCAATCGCCAGTCGCCTGATTATCGATGACACCACCGGTGGAAATCGATGCGGCGGCCCCGATATGAATAAACGTGCTGATCCGTTGTTGCACTGCAAAGTCAGCCAAGGCTAGCGTGCCTTCAAGGTTTGCTGCTCTCATCTGGTCATCGTGGCCCCAGAATTCCACGCTGCCGGCGACATGCACAATGGCATCAACGGCTGAAAGTTGGTTCCCGGCCTGCGCTAGCGTGGTCAAATCGCCAGGGCAACAAATCGCGCCACGCTCGGTCACTTTCTTGGCCGCGGCCTCCGAGCGAGCGAGCGCCGTGATCTGGTGACCCTGCGATCGCAAGTCTTCGATGAGCCGGGCGCCGACGAATCCCGAACCGCCGGTTAGGAATATATGCATGGGCGTTGCTACGCCCGAGGCACGCGCTTAGATCTTAACGGTTAACCGTGACCGTCCCTCAGGAACTTCAAATGCAGCGCGTTGAAGGTCGCGGGGTCTTCGAATTGCGGCCAGTGCCCGCAGCCGTCCATGAGTTGAAATTGCGCGTTGGGGATCAGTTGAGCAATCTTGCGGCCAACGGTATCCGCCGCCGTTGGATCGTGGCTCGTCCAGATCACCAAGGTTTCAGATCCGATCGCGCTCCACTCACTGTCGTCGAGGTTGTTGCGAAGTCGCGTTTCGGGATCTTGCAAAACGAGTATCCGCTCCAGCGCCTCTTTGAAACCAGGTTGCTCGTAGATTGCCTTGCGGCATACGATGAGATCGTCGGTCACCGTCGCGGGATCGGCCATCAACCATTCGAGCCGGGCCTTCACTGTCTCCCACACCGGGTTGTGGACGGCGGCGCGCGTGGCGGTCTTAATTTTCTCCATCACCTCAGGGATCATCGTCGCGCCACCGGTGGTGTTGAGAACCAACCTTTTCACTCGCTGGGGGTATTTCAAGGCAAAACGCGCCGCCACCCAGCCGCCCAAAGATTCGCCAGAAATATCCGCCGCCTCGACATCGAGGACATCCATGAAATCTTTCAAATGTTCGACGTAGGCAGGGATTTCGTAATCGAATTGCGGCTTGTCCGTCCAGCCGTGCCCGATCATGTCAAGCGCCCAGGTATCGAAGTGTTCGCCGTGCGCCGCTAGGTTACGGCTGTAACACTCCGCATGACCGCCGGTGCCGTGGAGCAACAGCAGCGGCGGCTTGGTGGCATCACCGGCATGCAAATAGCGAGTGCGTAAACCGTTTGCGTCCAAGTAACCCTGATCGAAGCTGGCACCGCGCAGATCCGCCCAAAAGCTACCCGCCGTCACACCAGACACACTCACAGCGCCCCCAAAAATTCATCCAGAAAATCCCGCCAATGCTGCTTGCGCCCATACTCGCGCTCAATGCCTGCAAGCAGTGCGCTACGCTCACCCGCGTAGTTCATTTCGTAGAGCACATGGCGTGAGGCAAATTCGCTGCCGCAGAGATCCCAGGCAATCTTAAGGAGCTGGGTTTTATCAACGCCCGATATGGCAGCCCCGCGCAGGGCCTTTTCAATATCCTTACCTAACGGACCATCGAATTCCGACATCGAGACGGGTTGTTGTACGAGTGCACCACCACTGGCGCGGCGAACCATATCAACCATTTCTGGATAGTAGACCGGTCCCAAAGCGCGACCGGCCTGCAAGGCGGGCAAGTCCGGATAAAGCACGTTGTTTTCCGGATCGATCTCGGCCTGCAGCTCGGCCGAGCGGGTGGTGGAGCGGATCACTTCGATCATCACTGCCGCTTCGCCAAGCATCTGCATCATCTCAGGCTTACTCGCGAGACCCTGAGCCTCAAGCAAACGCTGAATCACCGCGTAAACGAACCCGAGCTTGACCTCCAGGCGCGCGTTGGTTTGATGGGCGGTGAGTTCGCGCATTCGACTATCGCGATACATCCGGTTCAACAGCGGAATATGTTTATAGATGAATACCCGATCCCACGGCACGAGTACTTCATTAAAAACCACCGTCGCATCCATTTCATCGAAGCGGCTGGAGAGCGGAAAATCTTTGCGCTCACCCTCATTGGCAAAAGAAGGCCGGCACACGGTTTTCAAGCCGGGAGTATCCATCGGCACTGCGAAAACGTTGGCGTAGTCTTCCTCACCCGCTTGAAACGTTGGCGGGAAAGGCCACACCAAAATTTCATCGGCGTAGGGCGCGGCCGTTGCTATGCGCTTGATGCCGTGTAGCACAATGCCATCACTGCTTTCGTCAATCACCCGCAGGCAGATCCCGGGATCAGACTGCTCGTGTCTGAGCTTGCCCTTATCAAGCTGTGGATCGAGCAACGCGTGCGTTAGAAACAAATCGTTCTTGGCGACATGCTCGTAGTAGCCGACCACCGCGTCGGCACGCTCGTCGTTGTCCTCCGCAAAAAACGATCGCTTGGCGGCGAGCGCGGCGACCATGGCATTCAGGAAATCAGGGCTGCGGCCCATCATGCCGCAGTTGGAGCGGGCCCAGGCGATGTAGGACTCTCTTTTGAGCTTGAGATCGCTCAGCGTCCTTGGGATCTGAAATGCCCGACCGACGTCACAACCCAGGGCCTTATCTTCGGTGACCAGCAATTCCCGATGCTCGTCTTCGTGTTGCATATCGTAGAGTTTGGCCAACGATTGCACCGAGGCCTGAAACGCGGGAAACGTCGTGACATCATTGACCCGCGCGCCGTCATAATAGACTTCGCGCGAATCCCGCAAACCTGAAATGTAATCCTGCCCGTTGCGCACACTCATGAGACCAAGGCCTCCGTCCAGCCCTGGCCATCATATTCCTGTTTCAACACCGGCTCGCGGCGCACCAGTTCAATACCGAGTTTTGGAAGAACCTTTTCAACCAACAGCTCGTTGGATTTCAGCAAGCCATCAATGGGCGCGGGACCCGCCGCTATCCAGGGTACGATCAAGTCCGTATTGAGCGATTCGATCATCGATTCCAGTTGTTTCGCGACGGTGTCAACGGAGCCTGCGATCGAGTAACCGCGATTGCGAATGGTATCCGGACTATTCTCAATCGCCCCTTCTTCGCCAGGGCGGCGCAGCGCTTCGTTGAAACCAAACCAATCGTGCCAGCGAGTCCAGATGTAGCCCAAACCTCGTTCCATGATCGCCTGCGCCTGCTCATCGGTATCGGCAACCACGATTTCGCGAAAATGCCCTAAACCTCGTCCCCATTCGTTGTCGTAACCCGCGGCCAAGGCTGCTTGGTGATAGAGATCAATCGATGCTTTGGCGTGCTCTTCGATTGGCGTAAAAATAATTGGCGTGATCGCTTCGTGTGCAGACCACTCAATCGTTGCCGGACTCATGGTGAACGGAATAAAAATCTCGACGGTAGCCGGATCCTGCAAAGTCATCGGTGCAATACCGACCTTCGCCAGCTCACCGTTCTCGGCCACCATCCCCGGTGCCAAGTCGATGGTAGCGGGATGGTCCCAGTTCACGCCCTTGGGCGGCAATTGCCAATGTTCGCCCTGATGCTCAAACAATGAATTAGCCCATGCCTTGCGGATGATTTCGTAATGCTCGGTGAACAGTTCGCGATTAACCCGGTCGTGTTCCGCAAATTCGGGATCGTTCGCCGAGGTCCACACTGCGTTCATCTTCTGACCAATGGTCATCACGTGACGAGACTGATACCCACGGGCAAACCCGGCGCACATCCGGCCTTCGGAAAAGTGGTCGAGCATGGCGAGGTCTTCGGCCAGCAACAAGGGATTACGCGCTGGCAGTACATTGCCCATTTGACCAATCCGAATGGTCTTGGTTTGGCCCGCCGCCCAACTGCCCAGCAACACCGGATTGTTGGAGACTTCCAAGCCTTCGATATGAAAATGATGCTCGGAGAAGGCAACGAAGTCGAAACCCAACTCCTCGACCTGCTTGAGGACGCGCGCGGTGTCGCGCAGGCCCCGCTGGTAATAGTTAGGGTTTTGCCCGGCGCCACCCCGCTCGAATTCTTGTGGCGTAGCGCCGGCACTTGGCAGCATGAAGGCGCCAAATCGCATTTTCATAGGGTTCCCCTAGTTACCTGAGCCCATGTCGCGCGCCCGAGATCTTTCGATGGGGCGCGCTGGATGCGGAGATTATACGAGTTAGGACTAAACTCTGGTTTTTTTGACCTATGCGTCGAGTTCGCCGCGATAGTCTGCGGTGACCCAATGCTTGGGGGCCATCGTGAAAATAATCGAGCCCTGAACAAAGAAGTCCTCAGCAAACCGATCGCCTCGTTCCTGACCCAAATAGCGATGCGCGAGCGGTCGCAAATCTCGCTCCAGCTCACACTCACGGACCTCGACAATTGGCCCCTGAACGCTCACATGCCGATACGCCAGTGGCGCTTCGTCTTGGACGCAAATTGAAAAACTGCCCGCGGCTTTCAACAATTTGGTTTTCTTGGAATCCTGATTGGACAGGATCCAGATCCCGATCTCAGGCGCGAAGTTGAACCAGACCGGTACCACACGCGGCGATCGCCCCTGTTCTTCAACGCCCAAAACGCCCACCCTGGGTTCGGACAGAAAAGCTTCGCGATCTTCTTTACTCATTCTCAACGGCATAGCGGCTCTCTGTGTTATCGACTGACGCGACCGGCACGCACCGAAAGCGGCCAGCTCAACGCGCGCTTACGCCGGGGCGCACCCCATATCCGGCTTAGCGCCGCGTTCAACGGACCCACCGGATCTTTGCCGTTGGCATCTTTGTAGCGCTGCGTAGCCGACCATGAGGCAATGTAGCCCACAATACCGGCGAGATCCCAATCCACGTTGATAGTGAATGCCGGAACCGCGATCGGCTCGAATGGAAAAGGGATGGTTTCATAGCGCTCATCGACCCAGCGTCGCTCAGGCGGCCAATAGGGCCCGATGACATTAAAGTAGAACTCCCGGATCACCTCATCGATTGAAGGCCCTAGTTGTTCGGTTACCGTTAAAAAGCTATAGGTCCACACCGCTATCGCTGCACCCGGTTTAGCGACTCTGGCAACTTCGTTGTAGAACGCGTCGAAATCAAACCAATGTAATGCTTGCGCGACCGTGATGACGTCAATCGAATTGCTTGCGAACGGTGAGCGCTCAGCGAGCGCCTGAGCGTAACCGCCACACCTCAACGGCATGGCGTGTTTGAGTTGCGACATGCTCTGATCGGTGCCAATAACAGCGCCCGCGAAACTCGACATCGGCACCGCTGCTTGACCGTTGCCGGTTGCGCAATCCCAGATGCTCGGCTCGGCAGGGCCGATACTACGAACAAACTCAAATAAGCTCGGTGGATAGGTCGGCCGAAATTGCTGATAGGTGGCCGACTGGGTAGAAAAGTAATCTTTCAAAGCAATCTTTCAGGGCGTGACCTCGTAACCAAGGTTTGTATTGCCCCGGCAAGGAGGCATGGGTGAATGTTAACGCGGCTTTCAGATAACAGTAGCTTTCTGGCATTAAATGAATTGAGATCCCAATCAAGGCATTAAGGAGTTCGATATGCAGTGCTTGGTGATGGTGGTTCTGCTTCTCGCGAGCAGCGCCGCGCTGGCTGGGGATTACCTCCCCGATAAATGGTGGCCCTCACCGTGGGGCGCGGACGATCAAAAAGGTGCTCTGAATCACCTCAACGCCGCAAAAGTGATGCAAGCAACCCAACACATCACGGCCGGCAAGGTCTACGACTTAGGTCAGGTGTTCGAAGAAGAAATGCCATTGTTCTTACTGACACCCAAGCCCCGCAAATACACCTTGAGCGTGCCCGGTGCCCCAACCTGGGGACCGCTAGGCAAAAACCAACTGCTGTGGAACGATGACTACATTTCAGGGCATCTCTCGCAGGACGGCACGCAGTTTGATGCCCTCGCCCATATGGGCACGCAGCTCGGGAAACCGGGCGATTTGAATGAGATCCGCTACTACAACGGGCACTCGCATGCAGAAATTGGAACCAGCCGTGGATTCACCAAGCTTGGCGTGGAGAACGTCGATCCGATTTTCACCAACGGTTTGCTGCTCGACTTCGAGGCGCTTCGCGGGCGCGCTTTGGAATGCTCGGAAGAACTCAGCGTTGAAGACATTAAAGCCGCGCTTGCGAAGCAAGGCTTGGATGAAACGAGCATCACGACCGGCACCGCGCTGCTCTACAACACGGGCTGGAGCAAATACTGGATGACGGATAACGACAAGTTCCATCGCTGCGCACCGGGACTTTCCGATGCCGCCGGCGATTGGGTGGTCGACAAGAACGTGTTGCTCGTGGGCACCGACAATTGGGCGGTTGAAGCAATACCAGGCTCAGATCCCGATTTGTTCGCGCCCAATCATCAAAAATTCTTAATCGAGAACGGGATCTACATTATCGAGAATATGCGCCTGGACTCACTGATTGCTGATCAAGTATTCGAGTTCGCGTTTATCGTGACGCCGCTGCCCTTGAAGGGCGCGACGGGCTCACCGGTGCGGCCGATGGCAGTTAAATGACTTTGGCCTGTTGCGCCGCCGCAATGCGAATTTTTGTGCTTGGCGTATGATTCGACGTCTACCCAACTGAGCGGGAGAGACGTCATGCCAAACCCGAGCTATCAGTACGAAAGCAAACAGGTGGATGAGATCACCATCCGCGCCTTCAATTTTGAATTTCCAGACGATCTCGATCCCAATTGGGTACCCGACAATCCCGCCCGCAGTCACCTGTTCAACGGGCTATCGTTAACAATGCCCTACCTTGAGCCCTATTTGATCAAATCGAATCAAGCGGCAATGAAAGCGCTCGCCGACATCGACGAGCCGCGCCTACTCGAAGATATGCGTGGGTTCAATGGCCAAGAAGCGCGCCACTATCAATGCCATCGCAAAATGAATGAGCTGTTGAAGAGCAATGGCTACGCGGAGCTTGCTGAAGTCGAGGAAAAAATGCAGGCGTCCTTCGAACGCCTTGCCAAGCGCAATTTGCGCACGCAACTCGCCTACAACGCGGGTTTCGAATGCATGACCAATGGCTTCACGACATGGCTAATTAACAAACGCCGCAAACTCTTCCTTAATGCATCACCGCATATTTCATCGTTCTGGTTGATGCACATGGTTGAGGAAACCGAGCATAAGACGGTGGCTTACGACGTTTACATGGCCTATTCCGGAGCCTTTTGGCCGCGGTTTTTTGGCGTCTTTCACGGCTCTTTCCACCTCGTTGGCTGGGGCTTTGTGGGAATGTACGTGGCCTTGAAAAAAGATAAAAAGCTATGGGGCGCCAAGCACCTTTGGAATATCACCAAAGAGATAAGCTCGCTCATCGTTAACGTTGGGCCATTCCTGCTGCGCGCGCTGCTCCCGGGGCATAACCCACGCTGCGAAGAAGATCCGCAATGGATGAAGGATTGGTGTGCCGGACACGCCACATTACCGAAAGACGCACTCATTCCATTGCTGGATACAAGCGATCCGGAAATGCCCGTTCCATTTAGCCGTTAGGCTATAACCAGAGTTGCAACGGTACCTACCTTGCCGTTGCCGCCATTTAATTCGGGGGAGAAAATAAATGACCGATCGGCTACAGAAACTCATGCTGGGTCACGGATTCCTGGTCGTTATGGTGGCGATGTTCGCGGGCTTCATGCTGTTCTTCTTACTGGTGGGCGGCCTGGAGGTGTGGCCAGGAACGATTATTCCGCTGTCGATTTACGGCACGGAGGCCGGCTGGGTGCGCGCCCATAGTGGTGGCACGGCCAATGGTTTGCTTGTGATCGCCGTGGGTTTGTCGCTGCCTCATTTGAATCTGAGCGCGGCGATGCAAAAGCTGACGGCTTGGGGGCTAATCTACGTTGCCTGGTCGTTTACCGCATTTTATTGGATTGGCAACGCATCCCCGAACCGGGCGCTTTCCTTTGGGGATAATCCAATGGGCGAGGCAACAACGCTCAGCATCATTGGCTTCCTACCGGGGCTGCCAAGCGTGTTCCTAGTCGTTATTATTCTGTTTATAGGCGCCAAGGCCGTTTTGTTTTCGAAAGACAGCTAACTATGATCCCATTCTCGATACTCGACTTATGCCCTGTTATTGAGGGCGCGACACCACGGAACGCATTCGACAACGCTTGCGATCTCGCGCAACACGCCGAAGCGCTGGGCTTCAATCGGTATTGGCTGGCCGAACATCACAACATGCCGGGGATCGCGAGCGCAGCCACCGCCGTGGTGATTGGCCACGTCGCGGCGGCGACCAACAACATTCGGATCGGTGCGGGCGGCATCATGTTACCTAACCATTCCCCCTTGGTAATCGCTGAGCAGTTTGGCACCTTGGCCTCGCTATACCCTGGACGAATTGACTTGGGACTGGGGCGTGCACCCGGTACCGATGGCATAACCGCGCGAGCGATGCGCAAAGATATCGTTGGCGCCTCCGAGCGGTTCCCACAAGATGTGCAAGAGTTACTGGCCTATTTCGAACCCGCGATCGCAGGACAACGCGTGCAAGCCGTGCCCGGCAGCAACCTCGATGTGCCGGTGTGGATCTTGGGATCAAGCTTGTTCGGGGCTCAGCTCGCCGCCGCCTTGGGTCTTCCTTATGCGTTCGCCTCACACTTCGCGCCGGACGAACTCCATCATGCCCTCATGGTATACCGCCAACGCTTCAAACCCTCCAAATTTTTGCAAAAGCCCTACGTCATGGTGGGCTGCAACGTATTTGCCGCCGATACCGATGCCGAGGCACGGCACCTGTTTACCTCGCTGCAATGGCAGTTTGTCAATCTGTTTCGCGGGGCCCCCGGCAAACTGCATGCACCTTTCGATGACCTCGCGAGCCGTGTAACGCCAGCCGAATTAGCCGGCGTTGAACGTGCACTGGTTTATTCTTTCGTCGGCGGCAAAGACACCGTGCGTCGACAGCTCTTGCAGTTCGTTGCCGAAACCCAAGCCGACGAAGTCATGATCGGCGGACAAATCCACGATCACCAAGCGCGCAAGTATTCCTACCAAATCGCAGCAGAAATTCGCGAAGAAGCCGCAAAGGCGGTCGCCTGATTTCGACCGGTTTTATACGTCATTTTGATGCGTATTCTCTGACCGCAACTACCACCGCCCGCGAAGGACCTGCGATATGGAGTTGAAGAAAAAGGATTTTCCGCCCCGCCACCCATGCTCATCCCTCGTAATTACACGTCATTCTGACGTGTTTGATCACGTCACTTTGATGTCTACTTGCTGTTAGGTTGCACTGGAGAACATTTGCGATGGACAAATACACAACCGTGGACGAGCAAGTGGAATTTGGAATCGATTCGATTCCTGCCGACCAATCAGTCGAAGTGAATTTGCGAGATCTTCTCTTCGTCTATAAAACCCT
>JBCCEV010000051.1:0-24806 GCA_039030125.1 Pseudomonadota bacterium | reverse complement strand
GTTGGACGTTCGGAAAGAGATAATTGACCACAATCCCGGCGTCGGTGAGGTTCCACTGCTCTTCGGGCAACTCGCGCATGTGGTCGGTATAGCGGCTGGCAAGCATTAGCTGATGATTGCGGCCATGCTCGATAAACTCCGTCGCGTCGCCATAGAACAAGTTGTTCAATTGCGTGGCGTGCAAGGTATGAAAATGATAGTTCTCGCCGAAGGTGTCATTGGCGATTTTCCAATTGAGCGCCATATCAAGGGTTTGGCTCCCCAAGTAAGTGCCGCGATCGATTTCCCAAGACTCTAAATTGGCGGCGAGTTTATCGCCCAGCAACGCATCGATATCAATGTCACCGTCGAGTTGAGGATGGACGACGAGCAAGCCATATTTTTCTTGCGCTGGTAGCTCGACCAGGCCGTGACAGTTTTTGTCCAGATCACCAAATTTTTTCGGTTCCCGAACACCCAGCAGCTGGCCGTCGGCTGCGTAGGTCCAGGCATGGAACGGACAGGCAAAACGCATTTGTTTGCCACGCTCCTCCTCGGTAAGCACCGCACCGCGGTGGCGGCAGGCGTTCACGAAGGCGTGGAAGTTTCCCTCCTTGTCGCGCGTCGCCAGGATCGGAACGCCGAAGTCGTTGCTCGTTATGAAGCTCCCGGGTTCCGGTAAATCACCGCTAATACCAATCACCTGTGGGTGGTTGGCGAACATGGTTTCCCATTCTTTATCAGCAAGGTCTTTACTGACATAGGAGTCCGTTGGGTTTTTTACCAGGCATCCAGCGTCCAGGGTTGTTTTGTTATCGATCATCGATAACAAGCTTTTCAGGATTTCAACTTGTTGCTCGTGTTTCATAGGTTAACGCTCCCCTCGTTGGCGTTCTCGGGTAAGGGCAGAAGGCGTGCCGTTCAGGGCAGCGACCTTGGTGATTAAAGTGGTATTGAAGGTTTCGACCGCGTCGGCGGCAAGGCTCATGTAGACGTCAGTGAGCGCGGCTTTTCGAAACTCCTCGATCGAGATTTGACCCATTGCCCACGCACGACAGCTCGTGCGATAAGCGCGCAGGATTTGTTCGCCGGAAAGCTGGCCGGGGATCCGGGCGCGCAAGAGACCCGCTTCGTGACAGGCCTTGTGCGCTTCGGCGGTGAGTTGCGCCGCCCAAGCGTAGAGTTGGGCGACGGCATCGGCGTGTTCAGTTTGTTGGTCGAGATACTCGACGGCCAGGAATGCGGCGCGATAGTAATCTTCGTCCTCGCCGAATACACCAATGGATTCATTAACCACGGACTCGGCTTTCTCGAGTGGATGCGCGGTGCTATGGGTTTCGATGCGCTCGGCGATAGCGGCTAGGGCTTCTCGCCAAAGCGCGACGACCACCGCTTCTTTGTTGCCGATCAAGTTGTAAATTGTGGGCACGGTCACGCCCGCCTCGCGCGCAAGCGTTCGCAGATTAAGGCCTTCGATTCCGCCTTGCGTAATTAATTTGCGCGCTTGGGTGAGCAGCCGATCGCGACGTTTGGCCATGTTGATCGACCGGATCGATGTCGGTTGATTTGCGCTCATAGGGAGGCATTAAACACCGATCTAAAAATTTTAACAACGTTAAAATAATTGCCGCGATGCAACATGAAAGCAAAGGCTTACGATACGCGCCCGAAAGCCTGGGCGACGCTCGCGAGCGCTAAATAACAAGGCTCCCAAAACCACGAACCGTGCGCCTATAGCCTCGTCGCGTTAACGGCGCTTGGCATCTTTTAGTGTGGATGCAGGCCCAAGCGCGGCGCCGCAGGTAATCGTTCCAATCCGCCCGCCGCAGGCCCGCGCGTGCTTCTTGACTCCGCAGGCCGGTAGACCGGCAGCCTTGCAACAACCCCTTGGGCTGTAAGGGGAACAATGGCGGGACTGGATTGTGCGCGGTTTGCCGCTATTTTCGCCCGCTGAAATTTTTGGAAGCCGCGACTTCGTGTTGGTGATAAGGAGCCGCGCCGACATTGAGCTTGACAGCGATCGTAGTCAGTATCGCGCCGAGCAAAATTAGGATTTCAACCGGGAGCGGGACGGTTTTCGGATCCGCCGCGGCGGGTATCGACAGCGTGGCACTGGTGGCGTCTACGGTAAGTTGCCATTCACCCGCAGCGACGGTCGGCAAGTTCAAATTGGCGAATGTGCCTGAAATTGAGCCCGCCGTTAGAAACGTGAAGCTGTCGCCGCCTTGCGGTAAGAACCCGTTATGGAGGACCACCGTGAGGGTTCCGTTGAGAATTGCAGTGCCGCCGACTTGAACCACGTCGTGCTCGGTGATTGGGGCCGTGCCGGCTATGTCGATCACTAAATTATTTGCCGGGCCGAACACCGCATTGCCCTCGATCACCGCGAGTCCAATCACGGGGTTCTCCGTCGAGGAATCAAAATAGTAGGTGATCTCGTCCGCGCTAGCGGCGAAGGAAAAAAAGAGCAGCGCGCAACCGGAGAAATAACGCGCTGCGAGGAGGAAGCGCAAGGAAGCCACGGTTCTGTGACTAACCGTTGCTATTTTTACGGCGCCGGATCGCACCGAGAAGGGTCATTCCCGATACCAGCATCCATGCTGCGGGAGGCAGTGGGACCGGCGCCGCGCTGACAACTTCAAGCGCTAATGAGGTTTGTGTTTGAATGAGCTGGAACTGCCCAAGCTGCAAAGTGGGCAAGTCAAGCTCGTCGAAGGAACCAAAAATCTCCTCGGCAATCGCAAATACAAAAATGTCACCAAGGTCGGGGTTGTAATCTTCCAGCAGGTCGATATCCAAGGTGCCGCCAAGCGTAAGCGAGCCGGCTACCGATAAGGTATCGAACTCGGTACCCGCTGTCTCACCCGCCAGTTCGATTTCGAGCGTGTTGCCAAAGCCAAAGGCCGCATCGGCATCAATCACGCCTTCGCCGGGGCTCGAACCGATGGTCAGTCCGCCTTCGAAGAAGTGCGTGCCCGTGCCACTGGCGGTGGCGCCGGTTTGAATATTGAGATTGCCGAAATAAACCACGCCGCTGTTAATTCCTGCTCTGATTTCGCCGGAGATAAGGTCGACATCGCCGAACAGTGACAGTGTCGAGCCGCCCGAGGCAATGATCTGATCGGTGGTGTTAATGTCGGCAAACACCACGGTGGTGCCGGAGAACGCCATCAGGCCGTTGTTGGTGATGGTGTTGTTGACGTCAAGCGTGCCGAAGCCACCAATCACGCCGTCGGCGTTATTGGTGATCTCTTCATTGAACTCGATGGTACCGCCAACGAGATTGATTTCACCGCTATTGGTGTTGCCAGTGTTGGTAAATTTCAGGCGGTCGCCCGCTTGCGCAAACACTTCTCCGCCGGTTTGGTTGTTCAAAGTGGCGCCCACCTGGCCGTTACCAAGCAGATCGCCGCTGTTGTTGATGACCGCGACGTTGGTCAATGTTTTCAGAGCGTCGATCTGCACCTCACCGGCGTTGTTGATTGCCGCTGCCGAAAGGCTGTCGTTCTCCATGCGCAAGATCGCATTTTGTTCAACGACCACGTTGTTGGTGACGTTGATATCCACCGTAGAGGGGGGGATGAAGACGTCCCCAAATGGACCGCCGACGCCGACCAGCAAGTCGTCGCTGGTGAGATTGAAGGTGCCTGAATTCAAGACGAATGTGCCGTTGTTGGTTAGGCTGCCGGTGCTGAAGACACCGCCGTCGAGGCTCAGCGAACCGCCGGCTTCAACCGTAGTGCCACCGGGCGGGCCAACGGTGAGCGTTTTGCCGGTATCAATACTCAGACTGCTGCCGAAAACACCGGAGCTGCCAATCGTGAGGCCGCTTGCGATCCCGAGATTGCCACTTTGCCAGTCGAGTTGACCGCCATTGAGCGCAATCGAGTTGGCGTTGAACGTGGCGTTGTTAATTTCCAAGGTACCGCCAGTCGAAACGGTAACGTCGAGCGCGTTCGTTACCGATTGGTCAAGTGAACGCCACACGGCGCTCACGCTGCCAGCGGGCACGTTACCGATATCAAGATCCGAAATGTCGGCCGTTGTGCCAGAGCCGGTGATCGTTGCCCCGACGGTGTTACCCGAACTGAACGTGCTGCTGCCCAGACGAAAATCGCCAACCGTTAGTGCGGCACCGTTCTGAACGGTTAGCGAAGCGTCCGAGGTCATGTCACCAATGATGGTGGTGCCACCGTCAAGCGCTGAACCTACACCATCGACTATCACGGTCGTCGCCCGGAAATTCAGTGTCTGCGAAGCATCAACGACACCGCCGTCAGTGATCGACAAAGTCGAGCTATCGGCGCCTAAGGCTAATCCGCCGTTAACATCGAGTAAGGATCCCCCGCCAGTGACTAGGACATCGATCTGATCGCCGCCGGTAGAGGTCATGCCAGCGGAGAATCCGCCCGCTTCCAATTCGCCGCCGTCAGAGATTGAGACGGTTATGGCCTTATTGCCACCCGCCGCTGAAATACCGTCGTCGATCTGCAGCAAACTGCCAGCGCCGGAAACGGTAATGGCATTGGCGCCGCTGTCGAAACCGTAGAGATCCATGATGTGGCCATTGATCAAAAAGTTTCCGCCATTGAGAACATTCACGTCGCCGGCCAGATCGAGTCCAACGGTCGTTGGGCTGTTGGCGACCACGGAGCTACCAACATCGGAAACGGTAATGGTGCCGCCGGCCTTCAGAAATATCAGTTCAGTGGTGAATGAACCGCCTTGCGTGACCATCAGATCACCGACTGACCGAACGTTTGTGCGCTGAGCAATGCTCATTGTGCTGCCCGCGCCGGACACCGTGGTTGTGCCAGAATCGCCCGCGCCCAGGTCCATGTTGTTGGCGCTCAAGGTGGCGCCATCGCTAATATCAATGACGGCGCTGGCGCTGGTGGCGATATCGCCCGCAACCGTGATGGCGCTTCCCAGATCGCTGGCGGAAATCGTGCCGTCGAGATTGATTTCCGTCGCCAACACGGTGCCGCCCTGCGTGATGGCAACCGAGCTGTTGTCATTGACGGTGAGACTACTACCCGCGTCTAGGGTGGAACCCGGGCCGTTGACATTGACCGTGCCCGCGCCTGAGGTGGGGGAGAGGGCATCGCCCAAAACGGTCGAGTTTGCGCTGACTGTCGCGCCGCCGCCGATCGTGAAAAGTCCTGTAGAGCCCGCACCGAGACCGACATTGCCGATCCCGAGCACACCGTTGATGGTCCAGTTCGTCGCGGCGCCATCGACCAAGGCGCTGGCATTAGATGCGCCGAGGGTGTCGAGGCCCACGGTTGCGTTGCCGGTAGTGACGTTCGCGCCGTTGGTGACATTGAGCGTGCTGGTGCCGTCTCCCAAGCGCACGGCGTCGGTGGTGGTCCAACTCGCGTTATCAAGGTCTAGAGCCACGCCGGTGTTGCCGGCCTCCCCAAGCGACACCGTGCCTAATGCGGTATCGAGCGTGCCGCCCTGAACGGTGAGCAAACCGTTAGCCAGCGCGAGCGAACTCCCGCTTTGAAAGTCTGCCGAAGTCGTCGTCACGGTTCCCGATTGCAAGGTGAAAGAACCGCTATTGGTGAGCGTGTCGGCAATTGTCAGCACCGAGCCGCCATCGATTGTCACGGAGCCGGCGCCATAGATCGTCAGGTCGTCACCGACGGTCATGTTCCCGGACACCATGGTCATATCACTAATACCCCCGGCGCCGGCGGCAGAGCCACCGATGAAGACATCCTGCGTTCCGGTGCCGGTGACGTTGATGGTGCCGCCAGAGGTCACGACGAGATTACCGTTGGCGCCGGCCATTGTGCTGGCATTGATTTCGCCAGCGGTCACGATGCCGTTGTTGGTAGCAATCACCGTACCTAAACCCGCAACCCCGGCGTTAATCACCGCCGCGCTGAAACTGGATCCTGCGCCGGTGACGTTAAGCGGGTTTGTGCCACCGCTGCCGAGCCCCAAATTGGCGGTTGTGGCGCTGACGCTGCCGCCGTTCGAGATGGTCAGAGCGCTGCTGCCCTGATCGCCCAGCGCTAATGTGTTGGTGATCGTCAGCGTTGCAGCATCGACATCGATATCGCCGAAACTGAGGCTCGATAAGCCTGCTGATAAATTGTCCGCACTCACGCTCGCGCCAGATTCGATATCGAGAATCGCCACGCCGCCCATGCCGAGGAGGATATCGCCAGTCACGCCCACCGTGGTGCCGCTACCGAGTACGTCGATGTCGCCTAATCCGTTGCCGGTGACACCTGCGCGTAAGTCACCGGGAGTCGTGACGCTGGCCCCACTTTGCACGACCAAGGTGCCGTTGCCGTTGCGCCCGACGTCGATCTCGTCGGCGCTTAGGCTTGAACCCGCGCCGGATACCGTTGCTGTGCCCGATGATCCCGTCTGCGTGGCAATCCAGAGGAAGGGACCCGCGGCCACGCTGCCGCCATTTTGAATGGTTAAATTCCCGGTGCCGGTGCCGCCAACCTGCAGGTTCGCGGTCGTGGTGGCGGACGACCCAGTACCGTCGACCAGTAACGCGCCGGTGATTGAGGCGCTATCTCCAACAATCACCGTGGCGCTGTCGAAGGAGCCGCCATTTGAAATATTGATCGAACCATTGTCGATTTCTGTGCCCGCGCCAGCGGTCGCCGTCAGCGAAGAGCCGGCGCCGTCGACATTGATGACGCCTGAGCCCCCGGCCTCGCCAACGCCGATAGAAGTACTGGTGAAGGCCCCCCCATTATTGACATTGAGCGCGCCGTCACCGCCCTCGCCAACGGTTAAACCGAGCGGGCTTGATATCGTCCAGCTACTACTTGCGCCATCGACGTTGATGATGCCTGATGGAATACCGCCGCCAGAGAAATCTCCGATCGTGACCTTATCGGTTTCAACGGTTGAGCCGTTCGTGACATTCACGATGCCTTGATTGGTTGTCGCCACGACAACATCGGCGTTCGTATTCCAATTTGAGTTATCGAGCGTCACGATCGGGTTACTGCCATCGATCACCACGTCGAGCGCCATCCCTGGTCCCGTGCCGGTGAGAAAGCTGCCGTTGAGAATGGTCAGCGTTCCGGCATCGTGATTGAGCGTTCCGGTCAGCGTGTTATAAGAGCCGGTGGTGATGGCACCGCCAAGCAAATCAATGGTGCCGGTGTTGTTCAACGCCCCAGTGGTTGTTAGCTGACCATTGGTTTGCACGGTCACCAGTCCATCGTTGCTGAGCGTCCCGGTGACATTGGCGCTGCCGCTGTCCTGAACAATCAACTCGCCACCGCTTTCGATACTCACCAGGGTGCCTACCGTCAGCGACCCGCCAGACTGCACGGTGGTCGCACCATTGCCGTAGATATTCATGAAGTGATCGACATTCACCGCGCCGCTGTTCTGGATGGTGAGATCGCCGCTGCCGCCGGCGCCCACCGGGAAACCGCCAACCGAGAGTTCGGCGTTGATACCTGCGGTGACGTTCACTGTTGAACCCGTGCCATCGACGAGTAAGGTGCCGGTTGAGCCCACGTTGACGCCGAGGTTCAGCACTTCGGCATCCAATTGGCCACCAGCGAGCACGTTCACAACACCGTCGCCGTCGCTACCGATATCGACGTTGCTACCGGCGTTCCAACTTGAACCCACGCCGCTTACAGTGGCGTTACCGGTTGCACCGGCATCGCTGCCTAGCGTCGTCATGCCACTAGCGGCGGATCCACCGTTTTGCACGTTGAGATTGCCGATATCCGCACTGCCAAGTGTGAATCCATTGGTGATCGCAAGTGTTGAGCCGGCCCCATTAACAGTGATCGTCGGATTACTCATCGTGCCGTCAACCGTTGCACTGTCCGCGTTGACGCTGCCGCCATTGGTGATGCTGACCAACGAATCACCATCAACAATTAACTGGTCGTTAATCGTTAGGGTGCTGCCAGCGCCATCGACGTTGACAAATCCATCATCGCTGACGGAGCTGCCGATGATGGCGTCGCCCGTTTGCACGTCCACGCTTGCCCCGCCCTGCACGTTTAGCATCCCGCTGCTGGCGGCACCGCCGCCGCTATCGTTGACGATGAGATCGCCAAGCTGTACGACGGTCGTGGCGCCGTTCTGAACGTTCAAAACGCCATCGCCGCTGTCGCCGACAATCAGGTCGTCTTCAACGGTCAGACTTGATCCCGCTCCATCAATGGTGGCAGTCCCGTTACCGGTGCCAAACAAACCGAGGCTGACATCCTGAGTCGCTACAACCGCGGCGCCATTGGTGACATCTAATGTCCCGACGCCGCTGCTGCCGATCCGAATATTTCCGCTAAATCCGCTGGCTTGAAACAGGGAGCCTGCGCCGTCGACGCTGACCTGGCCGACACTGCCCGAAGCGTTACCAATGATTGCCAGGCTGGTGAGGTCGAGAACGCCACCGTCGGTGACGTTGACCGTGCCATCGGCCTGCGAACCAACAATGAGCGAGTCGGCGTCCCAGCGGCTGCCGGTGCCGTCAATAGTGACCACGCCAACCGGAATGCCGCCACCCGAGCCGCCGATCGAGCCGGTGGCGCTATTGACAGTAGCGCCATTGAGGATATTGAACGTGCCGGTATCCGAAGCCCCGATCTGAATGCTGCCGCCCGTGCTGTAGGCGGCATTGTCCAGGGTTAGCACGGCATCACCGCCATCGACGGATAAACCCGAACTATCGGTTGTCAGCGTCCCGCCCTGGACCGTGAAAAAACCCTGGTCAAGATTGAAGGTGCCGCCGTTGGACAGATCGGCGGAGCCGGCAGTGACGTTACTGCCGCCAGTGATATTCAGCGTGCCGGTATTCCAGAGCTCCAGCAGACCCTGGACGTTGAGCGTGCCGCCATTTTGTACGTTGACGGTACCAATTCCCGCTGGATTAACGATGTTGCCGCCGATATACAGGTCGCTGAAGGCGCTGCCAGTCACGTTCACCGTTGAGCCGGCGCCATCAATAGTGACATTGCCCACGGACCCGCCTTGATCGGCTACGTTGATCACATCCGCATTGACGGTGCCGCCGCTGGTGACACTGAGATTGCCGGTGCCGCTGGAGCCGACATTCAGGTTGCTGGTGCTGGTGAACTGAGATCCCGTGCCGTCAACGTTGAGTGTGCCGGTGACGCCGCTGACATTACCCAACGTGGCACTGGCGCTCGTGACGGCGCCGCCGTTCTGTACGTTTAGGGTGCCATTGGCCTGGTTGGCGACGCGCATGATGCCGGTGTTGTTCCAGCTTGAGCCGGCGCCGTCCACCGTCGCCGTGCCGAGTGCGCCGACGCTGTTGCCGATGGTGGTTAAAGCACTGGTGGTGCTTGCACCTGAATTGATATTGAAGGTGCCGGTGCCGAGGTTGCCGACAAATAATTCGTTATCGACGGTTAAGGTGGTGCCAGCGTTGAAAAGATTTAACACACCGGAGCTGCCTGGCCCCCCAGCAATGTAGGCATCGGTTCCGACGGTCATGTCGGTACCGGTGGTTAAGGTCACGATTGCGGACCCAAGCGCCCCAACCTCCAAGATGCTTGTCATGTCCCAGGTGGTGTTGGCGACGTTAGCCTGACCGAACGATCCGGCCTGATTGCCAACCCAGAAGGAATCGCTATTGATGATGCCGCCGCCCTGAATAAACCCGATTGCGCTCGCGCTTACATCGCCAATCAACGCGCGGTTGACCAAGTTGTAGGCGTTGCCGTTCAGATCAAGGGTGATTATGGATCCTTCGATTAAGAATTCGTCGTTCAGGATGTTCTGGAAAAGATCGACGGTATAGGAACCCGATTGATCGAAGATCGCGCGATCAGCACCAACGGGTGGCCCCGCGGGCGTCCAGTTGCCTGGAGTTATGAAGTTACCGCTGACCGGATTGGTCCAGAACACATCGACAGCCTGCACGGGTTGAGTGCAAAAGGTCGCGATGCCCGCGGCCATCAACGTCCGTTTGAAGTTCTCAATACCCTGTCTTTGCATGCGTTTCATTGTTCCCTCCCAGGTTCGTGAGCGCGGGTTCTCGGCGCCATTCCAGCTTGCAAGCGGCTCATCACCGATCCGTTACCGATCGATTGATGTACGTCGGTGCTTCATAAATTTTTACGATTCAGGCGTCTTCGCCATTCAGTTTTTTGAGCAGCGCCAGGAGTTCCTGGGTGCTGCGAAAGGCCAGCGAAGAATCTTGGGTGGTGTTCTCCACGATCCCGACCTCCGGATCGCCCGATTCGGTCCGCCGATAAACGCGAACCACGTAGCTATCGGTGCTCAGGCATTCCTCGACGGTGCCTTCTTTGTTTGCGGACACAGGCTCCTTGCTCCTCTCTTTGGCGCGTACCACCATAAGGAGGGCCTGTCACCGATTCGTTACCGATAACGGAATTGTTTTGAAAAACTGGCGCGGGAAGGGGAGGGGGTCAGAACGTTTGTTGAAATAGCGCCTTCGTTTTTTCTGACGGCTCTATGGCGAAGGACTGTGCGAGCACCCGCTCGCAGGTTCGATAAGTTTTGGCGGCTTCGCTCTTTTCATCGAGTGTCAAGTACGCTTGCATTGCACCTTGGTAAAACGGCTCGGCGAGCGGATCTAGCGCGATTCCGGAGTGATAGACATCGAGCGCTTTTTTCCATTCATCTTGCGCTTCGAATGCGCTGCCCGCGCGATTGATCAGAGCGATGACTTTGGTCCGCAAGCGCTCGCGAAAGGTAAGTGACCACGGGGTTGCTTCCTCCAACTCGAGGAAATGGCCGCGGTAGATTTCGATGGCGCTCGCAATTTGTTCGGGTTCCGTGGGTTTGGCGTGGCCGCTCAGTGTCTCGAAGCAATAGGCGTCGATCCAGCATCGTTCGGGGTTGAGCGTCACGCCGTGCTCGCCGCTCGTGAGGCTTTCCTCACCGATTAATTTGCGCAGCCGGTGCAGGGCGGTGCGGTAGGCACGCATGGCCGCGTCGGCGTCATACCCTTCCCAAATATCTGCCACCAAGCGTTCGAGGGGAACATTGGAGCCGCCGCGCGCGATAATTGCTTTAAGAAGCTGCAATGATCGTTTGGGTGCTTTTTGTCCGTATTGGAGGGGCTTGCCCTCGCGTAGGATTTTGAATTCGCCGAGGCAGCGTATTTCAAGCGCGAATGGCCAGTGTTCGGGATTGTCAACGGCACCGGGCGGTTTCAGCTCAAGGACCTTCACAAGTTCGCGCGCGTAGTTAGTTTCAATCCCCTGCTTGAGCGCGAAATGCATGAGCGTCGCCATCATCGCGGTATCGTGAAACATTGTGCGCCGCAGGTGCAGGTTCGCAGCTTGCGCGAGTGCTGCGGCGAGCAACCGTCTGGCGCGCTCGGGTTGTCCGCGCAGCAGCGCGATATGCGCACTCAGGTAGCGGACCATCACGATCATCTTGTGGAACCCAAATTGCCGGGCTTGTGCCTTGGCATGCGCGGCGGCCCTAAGGGCGTGCGCTAAGTCGCCAGTGGCAATAGAAATATTGGCCCGGCCGATGGCGATGTAGGTGCTCGCGATCGATGAGAGCGAGGACGAGAGACTTTCTTCGGCCTGGTCGATCAGTGCGCGCGCCCCGGCATGGTTACCCTTTAGCCAATCGAACCAGGCGAGCTGAAAGTAATAGTGCGAACGATCAAAGGAACCGTGGGGAATACCGGCGTCCTGAAGGCGTGCGATATAGGGTGTTGCGCCTTCAATGTCCGATTTTGCGAAGAAGGTGTAGGTACCGCAGGAGGTGACGACATTGTCGAGCACCAAGATCCCAGTGGATCGAGACAGCTCCCAGATATCGTCGGCAATCTCCTGATACCCATCGAGGCTGTCGCCAAACCAAAAGAGATACTCGTGACGGATCGCGAGCGCGAATATTTCTGCAAACGGGGTTGCCGAAGCGCTGCCGGCAAGATCTTCCATGGATTCGATGGTGGCAGTGGCGCCCAGGTAGTCGCCGACGGTGATTTGCAGATAACCGACAATCGCAGCCACCACGACTTTGCGGCTGTCGGGCAGGGGACTTGCGAGCATGGCGTGGCCCACCTTGGTCCAATACGCGAGTTCCTCAGGGCCTGAAAAATAAACTGCTTGGCTGCCCAGCACGCCCGTTACCGCCAGTACCTCAAGTTCGGGGGTACAAACCACGGGGTGGTCACTTCTAAAGTCCTCGAAGCGTCCTCGCCATGCCTGCACGCTGTTGAAATCCCAGGTCATCCAAATCGACTCTAGGATCCCGGTGAGCGCCAGGTACGAAGACCTGACATCGGCTTGCGCTTCGAACCCCTCGTAAGCAAGTTCGAGGCTTTGCCGGCCTGCCATCGGGTTAAGCGCGAGTAATGCGATGCCACGCCAAAGCTGAAATGCTGGCAGCGCGGCTATTTCATCTGGCAGCAATTCGAACCACTGCAATAATCTTTGCTGGCGGCCCTGCGCAAGCAGCTCTTGCCCGTGAACGGCGATCAACTCGCCAACCTTGGCCCATTGTTGGGCCTCAATCCACAAGCCGATCGCTGGTTCAAACTCACCGTTATCGCTCAGCAAAGCTGCCGCTTGGGCATAGGTGCTTTTACGTTCGTCCTCGTCGAGGTCTTGCTGGGCGCGGCTTTGTAGGAACGCTCGAAACAATGGATGGAATTCAAAAACCAGCGGCTCCGTTGCGGTTCGCGTGGTGAAAAAATTGCGCCGGGTGAGACGCGCGAGAATATCCTTGGCATTGGGCTCGCCAGTAAGGGTCTGTGCCAGCGCAGGATAGATTCTCGGCCACACCGCGTTTTGAACGAGGAAGCGCCTTAAGGCCTTGGGTTGATGGTCGTAAATCTCAGCGGCAAAATATTCGAAAACCCGCTCCCGCGTCCAAGTCTCCCCAGCAGCATGTTCGAAGTCGGGGTTATCAGAAATTTCCCCAAGTAATGGAACTCCGGCGACCCAACCGCCGAGGGAGCCGAGATCAGATTCCTTGATTTGAAGTTTGCTGGCTTTTGCGATCTCTTTTAATTCACTGGCTGAACGCTGCATGTCTTCCCAGGTTAGTTGCGCGAGATCACCGCTGGCGGTCAGAGGCGCCAAGGCGCCGCCGGGTTGCTCGCGGCTGGCAACGACCAGATTATTGCCGTGCGGGGTTTCTGCCACTGCCACGGCAAGGATCTGTTCAATGATTGGATTGACTGACGCGAGCTGAAAATTATCGAGGACCACGATGGCACGTTCCGGCAGCGCAGAGAAAAGGCTGCGAAAAAAGTTACGCGTGAAGGTTGGAATGCCGGCGAGATATTCCGGTGTGAGATCGGGCAGTTCGAAACGGCGGCGGGGAAAGCGCTGCCGCGCCGCCGCGGCGAGGTAGAAAAAAAATGTCGCGGGATCGGCGTCGCCTTCATCCATTTGACACCACACCAGCGGTTGTTTGCGGGCGGCGTAATGCTTGGCGATCAGGGTGGTTTTGCCGGACCCTGCTGGGCTACCAATCCAAATCAGGGTTTGTTCGGCAGCCTCGTCAAGGAGCAGGCTCAAGCGCGCGCAGTCGACAGCGTTTTTAACCCGTGGCGGCGTGAGCTTGGCAAGCGGCCGCGCGACACTGGCCATTTTTGTTTCTCTCCTTGGTGCCGATTACAACTTCTAGGCGTGCATTTTTGCTGAGTATATCAACAGCCGTGTTGATGGATGGCCGTTTCTAAAACTGTTTAAATGCGCCGCCACAGGGAGAAAGCAATTGTTAACGATGTTTATCGCAGCCGCGGCGATTGCCGGGGGCGGTACTGATGCTAAGGTCATTGATGAAATCGTCGTCAGCGCGACCAGGCGGGTGGCGCCCGTTCGCTCATTGGCGCGCAGCGTTACAGCGCTTGATGGTGAGCAATTACAACGAGCTGGAATAGACCGTCCGTTGGATCTTGGCCGATACGTCGCCGGCCTCGCTGTCAAGCCTACGGTAGGGGTTAACAACCCCGTCGTGACCATTCGCGGCATTGGCATGAATGACTTCAACATTAACCAGAACACCTCGGCGACGATGTATATCAATGGGGTACCGCAAAGCTATACACCGCAACTCAGTTTTCAATTGTTTGACCTTGAACGGGTCGAAGTTCTCAAAGGGCCGCAGGGCACCCTTTACGGGCGCAATAACACCGCCGGGGCAATTAACTTTGTTGTGCGCAAACCGACGACGAGCTTGAGTGGGTATTTGAACACGCGCTATCAGAGCTTCGATGATTTCCGCATGGAAGGTGCCGTCGGCGGCGGTGTCGGCGATGCGATAGCGCTGCGCTTGTCGGGCGTCACCGAGCAGCGTGGCTCGGGTTTCCAGAGAAATACGCTCAGCGGTGAGAAGATCGGCGACATTGATCGCAGCGCGCTACGTGCCCAAGCACTGCTCTCTCCCACCGAACATTTTTCGGCGTTAACGGAGTTCCATATTGCCCACGAGCGTTCCGATACTTTGCATTGGGAGCACATCGGCGCGATCAATGTGGTGCAAGGCGGTCGTTGTAATCCACCCATCGGTCAAATTCCACGTGATGGCTCGTGTCGTGACGTTACAGGGTTTTTCGATAGCGACGGCGACCCATTCGCGAGCGCTTCAAGCAATAACTTTGACGACGATACCGTGAGCACAGCATGGGGCGCTTCGGTCACTTTGGATTGGTCGCTGCCCCGTATGAATTTTGTCTCGATAACGGGATTCGATGTCAATATACGCTCAATTGGAGACGACCCTGATGCATCGCCACTGCCCGTTGCAGACCGGCTGACACGCCACGATTTATGGGCGCTGTCGCAGGAGTTACGTTTGGCCTCAACCGCTGAATGGCCGCTCGACTGGTTGCTTGGTGTTTTCTATAGTCGTGACGCCATCGAATCTTTCGAAATCTTTGATGCCCGCGCTTTCACGCTCACGCAGATGTCCACCAGTTATCGACAAGGCACCGAGACCGCGGCCATCTTCGGTCGCGTTGGGCGCGATTTCTTCCAACGCTGGCGTTTATCCGGTGGACTGCGCTACACCTACGAAGGGCGCGAATTTAAAGGGGGGTCGCGGGATCTCAACCCGCTCGGCGCGAGTATCTTCCTAACCAACCCCGTCACGATGATGACCTTTCCCTTCGCAGCCCAGCTCTCGTTCGTTAATGACTCCATTAATGACACCGATGTCTCGGGCGATCTTGAGTTGAGCTTTCAACCGATGAGCACCGCTCTGACTTACCTCCGTTTTAGCAAGGGATACAAGGGCGGCGGCTTTAGTGGTTCATTTTCAGTGACCAACGATCAACTGGCGCCATTTCAATCCGAGGAAGTCTATGCGACGGAGGCGGGGCTAAAACTCACGTCTAATCGTGTTCCTCTATGGTTCAATCTCGCGGGTTATTATTTGGATTGGCGCGATTTTCAGGCAATCACGGCCGAGCTACGGGGCGGCGTGCCGGTCGGTGTGTTGAGCAATGTTGGCGATGCCGAGGTATTCGGTGTTGAAGCGGAATGGTTTTGGCAGCTTAACAATCATTTCCATTGGCGTAGCGCCATCAATTGGAACGACACGGAAATCGAGTCGTTCAATTTCAATCCCGCGGCGGGAGGGTTTGACGCGACGGGTAATGAACTTCCCTATGCGCCAGAGTTCTCCGGTAATTTTCAATTCGGTTATTCCCGAGCACTGCCGTTTTATGCCCTGTCGATGAGCGCACTCGTCGATGTTTATTATCAGACGACCGAATATTTTGAGATCAGCAACAACACCGCCAACGCCGAAGAAGACTATGTGTTGCTCGATTTTTCCCTCGCGCTCACCGCGCCCGGCCAAGGTTTGGAGCTGACATTATTCGCGCGTAATCTCACGGATAAAGAGTACCGCGTGCAAACCTTTGACGGCGGTGGCGCACTGCCTGGGCTTGGGTTTTTCGGTACACCCAGGACAGTTGGCATCAGCTTGTCTTACAGTTACTGAGCATGACGGTTAACGAAATCCGCCATCGGCTCTAACAGGCCACCCTCTGGTCCAACGCGCCTGCTTACAACGCACCGAAGCGCGTTCGAATGGACATCCCTGTAAGTTGCTATCCGGCTCCTCAATCCACGTAGGGTGCGAATGGAAACCACGCGGCCAAGCCGTCAATATGCGCTTTCGATCCCGTCACCTTCAGAACCTGATCCTTGACGGCTTGTTTGATATCACATTTTCGGATCATGACATCGGCAAGGGTGGTGGTGTCGGTAGCGAAATACACATCCACGTCAAACGATCGATCGTAATCACACGCCTCAACGTGATCGCCATCGATTTCCACGAACCAAGTCTGCTCGGGCTCATCGCTAAATAGAAACTTCAAAATGGAGCGAGTACCCGGCAATTTTTCGGGTTCGAGCAGTAATTCGAAGTCTCGCATCATCCCGGCGATATGCACTTCATCGTTTTTGAATTTCTCGTATTGCCAGCGAGTTGCCCAGCCGCCGATAGCATTGAGGACCGGGCCAAGCTCGCGGCCCGCTTCGGTGAGTTGGTATTCCAGCGAGCTCCGATCGATCGCGCGCACTCGAACCACGATACCTTCGTCCTCGAGCATACGCAGCCGGGTTTTGAGGAGCGTTGGGGATATTCGGGGCAGATAGCGGCGCAATTGATTAAAGCGCGTACTGCCAGAGAGCAACTCCCTCACAATCAGTAAGGTCCAACGTTCGCCGAGCAACTGGCTGGCCTTGGCGATCGGGCAGTATTCGCGATAGTCGTACATTGGCCCCGGTACACAGTTTGTACCGGAATAGTACAGATTTTGTTCTATCGCGGCTAAGCCTTGCTGGTCTAAATTTCGTTCATCGGAACACAGGTAAACGAGCATGCACGATCAATATGGGGTCGAAACGAGCGCCTCCAGCAGCACCGAAATAGACGGCTACGCGCGCGCCTTGCGAGCGTTCCATTGTTATCGTGGGGACCCAACGGAAATCATCGCGCCGACACTGGAACAATCGCCTGACTTTGCGATGGGCCTCATTCTCCATGGCCACGTTAATGTCAGCATGTGGGAGCGCAGTGTGGTTGAAGAAGTTGGCGCGACCGTTGCAAAGCTCGACGCTTTGGAGGGGAAGATGAATGAGCGCGAGAAGATGCATACCCACGCGCTCAGGCAATGGACGCGCGGCGACTGGGATGGTGCGCGCACAACCTTGGAGTTGCTCATCGCTAAATACCCCCGCGACATTCTGGCTTTGCAAATGGGGCACCTATGCGATTTCTATCATGGTGATCGAGAGAACTTGCGCGGCCGCGTAGCCCGCGTTTTGGCGCATTGGACAAACGAGGATGAAGCCTATCCTTTCTTGCTAGGGATGTTGGCGTTCGGCTTGGAGGAGTGCGCGGACTATGGCAAAGCGGAAGAGGCCGCTCGGCACGCCTTGGATCTCGTTGCCGAAGATTGTTGGGCGCATCATGCGATCACCCATGTTTTCGAAATGCAGGCGCGCCAGGATGAAGGTATCGCTTTTATGGAAAGTCGCGAACCGCATTGGGCGCAGCCTGACAGTGGTTTCCGCTTTCACAACTGGTGGCATCTTGGGTTGTTTCATCTCGATAACGATCGTTTTGATCAGGTGCTCGACATCTACGATCGCGGCGTGCGGGAAGATGCCGAAAGCGTACAGCTAATGATGGTTGACGCCACGGCGATGTTATGGCGCCTACACCTTCGCGATGTAGATGTCGGCGAGCGGTGGGATGAATTGGTCGATAAGTTTGCGGCCGCCGAGCACGAAGCCGGCTTCTATGCTTTCAATGATATGCACGCTGCTTTCGCCTTTGCGGCCAGCGGTCGCCATGACGATTTGAAAAACCGCCTGGCTGCGGCAAAGTTGGCAATGGCGAATGGCACAACCAATGCCATGATGACGAAGGTGGTCGGATTACCGGTGTTGGAAGGAATTGTGGCGTTCGCCGAGCGGCGCTATAGCGATGCTGTCGCCGAGTTGTTACCGGTTCGCTATCGAGCGAATGCTTTTGGGGGCAGTCATGCGCAAAGGGACATCATCCATCGCACGTTGATTGAGGCGGCGATGAGGGCACAGGATGTATCGCTGGCTAAATCCTTGATCGAAGAACGTCAGCAGTTGCGTCCAAGCTGCCCCTTCTCGTGGCGGCTCAGTGCATCGGTGAGTCACTAATTCGAGCGGTGAAAAGTCGTGATACGCTTCCTCGATGGGTGCGAAGAAACGGCTGCTGTTTAACGCGTTTTCGATGAATTGTGTCTCCCACATCCATCACGGGATGTGGGGTCGTGACGACACCCGCCAGCTTGAGTATGCCTCTCTCGATCCGTGGGTGGACCTCGCTAAACTTTTAGAAGAAGCCAGGTTTGATGCCTTATTCTTAGCCGATGTCTTAGGCATCTACGATCTGTATCGTGGCGGACCTGAAACCTCCATCCGCGAAGGAATGCAGGTGCCGGTGAACGACCCCACGTTGTTGATACCGGCCATGGCTTACGCCACCGAGAACCTATGTTTTGCCTATACAGGCTCAATACTCGCCGAGCACCCTTATAACTTTGCAAGGCGCGCAAGCACGCTCGATCACCTGACCAAAGGCCGGATCGCTTGGAACATCGTCACGTCCTATCTGCCGGCTGCGGCGCGTAATCTGGGATTCGATGGTTTACCCCTGCACGATGATCGCTACGACCGCGGCGACGACTATCTTGAGGTGCTCTACAAATTGTGGGAAGGCAGTTGGGAAGACGACGCGGTTGTGAAAGATCTCGAGCGGCGCGTCTACGCCGATCCATCCAAAGTCCACACCATCAATCACGAAGGTCCTTACTATCAAGTTCCCGGACCCCATTTTTGTGAGCCTTCACCCCAACGGACGCCGCTACTCTTTCAAGCGGGTGCATCAGATCGCGGGCGTGACTTTGCGGCCAAGCATGCTGAGTGTGTATTCGTGATGTCTGCCGAGCGCGGCAATTTCGCGAAAGATGTCTACGAGCGAGCGGCAACGTATGGGCGTCGCCCCAGCGACATCAAGATTTATCAAGCCATCTCTCCGATTGTTGGCGGCACCGAGGAAGAGGCCCATGCAAAAGCTGATGAGTTGCGCGAAACCTTGTCGATCGAGGCAGGCTTGTCGCATATGAGTGGCACGATGGGTGTTGATCTCGCTGAGTTCGATCCTGACAAACCCGTTGCCGAGTACGATTTCAACAGTATGACCGGAGTGCTCAAGAACCTCGCCGCCAAGGCACCGGATAAGACCTGGACGTTCGGCGATCTCGCGCGTCAGCAGATGGCCGGACAATGGCTGATTGGATCCCCGGAACAAATCGTTGAACGGATGGAAAAGAACGCTGAATACGGCATCGATGGTTTTAATATTGTTTACACCACAACACCTGGAACCTTCATCGACTTCATTGATGGCGTGGTGCCCATTTTACGGCGCAAAGGCCTGATGCAAAGCGAATACGAACCAGGCCCGTTTCGGCAGAAAGTGTTCGGCGCGGCGCGGTTGCCCGCGCGCCATCCAGGCGCCGCCTTTAGACACCGTGCTTGAGATGGGTGGCTTAGCGGAGAAGGCCGCCATCGTGGGGATCGGTCACACGGAGTATTCGAAAGATTCAGGGCGTAGCGAACTCGAACTGGCGTGCGAGGCGATTAGCGCCGCGATATCAGATGCCGGGCTCGAAGCTCGGGACATCGACGGCATCACTAAATTCACGATGGACAACAATGACCCGATCGCTATTGCGCGATCACTTGGGATCCCCGAGCTGCGTTTTGTCAGCGAAGTGGGTTACGGCGGCGGTGGCGGGCCTATCGGTACGATCCTTCATGCCGCCATGGCGGTGGCCACCGGCCAAGCGAACGCGGTGGTGTCGTTTCGCGCCATGAACGAGCGCTCGGGTCGTGGCACCGCGCGTTTTGGTCAGGCCTCAACGGCTGCCGGAGCAGCAGGTGTAGATAGCTATCTCGCGCCGTTTGGCTTGTTCAGTCCCGCGCAAATGGTAGCGCTCGCCGCCCAGCGTCATATGCACCTTTATGGGACGCGCTCGGAGGATTTCGGCGAGATTGCCGTGACCTGCCGGCATCATGCCAACTTCAACCCGGGGGCCGTGATGCACGGGCGGCCACTAACCATCGAGGACCACCAAGCATCGCGCATGATTTCAACGCCCTTACGACTCTATGATTGCTGCCTTGAAACCGACGGTGGCGCTGCTGTTGTTGTTACCAGCACTGAGCGGGCAAGGGATCTCAAGCAGCCGCCTGTACTGATCGCGTCGGCCGGGCTCGGCGGTGGTGCTTGGAACCACCGGTTCATGGTTCGTGATCTGTCTTCACCCGAATCCGAAGCGACGGTGATCGCGAAGCGTTTGTTCAGTGACGCTGGCATCACCCACGACGATGTCGATGTTTTGTTCATCTACGATCATTTCACGCCCTTGGTGATCATGGCCTTGGAGGAGTTTGGATTTTGTGAACGCGGTGAAGCACGCGAGTTCATGGCGAACGGGCGGTTGCGCTGGCCGGATGGTGACCTGCCGCTAAACACGAGCGGCGGTAATCTGTCGGAAGGCTACATTCATGGGATGCAAAACAATATCGAAGCGGTTCGCCAGCTACGCGCAAGCGCGCGCTGTCAGGTCGAGGACGCAAAGTACGCATTTGTTTCCGCCGGTAATGCGGTACCGACCTCGGCTATGATCTTGCGGGCAGACCGATGAGCACCAGTTTTCCCTATCCGATCCCGGAGTACGGCGCCGAAGCGTTCTGGGCGGCGTGTGACGATGAGCGGCTCGTCATGCAGCGTTGTGATTCGTGCGACAAGTTTCGCTGGCATCCGGCGCCGCGCTGCGACGCGTGCGGTAATGATGGTTTCCAATGGACGGAGCTTTCGGGTCAGGGGGTAGTTCACAGTTGGACGCGTGTCACCCACCCGGTTCATCCGGCGGCGCATGACAAGGTGCCGTACGTGGTGGCCGAGATTGAGCTTGCCGAGCAATCCGGACTAACGATGATCAGCAATATCGTGAAGGCCGATAGCGAGCGCGTAGCAATCGGTGCTGCAGTTCGTTTAATCTTCGACAAACATCCCAATGGGCAAAAACTCCCCGTCTTTGCGTTGGAAGTTTAGTGCGATGAACGATATTAGCTGGGGTCATATCAATATCAACGTCACCGATCTCGATCGTTCGATTGCGTTCTATGAGAAGTTCGGTTTTGAGATTTTCCTGCCGAGCATCCCCTACCTTGGACTCAGCGACGCGCCCGGCGAGGCGCCGCTGCCGGCAGCGCTGAGTGAGGCGCTAGGAATGGGTCGGGAAACGGCCGGACGTGGGTGCATTATGCAACTCAAGCAGCAAGACTTCCCGAAAATAGACCTTACGGAATTAGTTGGGCGCGACGCTCAGGCAACCTGCGATCCGCTGGAGAATCAAGACAACGGTTTCGTGCGAATTTGCCTGTTAACCGAAGACCTGCAGGCAACTTACGAACGCTTGGTCGATGATGGCGTTGGTTTTCTAACGGAGCCCGTCGAAGCCGACGGTGAACTCGTGCTCATGGCAACCTGTCGCGATCCCGATGGCGCCTTAATTGAATTGCTTGAAGTCCGTTATGAAAAATGGGCGGCGCATTTAGGACAAAGGCAATAATTTAATGGCCGGGGGCTGGTCGAAAGATGGCGCGGTGCAGGATCAGATCGATGCCTCGATCAACGACGCGGTGGCGCGCGCCCGGGCCCAGTTAAAGGGCGGCGAAAGTTTGAGCGAGTGCGAGGATTGCGAGGCGCCGATCCCCGAGGCGCGGCGCCAGGCCGTGCCCGGAGTCAAGCGCTGCGTGCGCTGTCAAGAAGTCTTCGATGAGGAGAAGGCATTCGCCGATCCGGTGAATCGCCGCGGAAGTAAGGATTCTCAGCTTCGTTAGCGTTTAGGATTTCGTGCCGTCCTCGTAAATCGAGCGATGGAAGCGATTCATCCCCTTAATCCAACGATCGTAGTCACTGGTTTTGCGCTGCATGTACTCGCTGACCTCAGGATGGGGGAGGATCAGAAAGCGCTCCTCGAGCAGTCCTTCAACAGTCGTTTGCGCAAGTTGCGCAGGCTCAATCATGCCGTCCGCGGCGGCGGCTGCGACCCCCGCTTCGTTCATGGCGTCGCCGGTGGTCATGGCAGTTCGTACGGCTTGTGGACACAGCAACGACACACGTATTCCTTGGTGCGCATAGGTGAGGGCAATCCATTCGCCGAACCCCACTGCTGCGTGTTTTGTCATGCCGTAGCCGACGCCGCCGATTTGATTGAGCAATCCGGCTGCCGAGCAGGTATTCAAAAAATAACCGCCGCCGCGCGCGATCATCTTTGGTACGAGGTGCCGTGCGGCGTACACGTGCGCCATGACATTCACGTCGATGATTAATCGCCATTGCTCATCTGGCGCGTCGAGGGTCCGCGCCGCAGAGATCCCAGCATTTGAGCAAAACAGATCGATCGGGCCAGCATCGTTTTCAGTACTTTCGATCAGCGCCTTGATTTCATCTTCTTGCGTGACGTTACATTCGACCGCTCGGCCGCCGATGTTAGTCGCGACGGCTCTCGCGCCGTCGATGTCTAGATCGGCGACGATGATGTGATCCGCCCCTTCGGCGTGGAAACGTTCTGCGAGCGCTTTGCCGATGCCGTTGCCGCCACCAGTAATAACGATATTTTTATTTTTTAGTTCCAAGTTCGAATTCCTGTACTTTAGATGTCTTCAAAGTTGCCATGGCGGCCTTTGCCGCTCTTGAAACGACTCGCGCCGGCAACACCCTCTTCCCGCAGGGTGCTGATGCTCGTAGCCCATTCACTTTTCATTCCTTCGCGGACCGATAATCCTTGCTGCCGATAGACCGACAGGCGATCGGCACGCATGCAACGCTGCGGAAATTTTGATATCTCAAGGGCGTAGGCTTCTGCCGCTTCGCGCGCGGTGCCATTGGCGACTACGCGTTCGCACGCACCGATTCGTAATGCTTCTTCGGAGGTGACTTGACGTCCGGTCAGGATAATATCCATGGCGCGACCGTGACCAACTAATCTCGGCAGGCGGACTGTTCCGCCGTCGATTAGGGGCACGCCCCAACGCCGGCAATAAACACCAAAGTACGCGCTTTCCTCCATGATGCGAATGTCGCACCACAGCGCGAGTTCGAAGCCACCGGCGACGGCGGGACCTGCGATGGCGCCGATCACCGGTTTCGACAACTCCAATCGGCTTGGGCCCATAGGCGCTTGAGGTACCTCGTGGCCGGTGTCGGGAAAGTTAAGTTCCGACAACGCCGCATCCTCGCCTTCGAGTTCACTCGCGCGTTTGAGATCCCAACCCGCGCAAAACGCACCACCTTCGCCCCAGAAGACGGCGACGCTCGCTTCATCATCTTCGTCGAAAGCGAGGAATGCGTCGTAAAGCGCCTTGGCGCTTTCTGGGTCCATGGCGTTGCGCGCTTCCGGTCGTGAGTGGATTACGGTTGTGACCGGACCATTTTTTTCGACTCTAACCACGGGTCCTCCTCGATTAGGTTGCGGCAAACAAAGCGAAAGAATAACGGAAGTCGAACAAAAAAAGCCCCGCGATGCGGGGCTTTGACCGGATAAGGATTCGGTGAGTTAGCCAGGAAACCCCTCGTGCGCGGATAGGCCCTCAGCGACATCGTGAAAGTTCTGCATCTCAGCGGTAAATATGGCGAGGTCCGGCGTGAACATTGACGGGTCATCCATGGTCCCAACCTTGATCAGCTGAACACCGGCTAAGGGCGGCGCTTTGCTGAGTAAGTGGGTCCCGCAGTTACCGCAAAATTCGCGGGTTACACCATTGGGTAAATCGGCTCGTTTGAATTGCGCCGGTGATCCTTGCGTGTATTCGAAACCCCCTTCGGGCATGCCTATCGTAACGTTGGCACTACCACCTGCGATGTATTGGCACTCTCTGCAATGGCACTGCACGCGAATGGCAGGATCGCCGCTCGCTTTGTATTTGATATCACCACAATAACAACGACCGGTGAAATCCATCGGTATCTCCTATTTTACAGCTGCGAATGCGCGAAGTGTTGCAGCATCTCAATGCGGACACTATTACGGGTACAGTATTACGTTACGTCCGCAGCCCAACGCCGCTGATTGTTCCAAGTTGGGCGCGCGTTCTATGCAGGTGCTTGCGTTGTCTTGGCCTTGCGAGATACTTTGCGCCTATGGTCAAAAAGAATCTGATATCCGATTTCCCTGCCGTGCAACACGACCACGATGCTTGTCGCGATAAAGCGATGGAGAAAGCGGAAGCGATTTGCCGCGAGCGTGGTGAACGTTTCACAGATCTGCGCCGGGAAATCTTAGAATTGGTCTGGGGAACCCATCATCAGGTTAAGGCCTACGATCTGCTTGAAACGATCTCAACTAATGGTCGCCGTGGATCGCCCCCAACCGTTTATCGCGCGCTCGATTTCCTGCAGAGCAATGGCCTGGTACATAAACTTGAGTCGATCAATGCCTATGTTGGCTGTGCCGATCCGGGGCGCCATCATAGCGGTCAATTTTTGATCTGCGTCCAGTGTGGGGCAGTCGCGGAAATGGATGACTCGACGGTGTCAACTAAGATTGCAGGGAACGCGAAAAAACTCGATTTCGAGATCAGCGAGCAGAAAATCGAGGTCTCCGGGCGTTGCGCGGATTGCCGTGCTTGATAACAAAGAATTAGAACTTAGCCCGCAACCCCGCGATGTCGCCCAGATCGGGAAACGGCGCCTGGTCTTTAATAAGCGCCGTGTGTCGCCAGGCGATTTTTCGTTAGCCAGATTGGTCCCCACGAGGTGCGCGAGCAGCCGCGTCCACAGCACCTCCTCGG
>JBCCEV010000050.1:0-24824 GCA_039030125.1 Pseudomonadota bacterium | reverse complement strand
TGGCGTTTTCTTCTTCACGCCCCTGCACGCGGTAACCGCCGTACTTATGGATCGCTTGCGGCGTTAGGCCCAAATGCGCGCACACCGGGATCCCGCATTCTGTGAGGCGCGCCACCATATCGATTTCAAGCTCACCCCATTCAAGCTTGACGATCTCCGCACCGCCCTCTTTCATTAGCCGCGCGGCGTTGCTTAAGCAGGCATCGGCTGTCGCGTAACTCATGAACGGCATATCCGCCATGACCATGGCGCGATCATTACCGCGCACGACCAGTTGGGTGTGATAGATCATTTCGTCCATCGAAACGGGCGTGGTGGTGTGATGGCCTTGAACCACCATACCCAGGGAATCGCCAACCAAAATCACATCAACGCCGGCGCGGTTAAGGACCGCTGCGAAGGCGGCATCGTAGGCGGTCAAACATGCCAGCGGCGCGCCGGCCTCTTTCATCTGGCGGGTGGTGCGGGTGGTGACTTTCCCGACCGGGCCTTCGTTCTGGGCGCTCATTAAGAATTAACCGCTCAGCTCAGATACGGTCTGACGATCGGCGACCATGCGCACCTTCACGCGCAGGTGTTGATATTGCCATTCGCCGTTTGTTTTGACGTAATCGTCGTCGTAACGCGCCTGCATCCAAATCGCTTTGCCATCTTCGGTTTTTGTCCAGGGACCGGCGATATACCAAATGGCGGTTGCGCGATCACCATCAACGTCAATGATCGGATTAGAGATGTTGTGTTGCGAAAAACTGAACATGGCTTTGAAGCCGGCAAATAATTCACGGATCGCGGCATGGCCTTCTGCTTTACCAAACTCGGGGCTTTCCCAAATACCATCTTCGGCGAACAAAGAATTAATGCGATCGGGGTTGTGCATGTCATCGCAGATCTCGCAATAACGCGCCTTGAGCTTCTTGATCGCTTCGACGTCTTCGATGCGTGTGATGCGCGCCTCAAGCTCTGCAAAGTCCATCGGCGATTCCCTCTTGGCGTCTATAACGTTGGGATCCAGTTAGCCACCGCGGCGGCGATCTCATCGGGCGAATCCTCTTGAATAAAGTGTAGACCCTTCACCGTCGTTTCGGTCGTGTTTTTCCACGATCGCGCGAAATCACCCGGCGAGCCATTCATGATCATGCCCGGATCGGCGCTGATGAATAATTTAGGGATTTCGCTGTCTTTTAAGAACGCACCGTAGCGGTCGACAATTTGGCAGACCTCCTCGGGTTCGTCAGCCAACGGGATCTGGCGTGGCCAGGTGAGCGTTGGACGCCGATCTTCACCTTCGTTAACGAATGGCGCCCGATAGGCATTCATTTCCTCGTCGGTGAGTTTGCGAATAATGGAGTTCGGCAAGATCCCTTCGACAAAGAGATTCTTCTTCAAAACGATGTCTTCACCGGCAGGTGAGCGTAAGCCTTGGAAGATTTCTGTGGCGGCATCCGGCCACTCTTCCCAGGTGAGCCGTTGCACCACGCCTTCCATATGGCAAATACCGCTGACTGCGCCGGGATTCGAGGTTGTCCAATCAAACCCCAAGGCCGATCCCCAATCGTGGATCACGAACACTACATCTTTGTTCACGCCCAACGCTTCCAGTGCGCCCGCGAAAAAACTCTGATGCTCCTTGAAGGTGTAACGATCAGGGCCTGAGTTCGGTAACTTATCCGAATCGCCCATGCCGATAAGATCGATAGCGATGCAGCGGCCGTGATCGGTGAGCTGCGACATGATGTTGCGCCAGAGGTATGAAGAGGTTGGATTACCATGCTGGAAAACGATCGGTCTCCCCTCGCCCATTTCAACATAGGCCATCTGATGGCCATTGACCTCGACTCGCTTTTTCTTGCTTGACCAATCCGACATGGTGACCTCCGGAATAACGATTCAAAAATTAATTTAGGCCATCGCTTTAACGCGAGCGGCCAGATTCAAAATACGTTCAGCTTGCGTGAGATGAGGCTTGTCGAGCATTTGACCTTCGTGGCCAATGGTGCCCGCCTCGGGGTTTTCGGCGAACAAGCGCACGACGGTCTCGGCGTGCTCGACCTCTGCCGCGCTTGGCGTGAAGGCTTCGTTGATGATGGCAACCTGGGCCGGATGGATAGCCATCTTGCCCGTAAAGCCATCGCGCCGCGCTTCATTGCACACGCGGCGCAAGCCGTCATCATCTTTGAAATTCACATAAACCGTGTCCACCGCTTGCGTGTCGGCGGCATAAGCGGCAAACAAGCACAGCGAGCGAACCATGCGGTAGGGATCGGTCCATTCGCCGCCGTCGGTCATATTGGATGAAGCGCCCACCGCCGAACCCAGATCTTCAGCACCCCAGGTCAAACCCCGCAAGCGTTCCGGCCGCACGTTTTGATAGGCATTCAAACCAAATACCGCTTTGGCCGTTTCCGTGGCCACTGACAGGATCCCCACCGAGCCCGCTTCAACGCCGTGTTCGGCTTCCAATACATCCAGACAATGAGAACAGCGGATCACATCCTCAGGGCCTTCGGCTTTCGGTAACACAATACCTGCTGGGGCCGCGGGCACCACGGCTGCCAAGTCGAGCATCGTTTGCGGATCATCGATGGGGTTACACCGGATCCAAAACTCCGTGTTGGTGACATCTGTGTTGGTTAAATACTCGCGAACCATCTCCCGCGCTAGGGGTTTACGGTTTTCGGCGATGGAGTCTTCGAGATCGATAATGATCCCATCGGCGCCGACGGTACCGGCCTTCGATAATTTCTTTTCGCTATCGCCAGGAATAAATAAGGTTGAGCGCAACATCCAACAAACCTCGCATCCGCAGTGTTTATTCGTGAATATGAAAGGGCCGCGAATTGTATCACCGCCCCTGGAAAGCGGGACTGGCAAAAAACCCGATCAGCCGGCCGCGAATAGCCCTTGGTGAAGGCCGCGAAGTTTGGCCTTTTCAACCTTACCCATGGCGTTACGTGGAAGTTCGTCAACCACGAGTAATCGCTTTGGAATTTTGTAGTTAGCCAACGATGATTTTAATGTTTTGATTGCCGCTGCTTCTTCGAAGTGCTCACCAGCACCAGCAACAACCACGCCAACCACTGCTTCACCAAAATCGGCATGGGGCACGCCGAACACCGCCGACTCGCTAACTGCGGGGAGCGCATCCAAAACCACTTCCACCTCTTTTGGATAAACGTTTAAGCCACCCGTGATCACCATGTCCTTGGCGCGCCCCACAATGTGCAGGTAATTATCGGCGTCAAAATAGCCTTGGTCCCCGGTCTTAAACCACCGTTCATCGTCGAAATCGTCACGGGTGGGATCCTCTAATCGCCAGTAGGCCCCGAAGACACTGGCCCCCCTCACTTCGATGTCACCAACCGGTTGCGTTCCGCCCTCTTCAACGCTCGCGTTCGTAACGCGGACCTCAACCCCTGCCAAGGGCTGGCCAACCGTGCCGGCTTTGCGCTCGCCGTTAAGGGGGTTGGAAGTGATGATGCCGGTTTCGGTCATACCGTAGCGCTCAAGGATCGCGTGCCCGGTCAGCCGCTCGAACGCCTCAAACACAGGGGTGGTTAACGGCGCCGAACCGGAGACAAACAACCGCATGCCTGGGGCTTCCCGAGACAGGCGTGGGGCATTCAACAGACGCGAGTAATAGGTGGGCACACCCATCATCACCGTGGCGCCGGCCAATGCGTCCAAGACCAGCTCGACATCGAACTTCGGCAGGAAACGAACCTGGGTATTGGCGAGCATGCAACTGTTCATCGAAATGAATAAGCCGTGCACGTGATAGATGGGGAGTGCATGGACGAGGACATCCGCCGCCTGCAATCCCCAGCTCGATACCAGTGCTTTGGCGTTAGCCAACAGCGCGCCATGGGAGATCGGGATCCCTTTAGGTTTCCCAGTTGTCCCCGACGAATAGAGTAAGGCCCCAAAGTCGGCTGGACCGACTTCTGCGTACGCTGACTCCGCGGTACTCGACCAACGTTCAGTCGCTGATCCGCGCCCGTTAGCATCTAAGCTGAGCACCTCGACGGCGCGCCCATCGAGCGCCTCGCCAACACTATCGCTGAGTGCCGGATCGGCGACGATTAACGATGGCTCGGCATTTTCAAAAAAATAAGCAAATTCGGCCGTCGTATACGCAGGATTGATCGGGTGATAGACATAACCGCCGGCGAGACAACCCAAATAAAGGAGAAATTGTTCGACTGATTTGTGTCCGATCGCGGTTACCCGATCGCCAGGCTCCAATCCCAGCGCTTTGAGCCCACCGGCGATTTTCCGCACGTGTGCAAAGGCGTCGCCATACGTTGCCGCAACGCCCGAAGATTCAATAAATGGTCGCTCAGGAGAGCTCGCACCCTCAAGTGCGGCAACAAGGTTGGCGTTGGCGGCCATACCCGACGGCTCAGTGATCGGAATTTACGGCGTGATCACATTGCGCGCGAGATCAGCTCCTTCATGATCTCGTTCGAGCCCGCGTAGATCATCTGCACCCGCGAGTCGGCAAAGTAATGCGCAATATCGTATTCCATCATATAGCCGTAGCCACCATGCAGTTGCAGGCATTGATTGGCGGTCTCGAATTGTTTTTCCGACAACCACCATTTCGCCATCGACGCCGTTTCGGTATCGAGCTGATCGTTGTTGAGCATTTCAATGCAATGATCAACGAACACGCGGCCCATTTTGGCCTCGGTCATCATCTCCGCGATCTTGAACTTGGTGTTCTGAAAGTCGGCGATGGTTTTGCCGAACGCTTCGCGGCCCTTCACATACTCAATCGTCTTATCCAAGGACGCTTCGAGCGAGGCGATCGCCATCACCGCGACAATGAGCCGTTCGCGCGGCAGTTGGGCCATGAGTTGATAAAAGCCTTGCCCTGGCGCACCACCAAGGATGTTTTCAGCCGGCACTCGGCATTCGTCGAAGAACAGCTCGCAGGTGTCCTGCCCCTTCATGCCGATCTTCTTAAGCGGCTCGTTCTTGCTGAATCCTTCGAGGCCTTCGGGTTCGACCATGAGCAAGGAAATCCCTTTGGCACGCTCGTCCGGATCGGTCTTGCAAACCACGCAGATCAAATTGGCGTTGTAACCGTTGGTGATAAAAATCTTCGAGCCGCTGAGCAATAAATCGTCACCATCTTGGACGGCGCGCGTTTTCACCGCCTGCAAATCCGAACCCGTACCGGGCTCAGTCATTGCGATCGCGGTGATGGTTTCGCCGCTCGCCATGCCCGGCAGCCAGCGCTGTTTTTGCTCTTCGGTCGCGTATTTCACCATGTAGTGGGCAACGATCGATTGAATGCCGTTGCCAAAACTCGAAACCCCGGCGCGACCCAGTTCTTCGTACGTGATCGCATCGAAACCAAAGTCGGCGCCGCCACCGCCGTATTCATCCGGCACGTCAGGGCACAACATCCCAACGTCGCCCGCTTTGCGCCAATAGCTTGGATCCATGCGGCCATCGGCGTGCCATTGATCGCGATTGGGGACGAATTCCGTTTCGATGAACTTACGAACGCTGTCGCGGAATATATGGTGGTCTTCGGTAACCCACGGCGAGTGATAGGGATTCATAGTCGTCTCTTAGTGTTCTTTACGAGAGGCGCCTTAAGCGCCGTTCAATCCAAATATCGAAACGCTGGCAACATTTCGGTTCGGCTGGCCACCCAGGTTATGGGTGAGTCCAATTTTAGGATTCTCAATTTGGCGCTCACCCGAGCGTCCTAGCAATTGCGAATACATCTCATAGGCCATGCGCAATCCACTGGCACCAATCGGGTGCCCGAAACACTTCAAACCGCCATCAACCTGGCAAGGCACTTTGCCGTCACGATCGAAGGTGCCGTCAAGAATGTCATTGATCGCGTTGCCTTCCTCGGCGATGTGAAGATCTTCCATCACCACCAGCTCAGTGACCGAGAAGCAGTCATGCACTTCCATCATGTTCACCTCTTCACGAGGTTTAGTGATGCCGGCCTCTTTGTAAGCCCGCTCGGAAGCGACCCGGGTGGTATGTAGATAGCTGCCGTCCCAGCCGGTGTTCTGCAACTCGAACCCATTGCTTGGCGCGAGTTGCATTGCTTTGATGGTGACGAAATCTTTGAAGCCCATCTCCTTGGCTTTCTCAACGCTGGTGACAATCGCGCAAGCGGAACCATCACTAACGCCACAGCAATCATAAAGCCCTAGCGGGTTGGCGATCATCGGCGCGTTTAACGCTTGGTCTTCAGTGATCTCGCGGCGCAAGTGCGCTTTCTCGTTCAACGCGCCGTTGGCGTGGCTTTTGACCGAGACATGGGCCATGGCGCGCTTAAGCTCGCTAAGGTCTTTCTTGTGCTTATTGATATAGGCACTCGCGAGTTGCGCGAACGACCCAGGGGCGCTCTGATTTGGGAGCCAGAGATCATCGAAGGTGCCCTTGCTCCGCTCAGGCAGACCCCCATAGCCGGTGTCTTTGAGTTTTTCGACACCGAGCGCCATCGCCATGTCGCAGGCACCAGCGGCGACCGCATAGGCCGCCCCACGTAATGCCTCGGTGCCCGTGGCGCACATATTCTCGACACGGGTCACGGGAATATTGGGCAACCGCAGCCCGACACTTAAGGGCAGGCCCGACTTGCCGGCGCTGTGCTCTTGCGAATAGAGCCCAAGCCAAGCCATTTCGATGTCTTCTTTCTCGATCCCAGCATCGGCGATGGCTTCGGCAAAGGACTCGTTCATTAACTCTTCTGGCCCACAATCCCAACGCTCACCGAAACGGGTGCAGCCCATACCAATGATGGCAACTTTGTCTTTGATACCTTTAGCCATAAGGTGTCTCCTTAAGCGGCGTCGCCCAACAGCGGCGCGGGTTTCCAGAAGTAGCGGCGATAATTACGACGATTGTCGTAGTCTTTGACACGAAAAACCAATCGAATTTCGTCGCCAACCTGAACCTGTCCAGCGTCGAAATCGGTGAATTCGAGCATGATATTCGCGCCATCCTTGAATTCTACGTTGCCGTAAATGTAGGGCGGACAGGGCGCAAAGGCCAACCAATCCTCGGTAAATGATTTAACCCGTCCGATTTCAGCGGAAAGGCTTTCAGGCTCCTGGGTGTTTTTCGCCCCACAGTTCACGCACAAAATGCTGCGGGGGAATTGCAGCGTGTTGCACTTGGTACAGCGTCCACCCATCATCGCCGTAATGTCATACCGTTTGCGAAATGCCGTTGACAGCGCCGTGCGGTTGTCGCGCTCGCCGCGAATGCCGTAATCCATCTCGATTTGCTGGCGAATAGACAGGAAAAACGTGTATTTGTCCGTTTCGCGGGTTTGTTCCAAATACTTGGCCAAGCCCCGGCCTTTCTGAACCTGGCTGATAGCGCCTTGCGTCTCGATGATCACGGCGTCGGCGCCCTGACCAAAACCAATGACCAGGATTTTCTCGCCGACGCCCGCACTTGCCAGCACGTTGGTCAGCATCATCATGGCCTGAGCGACCCCGCAATCGCCGACCGAGCCCGCCAAGGAATCGGCAAATTTTTTGGCGTCGAGCCCGGTGGCTTTAGCGACCGCCCGAGCCGCACCGGTGGAACCGTGCAAGACAATATGATCAATATCCGATGCGGCAAGGTTGGCGCGCTCCAGCGCGGCCGCGACCGCGCGCGGCACGATTTTCGAATAGCCCTCATCGCGCGCCCAGCGTTCCTCCAGCGCGTAGTCAAAATCATCATCGGCCGAGCGATACTGATCGACCAAGTCATCATGGACGCTAGCGGCACCTAGAAAGACCGCACACGGGTCACCCTCCCCGACCAGCAGCGCTGCGGCCCCATGTCCGTAGCTCATTTCTTGCGTGCTACCGGGTTTTGCGTCACGGCAATCGCTGCCGATCAACAAGGTATTGCCCCCCTGGCCCCGGGCGAGGCGGCTCAAAACGGACGTTGCCGCGCGACGGCTGCCGCCAACATCTTCGGTGCCGGCAAATTCGGTGAGCTGCAGGGCATCGGCGACGACCCCGCTGTTGGAGCGATCAGCAAACGGTAAGGTGGTTGAGGCCAGCGCGACCTGTTGAACATCCGTGGCTAGACCGCCCAGGCAGTCACGCCCCGCCTCGACGGCCATAGTGAGCGAATCTTCGTCCCAATTGCCGACCGAGCGGTGACCAGCGGCCAGACCTTTCAGACCCGGCGAACACCACCCGACCGCCTCGAAAATTGCGCTTCGCGCAAGTCGGATCGGCGGTACATAGCCGCCAAATGAAATGATCCCGTACGCCATTGATACCTTCGCTTTTTTTCGTCGGGGCGCAGTTTAAGGGGGCCCCCCGGAGAAACCAAGTCGCGCCCGGCGCGGCTAAATCGCCCCGCCGTCGCGGAAACCGGCGATTTCGTCAGCCTCAAAGCCCAAGCTCGCGAGGACTTCCTCGGTATGCTCGCCGACCGTAGGCGGGCGGCGTTTTAAGCCGCAATCCGATTTGGAAAAGCTGACTGGTAGCCCAACGGTGGGCGCGATCTTCTCGGTATCCGGATAGGCAATTTGATTGAAATACCCCATGGCAAGGATCTGTTCGTGCTCAAGCGCTTGGGGGACGGTGAGCAGGGGCCCAGCCGGCACGCCGGCTTCCGCGAGTTCCGTCACGGCGGCCTCGGTCGGGCGCCCCGCCAGCCAGGCACCGACGCGCTCACAAATCTCGTCACGACGCTCGCCCCGCTTGGGATCGGTATTGAAATCGGGATTGTCGATCCACTCATCGGCACCGATCACCTTGGCCAGCCGATAGAAAAGACCGTTGCCGATGACATGCATGGTCATGTAACCGTCGGCTGTTTTGAAGACGTCCGCCGGGGCGCTCGTTTGCGAACGATTCCCTGACGGCGCGCGATTGATATCCAGCAACGCCTGCTCGATCAGCACGGGATTAAAGGCTGCCAGGGCGCTCCCCAAAAGTGAGGTTTGGACGTGTTGACCTTCTCCGGTGTCGCGCTTGTGGTAGAGCGCGCCTAAGGTTGAGAACGCCCCGAACGCCGCGGTTAGAAAATCCACGTAAGGCGCTGCGCTTCTGACCGGCTCGCCGTCTTTGCCAGAGAACCAGCTATTCCCCGACATGAGCTGTCCGACCCCGTCGAAACCACCTCTGGCCGCATAGGGGCCTTCATGGCCGAACGCTGTTGGCGTGGTGAGAATAATGTCCTCCTTGATCGCTTTGAGACTCTCGTAATCCAGCCCGAGTCGCACCAAACCCGCGTGCGGCAGATTGATCACCACCACATCGGCGGTTCCCACGAGCTTGCGGACAATTTGCTGACCGGTATCGTCTTTGAGGTTCACGGTGACACTCTTCTTATTACAGCCGGTCTGCATGAACGTAGCGCTTGCGCTCGGCGATACGGGGCCCACAAAACGATCCTCGCTACCACCCGGTTTCTCTACGCGAATGACCTCGGCACCCATATAACCCAACAAAGCGGCACAGTAGGGCCCGGCGATATAGCGTGAAAAATCGATGACCCGGATCCCCTCTAATATCGTTGGTTCCACCCGGCGACCTCCCCTATTGGTTCATTCGTTTCAGTATTTGCACTCATTTTGACACTCAACAAGCTGCCCGCCTAACATCTCGGCCTCTCACACTTGTTCGTTTAGGAGCAAACGGCGATGGCGGACGACGCTTCCTCGACTTCCGATCTAACGGCCGACGATCAAAAAGTGCTCCTTGAGTGCTACCGCGAAATGCTCAGGATCCGTCGGGTCGAAGAGCGGCTCTCACAATTATTTGCCGATCGCGAAATCCCAGGATTTATTCATTTAAGCATCGGCCAGGAATCGGTGCCGGTCGGCGTCGCGAGACACCTAACCGCCGCGGACACCATTGCCGTTACCCACCGCGGCCACGGCCACGCATTAGCGAAAGGCATGGCGCTACCAAAATTCTTCGCCGAAATGATGGGGCGCGACGCGGGGATCTGCGCAGGCCGTGGCGGTTCAATGCACATTGCCGATGCCTCTGTGGGCATGCTCGGCGCGAACGGCATTGTCGCCGGGGGCATGTCCATCGCAACCGGCAGCGCACTGGCGCACAAAATGGATGGCCAAGGCAATATCGCAATTGGATGCTTCGGTGATGGCGCGCTGGCCGAGGGGATCTTTCATGAGTGTCTGAATCTCGCAAGCTTGTGGTCGTTACCGATTTTGTTTGTGTGCGAAAACAATGGCTGGGGCGAATTTTCAAAAACCGATCAACAATTCCGTGGCGACTTAAGCGGTCTTGCGACGGCTTTTGCATGTCGTTATGCATTTGCCGATGGCACCAATGTGCTGAGTGTCGTAGAGGTGGCCGATAAGTTGATCGCCGGTGTTCGCAACAATACGAAACCCGCGATCCTCGAATGCCGGGTCGAGCGCTTTCACGGCCATTTCGAGGGTGATCCTCAGAAATACCGGGCCGAAGAGGAACTCAAGAAACTCGAAGCGAACGATCCGCTCGCGATCGCAAAGAAAGCCTTGCTTGCAAACGGGATCGGCGAGGACACACTCGAGGCGCTCGTACCGGAACTCGACGAAGAAATCGAAAGCGCGGTGGGCTTCGCCAACGAGGCTTCGCCACCCGCTTTTTCTGATGCCAGTGCTGACGTTTACGCGAGGAGCGTCTGATGGAAGCCCTACGTTTCGGACAAGCCATTGGCCAAGCGCTCAAGGACGCCATGGCCGCGGACGAGAAAGTCTTTCTGCTGGGCGAAGATATCGCCGCGGCGGGTGGTCCGTTCGGCGTTACGCGCGGGTTGCATAAAGAATTCGGTGGCGATCGCGTGCGCGATTTCCCCATTGCCGAAGCGTCCCTGGTCGGCACTGCATTAGGTGCCGCATTGGGCGGTTACAAACCCATTGCCGAGATCATGTTCATGGATTTCTGCACCCTCGCGATGGATGCGATCGTGAACCAAGCCGCGAAGGCGCATTTCATGTTTGGCGGGCAAACCGACGTGCCGATGGTGATCCGAACCCCGCATGGCGGGGGGCTCAATGCCGGTGCACAGCATTCACAATGCCTTGAAGCCTGGTTCGCCCATGTCCCCGGTTTGATAACTGTGTGCCCAGCGACCGCCCAAGACGCTTACGGCTTGCTGCGCTCGGCAATCGAAGAACCGAATCCCGTGTTATTCATTGAAAACAAGTCGCTGTATGCCAAGAAGTTCGAGGCGGATGGCGAACTCCAACACGTCCCTATTGGCCAAGCGCGTCTTGATCGCGCCGGCAGCGACGTCACCGTTGTGACCTATGGCGCGGCACTGTTCGATGCACGAACTGCCGCGGACAAAGCGGATGAGCAAGGGCTGAGCGTTGAAATCATAGACCTGCGTTCCTTGCAGCCCTGGGACGAGAGTGAAGTACTGGAGTCACTGAGCAAAACGCATCGCTTGGTCATCTTTCACGAGGCCGTTGAAGCGTTCGGCATTGGCGCCGAAATCGCCGCGCGGATCGGGGATGTGGGCTTCGACGAACTCGATGCACCGATTGTGCGAGTGGGCGCGCCCTTTACACCCGTGCCCTATGCCCCCTCGCTTGAGAGTGCCTTTCGCCCCGATGCGGATGCACTCCTCGACGCACTTAAACGCGTTACCGCTTAACTATTGGGAGTACCTATTCATGGCCCGCCAGTTCATAAAGTACGAGATCCGAGACCATCAAGGATGGATCACCATCGACCGGGCAGAGACGCTTAACGCACTCGATGTCCCAACCATCCTAGAACTCGAAGAAGTCGTTAAAGAGGCGCAAGCGGACGATGATGTGCAGGTGATCATTTTTACCGGTGCCGGCGATCGCGCTTTCGTTGCCGGTGGTGATATCGCTGATTTGGATTCACGCCAAGGTTTACAGCATTACCAGGAATTCGCCGAGCACATTCATCGCGTATTTCGAGGGATCGAGCTCGGCGACAAGCCAACGATCGCTTGTATCAATGGCTGGGCGTTAGGCGGTGGCACCGAGTTGTTGCTCGCTTGCGACATTCGTATCGCCAGCGAGAAAGCGCGGTTGGGGTTGCCTGAAATCACGCTTGGGCTTTTTCCCGGCGCTGGCGGCACTCAACGCATGATGCGGCAATTGCCACCCTGCCGCGCCAAGGAACTGATGTTCACCGGCGATCAAATCACGGCCGCGGAAGCATTCGATTACGGGCTTATCAATCACGTGGTAGCGCCCGGTGAATTGATCGAGAAAGTGGAAGAGACCGCCAAGAAGATCACGAGCAAATCACCCTTGATCCTCAAACTGCTGAAACGCACCGTGACGTACGGAGATGACATGCCAATGCCCTCCGCGCTCGCCTACGAGCAATCGATGATTGGACTCGTCCTCGATGCCAATGACGCGCATGAGGGTTGCCAGGCGTTCCTAGAAAAACGTCAGGCGAACTTCAAAGGCGAATGAGTCCTTCAATGTCGCAAAACAAAACGAAGGCCGCCGAAATTTGCGTTCCCAAGCTTGGGCTCACGATGACCGAGGGGACCATTGTTGAATGGCTCAAGAAACCAGGCGACAAGGTCGTTGCCGGTGATGTGCTCTACGTTTTGGAAACCGACAAAATAGAGAACGAAATCGAAGCGGATCGCGACGGCACCTTAGGTGACATCGTCATCGCCGCTGGTGAGACTGTTGACGTTGGCATGGTGATTGCGCAGTGGACCGATGGCGATCCGGCCAGCACAGCGCATCCCGCGACGTCCTCGCCCAGACCTGAACCCCAGGCTGAATTACCTCTAACGGTGTCTAGCGACACCAACGACAAGCCAATGAATGGATCCCGTGTGATTGCGTCCCCCCACGCCCGCAAGTTGGCGCGGGCACGTTCCATCGATCTTACGATGTTGACCGGGTCGGGACCGGGTGGGCGGATCGTTGCGGCGGACGTCGAAACTGCCGTGTCCATACCGAAGACCGAAAAACCCAAGCTTAAAGGGCGCCCAGCAATGGCGCGGCCAGTCGGTGCGCAATCGGCTCCCCGCATGCCACCGTCTACCGCGAAGTTGCCGGCTAAGCAGCGCACCATTGCCAAACGGATGCAGGTCTCGAAGCAGGAGATCCCGCATTTCTATGTTGCAGCCGATGCCGATATTTCTCTGCTCCTGGACAATCACGAGCGCCTCAAACACCTCAATGGCTACGCGGGGCTGACCCTCAACCATTGGGTGATCGCGGCAGCCGGAATGGCACTTGAAGCCAACAGCGCGTGGCGCCGCACCTTGAGCGGCGAGGCAATCACGGCCCATCCGCAAGCTGATGTGGCGGTCGCCGTCGCGCTACCCGGCAGCCTTATTGCCCCGGTGCTACGCAACGCCGGCGCGATGACGCTACTGGAAATCTCCGCCGCGAGCCGCGCGCTGGCGGATGCCGCGAGAAATAGCAGCCTCAATAACGAACAAGTTGGCGGCGGGGTCATGTGCGTTTCAAACCTGGGGGCGTACCCGATCCGTTACCTGACCCCCATTATTATCCCCGGGCACAGTTGCATATTAGGAGTGGGGCGAACACAAGAAATTTTCCGCCCCGATAGCGATGGGCAACCGAAACTTTGCCGCGAATTAGGTGTAGTGCTGGCCTGCGACCACCGGGTCCTCAATGGGCAAGATGGTGCCGAGCTGATTTGCGCGATTAAAGAATTACTCGAAGATCCATTGCGGATCCTTGCCGAACCCAGAAGGAGTTAACGCGTATGGATTTTTCCATTACCGACGAACAACGCATGATTTGCGATACCGCCAAAAAAATCGGGGAGAAATACGGGCCCGAATATTGGCGCAAACAAGATCAGGCAAAGGCGTATCCACATGAATTCTGGAAAGAAGTATGCGAGGCAGGGATCGGCGGGGTCACCTTGCCGGAGGAGTTCGGCGGCAGCGCGTTGGGCATGGTGGAGATGGCGTTAGCCATTGAAGAACTCGCAGCCGGTGGCGGCGGTAGCACCATCGGCCAGCTTTTCATGCTCAACCCGATCTTTGGCGGCGTCGCCATTAATCAGTATGGCCCGCAAAAGATGCGCGAGGAATTGCTACCGCCGCTCATCAGCGGTGATCTTATTTGCTGCATGGGCCTCACCGAGCCCGACGCCGGCACCAACTCCTTGCAAGTGCAAACCTTCGCCAAGAAAGATGGTGACGGCTGGGTCGTTAACGGGAGTAAGCACTGGATCACGGGGGCGCAAACGGCGCAAAAGATTTTGGTGGTTGCCAGAACCAAGAAACCCGATGAAGTGAAACGCAAAACCGAAGGCATGTCGTTGTTTTTGATTGACATGGATCGCGAAGGCCTATCGACGGCAATCGTCGAAAAGCTCGGCACCAACACGCTCGATTCCAGCCAAATATTTTTTGATGACGTACGCGTCGAGCCAGAAGAATTGATTGGCGAAGTCGATAAAGGCTGGCCCGCCTTGCTCGATGTTTTGAACACCGAGCGGATAGTAACAACGGCCGGGTTATGTGGAACGGCCGAAAATGCAATCAAGCAAGCCGCGGACTTCGCGAGCGAACGCAAAGTGTTTGGCGATCGCCCCATCGGCAGCTACCAATCCCTGCAGTTTCCCCTCGCGCAAGCGTACGCGGAAATCGGTTGCGCTCGTTTAATGAACTTTAAAGCGGCGACCCTTTGCGATAACGGTGAACAATACGGAGCCGAGTCAAACCTCGCCAAGTTAATCGCCTCGCAGGCTTGCGATAAAGCGACTATCCAAGCGATGCAGACGCTCGGCGGCATGGGTTACGCGGTGGAATCCAATCTCGAACGCTTGTGGCGGGATCAGCGGTTATTCAGATTCGCGCCGGTATCCGAGGAGATGATCTTGAACTACGTGGCACAACATAATTTGGGCATGCCAAGGTCATATTAAACTTCCAGGTTGCGGTCTCGCACTAGGACCACCGTGGGTCGATAAGAACCCGCAACGGCGCCACGTCGAGATGAAACTACGCCGTTCGAGACGCCGAAGTCGCGGCCAATGCATTGCTCAGGCGTTGTGCAGTTAATCACGGCTATATGGCAGTCCAGCGCCGACAAGCAGATTTCAGACAATGGGCGCGACAGCAAATATTCGACCGATCTGTGGCGCCCAACAGTGGCGCCACAGTGATTGCTTACCGACCTAGCCGATCCGCCGAGCGCGACGGCGCCCCGCTGCCACGCCGACAACGCCGCTGAGCAACAGTGCCGCGGTGGCCGGCTCGGGTACCGCCATGCCGCCAAAGCGCACTTCTCCCAGCCCGACCTCGAAACCGGACGGGCCACCACCGATTTGAAAGCCCGAAAAGTTCTGTTGGGCCACCACGGTCAGTTGCGCCGAAACCGCACTGGTTGCTGCAAACGAGAACGTTTGCGCGGCCTCAGCGTTGACGCCGGATGCAGATAAATTCGCGTTGCTCAACACCTCCGTGTAGTTCACACCATCGGCCGACAAGGCCAAATTGAAGCGGGTAACGTCGCGCGCGACGCGAAATCCAAAAGGATCGGAGTAGTTCCACAAATGGATCTGGTCGAGCAGGCTGGTGTTGCTGAAAGCAAAGGTCAATGTTACCGGCAATGGAAAGGCATTAGATGCCGAGCCCTTCCAGTTGGTACCACCACCACTACCAAACGTGTCACTGTGAGTTTGACTCAATATCGAGCCGGCACCAGACAGCCCCGAACCGTTAATGAGGTTATCGGCGGTCGTAACGGTGTTGCCATCACTGGTCACCGAATCAGGCGTGATAATAATCGCTTGTGCCAGCCCTGGTAGTGATAAGGCCAAAGTGCAAAACGATATGACAGAGAATTTGCGAAACATGTGAACCCTTTTCGTTCATTGATAACGATGCCGATTCTGCGGCGGTCTCGATATCGCAAAGCACGACTGAGTTCACACTTAACCTTTCTAAACATTCGATTGACAAATATTTACGGTTTCACACGAACACCCCGGTGTGGCACCGACGTTTACCGTAAGGCGCTGGCGCGCTTGGCTTTGATTTGATCAGCCCAGGCAAAGGTTTCCCACAACCGCAACTATCGAGTCCCTCGGCAAGCGACCGGAACTCTTTTGACGGCACCCTCAAAGCACTTTGCCGTTGAATCCTGCGTGCGCACGTTCAAATGGCCGCCACCCAGGTTTCCTGGCGAAACTTCGCCTTGATGATGAATTTTGTTTGCTAACGTGGCCGCTCAGACAGCACTCCCCGGGCCGGTGCTCCTGTGATAAGTTTCTTCGCACGTGATCGCCCGGGTCACGCGTTTTTAATTGGGAGACACAAATTGCTTGTCCACTCCAGCACCGGCGGGTTTCGTCGAAACCTTGCGATTCTTGCAATTCTCGTAGGTGGGATTTTTGCAGAGAGTTCCCATGCCGCAACCGTCTATACGACGTCCTACAGCGCGTCTGTGTTCGTCGACGCACCGTTTAAAAGCGGCACCGTTCGAGTCTCTGAGAACATCACTGTTCCTGTCGATCTATTTCCACGCGAATGGGGCACCTTGACTGCGGTCTATGCCGAATTCACAAATGTCCTGGGCCATCATGAAGCGACAGGACTTGGTAGTCCCGGGCAGTTTTTCAATTTGAAATCCCGAGTGATTTCTCGGCTCACGGCGCGTCGTTCGGAAAACTTGGATTACACCACGCCGGTGGAAGGCGTCGGCTTTGGCGTGATTAACTCGCAAAGCGGGATCGACAGCGATTACTCCGTGCCTGGAATTCCGATTTCCATGCTTTTTGACGAGTTTCAGAACGAATACGAAAATTATTTCTATAGCGACTCGCCCAATCAAGCGTTCTTTCAAACCCTCTTACACTTTACCTTGAGCGGCAATAACATCAGCGCGTCTGGCTTTTCAACAGCGGACGTGAGCTTCCGTGTGCGTTATGAATTCACCGAGACCCAGTCATACCTCACAGCGGGCAGTCCGCTGCTGGTAACCGGCACACCCGTCCCTGTTCCACCACTGGCCACATTGTTTGCGTTAGTCGTTGGCGCGATACCAAGCTTGGCAAGACGCAATAGCAAAATCTAGCTGATCATCGATCTCAGCTCGGGCGTTGCCGGTGGAAACATCATGGGTTGCGCTGGTTTCCTGTTCTGAAAGGAGATTGCTCAGGGCGCGTTCGGGTTATCGATCAAGAACCGCCAGTTTCCATCCGCACCTTGGCGCAAGACCTCTGCCGAACTCCCGCTCATTTCGACCGCATTACCATCAGGATCCGTGCCGGTCACGGTCCAGTTATTGCCGGTGAGCGCGATGTTGCCGTTAACCACACTGGGCTTAGGGGTGTAATCAAAGCTGGGTTTGATGCCTGCGAAGCCTTCGAGGACCGCACGGATGGCGTCGCCAGTCACCACGCCCTGTTCGGTCACAAAGGAAGCATCCGGCTCGTAGAGCGCCATGGCGGCGTCTAGGTCACCTTGGGTCAGCGCATCGAGCAACAGTGAGTTGCATTGTTCGGGGGTTTTCGCGGGCATTGTATTTCTCCTTGCGCATTAGGCGCGTTTGGCCATCGAGTTCGATATCGGGCAATCAGCCATCGTATTAGTCTAGCCCAGCGGGTCTTTTTTGGAGTTTTCGCTGCAATGTCCGTCGATGCAGGCCCAGGCGTTTCGCCGCTTCGCTAACGTTGCCGTCGCATTCCATCAAGGTTTGTTGAATATGCTCCCATTCCACACGATCGAGCGCTATCGGTTCAGTACGAATGGCGGCGTCGCTATCTCCCTCTTCGGCCGCGAACGCCGCTTCTATTTCGTCGGCATCAGTTGGTTTTGTCAGGTAATGGGTGGCGCCCAATTTGATCGCTTCTACCGCCGTTGCAATGCTTGCAAAGCCGGAAAGCACGACAATGCGGATCGCAGGGTTCAAGCGCTTAAGGGGTTCGATGAGCGACAAGCCGGACTCGTCTGCCAGGCGCAGATCGACCACGGCATATTCCGGCGCTTCAGATTCGGCAACCATCAGTGACTGCGCGATGTTCTGCGCCCGATGGCAGCGATAACCGCGCCGCGCTAGCGCGGCGGCAAGCGCGTTTAAGAACGCCTGGTCATCATCAACAATCAAACAGCTACCCGGACTCATGATGAAGAACCGATCATCGCCGCGACTGGGATCGCGATCCGCGCAAGCACACCTTGCCCGGGCTGCGAGTTAAACGACAACGAACCCCCAAGCCGCGTAATGATTGTGTTTGCAAGAAAAACGCCAAGCCCCAGGCCATCGTTGGATGGGTCATCCAGCGGGCGCTTGCCCAATTGTTCCAATGTGGCTTTGGGGATCCCCGGTCCGTCATCACGAATTTCGATCCCGAATTGTTCCTCATCCCAAAACGTGGCGACATTTATCTTGTTACGTGCGGCATTAGCGGCATTATTGAGGACGTTTTGGATGGCTTGCGTGACCACCCGATCCTCGGCAATCACCGGGGGCGTGGAACTTCGTGTGGTCGTGTATTCAATCGCGATTTCAGGATGCAAATTGCGCCATTCGTCCACGATCAACTGAAAATAACGGTCGACATCAACCGCCGGGTCCTGGTCACGCTGGGCTTCGTCGCCGCGCACCGCCAAGCGCGCCAATATTTCCTTGCAGCGCTGTACTTCGTTTCGCAGCGCTAGAACATTGTCACTGATGTCCTCACGATTAGAAGACTGTGCCTCGATTTCCGCAGCCAAAATTGAGACCGTCGATAAAGGTGTACCCAATTCGTGCGCGGTTCCCGCCGCCAGTGCCCCCAAGGTCATGATTTTGTCATCTCTTAGCGATTGCTCCCGGATCTCGGCCAGCGTTTGATCGCGGCTCCGCAAGCGTCTCGCCATACGCGCGACAAACAACGCAACGCATAAGGCGCTCACAACGAACCCGTACCACATACCCCAAATGTGCAACTCGAAGGCCGCACCACCGCCATGAACGTGCTCGCTTGGTAAGCGAAAGAACATCAAAAATGTATAAGCCCCGAGCGCGAGCAGCGTGACAATGGACAGGTAGTAAACCGACATCGCGGCGGCTGCGAAAACGATAGGGATCAAAAATAGCGCCGTAAAAGGATTAAACGGACCACCGCTGAAAAAGATCAGCGCCGACAATGCAAAAATATCAGCCAGGGATTGGACCAAATAGATTTTCGCGCTGGGTTCTCCCGTTCGACGCCAACTGTAGAGCGTGAAAGCCGCCATGGCGGCCAGGATCAGATTAACCGGCAGCCACAGCACCGGTGCGTCGAATCCTATGTCCATCACCAACAATCCAAGCACTTGTCCGCCGATGACGAAAAGCCGAATAAGCAATAAATACTTGAGGGTGAAATCCATAGCCGAGGTTAGTCTTGATGCGTTGTCATTGTAATCAGACTTAGCTTGTTGATATTAAAGCGATTTATGAGATATCCGAGCTAACTTACCGAACGGAAACCACAGCGACTCGCGTCTGTGATAAAAAATAGCTATATTAATTAATGGTATACAGTATTATTTTAAAGTTAAATCTGTCTGAAAATGAGTTGGAAACTAACTCCGCCGGTGCTGCTGGCGGTGTGTCTATTTGCATCCCTGGCCGAAGGTGCCGGTGGTTATTACCGCTCGGGCTGGTTTGCCAATGGTTATCTCAGCGCGCGCTACGACGATAATGTCAGCCGCTCGCAAGCGGATTCCGATATCAAAGAAGACTTCGTCACCAACGCTCGCGCAAGGGCCGGTTATCGCAAGTCAATCGGCAACACGGTAAACCTCTCCGCATCGCTCGATGCCGAATACGAGAACTTCGCCGACTTTGACGATCTGAATAATTATCGTTTCGGCGCGGGCGTTGACCTTACGTTTCAACCGGTTAGGACTTTTCGCGCACCTTGGTTCAGCGCTTTTGCGAAACTTTCCTCGCTCGATTTTGATGACAGCGCAATCCGCAGCGGCACTCTGTTTGAAACCGGCGCAGGCATAGGCCTGCGGGTCACCGATCGCATTTTGGGTCGTGCGGGGTACGCTTTTACGCAACGAACAGCCGACGAGCGCGCGGTTTTCGAAACCGATGATCATGCGTTTGAAACCAGCGTTGACTACCAACTCACCAACCGGATTACGCTGTTTGCGAATTATGATTTTCACATTGGCGAGGTGGTTTCAAACGCAACGCCGACCGCGGCTATCATTCGCGAGGCGGAAGCCGTCGCCCCGGATGACGCGTTCACGACCGGACTTGGACCCGGTTGCATGAACCGCCGATGTGCCTATCGGGTCGATGCGCTCACACACCGAGTCGGTGGCGGTATTGATTTCGCTCTAGCGGAGCGTGCTTCGCTCGACATCTCAATGCGCTTCCTCAGGGTCGACGCGGATCGCGATATCTACTACCAAGGTCTCGCCTACAGCGCCAACCTCTATCTCAGGTTCTAGCACGAAGTCCGTTTCAACCTCCCAGCGCGCAGCTGTGCCTGGGAATATCTGTAAGCAAACCGGATTCAAGTAGATAGCTCGCAACCTTACCTGCGATCAGGTTGGCGCCAAGCGCACTAATATGGGTATCGGTTTGCAGGTGTACCCCATCTCTTTTGCGCCGCTCAAGCTCGTCATACACGCTGATCGCATGTACGCCTCGCTGCTGAAGACCAGCCACAATAAGCGGGTGATAACTTTGCGAGTAAGCGTTGGTATAGCTGTTGTAATAGCGGCTTCGATTAGGAATTGGAACGAACACGTATCGATAGCCGAGCGACTCGATCTTTCGCGCGCGCCGCTCAATATTCATCAAACTGATTGCTGAATCTCCCGGGCTAAATGCGACGACGTAGGCACCGTGTCCGCGAGCGTAAGCACCATCGTAACCATAACTTGCAGGAGAAAAGTATGGGGTGTCTACTCTGAATATTCGGAACAACTTCGCGGGAATGAAGTAACGCTTAAACGGGACCCGCAGTAGTGACCATGAGGGGTCATGCTGCCGCAGCGGCGAATAAGGCTCCACTTCCAGTGGGTCGGCAAAAATAGTGGGCGTAATTAGATCGTCTGCGACAAATTCAATAATAATCCTGGTTTGAATCAAGGCGGGGTTTGCGAGTAATTTTGGTAGGTAGAAAGCGCGCCGCCCACCGTTGAAGACCGCTCTTCCGGTTTCATTACTGAGTACCCATGCAATTGATTCGTGGTCGCTAATGCCGGAACCGAAGGTATGAGAGGCGCCCACCACCAGGATTGGATATTCATCTAGGGAACACGGTGTCATGCGAAATCCATCGGCGTTCACAGAGACTTCGGTCCGCCAGGACTGCTGGTAGCGGAACAAATAGCCACGCGATAGATTTCCTTTGCTGTTGCCCCGCCACTCACCAGTGTGCTCGGCATTGTGAAAAACGATTTCGTCGAAATATTCCCAGGGCCGAAAATAGAACGGCTCTGGGAACCAGTAAAAAGCAATGGCGGAAATCATTGCTGTGGCATAAATGCCCGCCACAAGTCCGAGCACGTAAGCTTTCGAGCTAAAATTGAAAATAGAGAAACTCTCGTTCATTACCAAGCTCGGACAAGGAATAAAACGCAATCAGGAGTATCGCAATGAAAACCAGCGCGCTCGGGCGCCACTGAATGCTCGAGGAGGTGCCACTTCGAATACTCGAATCTGGAAGTAACACGGGATCTACACTGGCCATCCAGTCGTAGACATTGGGCATTAACCACACGGCGATCAGCAATACCAGCAAATACAGCACAAAGGACGGATGCAAATCAGCGCTCGGGAAAATTCCGCTGAATTGTAAGTAGCCTGTAGCATGGGTACCAAACAAGGCGACGAAGTTAGGCTGCAAGCTCACTGACAGTGAAATACCGTGAAAACCCAGCATGGTTTCAACAATCCGGGTCGCTACTGAGACATCTGTCTCTCTGAAATAAACCCACGCAATGGTTACAAGCCCAAAAGTAGCGGCACGACAAACCCACCGATAAACGAAGCGCCGGATCCCGGCCTTTCGCTCCCGCAGTGGCGACCAGCGCCGCCAAACGTGATTGCAGACGAGATAACAGCCGTGCAGTCCACCCCAAAGCACGAAATTCCACGCCGCGCCGTGCCACAAGCCACCAATTAACATCGTCAAGAGCAAATTCAGATAGCGTCGAAGCTTCCCCTTGCGGTTGCCTCCCAACGGCACATAGAGATAGTCGCGCAAAAATCGGGAGAGCGTCATATGCCAACAACGCCAGAATTCGACAATATTTGTGGCTTTATAAGGAGAATTAAAGTTGATTGGCAGCTTTATATTCAGCATTCGCGCGAGCCCCACAGCCATGTCGGAGTACGCTGAAAAATCAAAATAAATTTCAAAGCTGTAGGCCGTAGCTGCCGCCCACGCTTCAAAAAACGAAAGCGGCGTCCCGGATTCCGCGAGACCAAACAAACTATCGGCGTAAATCGCAACCGTATCGGCGAGCGCAACCTTTTTGAAAAGACCAAGAAAAAAAATCGTTAACCCGATACTCAAATTGTCAAAATCCAAACGGTAAGTCGCGGGGCGCTGAAATTGCGGCATCATCTCGCGATGGTGGACGATCGGGCCCGCAATCAGCTGCGGAAAGAACGTAACGAACAAAACATATTCCGCAAAATCACAGCGCTCGGCCCGACGTTTGTGGACATCGACCAAATATGCGATCTGCTGGAAAGTAAAAAATGAAATCGCAAGCGGCAGTACAATCGCGTCGATGGAATACGAGGTGGACGCGATCTGGTTGACGTTATCAACCATGAAATACGCGTATTTGAAATAAGCGATCAGCGCCAAATTGAACGTGACGCCGGCGACGAGCAAAAAATAGTGCTGTCGATAGCGCGCGATAAGAGCGGCGAAAAAGTAATTTGACGTGATCGAGAAACCGATCAGATACAGATAGACAGGGTTCCAATATCCGTAGAAAACCAAAGAAGAGAAAACCAACCAATACAACGGCGCGCGGTGGGATTTAGCGGCTGCCGAGAGAGCAAAAAAAACACCCGCGCAGACAGGCAGGAACAAGAACAGGAAAATATACGAGTTAAATAACATCGCGTCTTTTTGAGTCAATCACCAGAGCACTCCTTGCCCGTCCATCCGGCTCGACTCTGACCGAATAGCGCAATGAGTGCTCCGAGTGCCGGTCTACGAGTTAATCGAACTCGGCCAACCGTGTTCCCACACCATTGCTCAAGGTCAAGCAAATGAGTGCGGCGACGCTAACTCCGTATTTTCTCAGCTTTGAGCGTTGCGCGCGACAGAGCGGCCAAGAAGCATCACGCACAGGCCAGCAACCCGGCGTTGCCGCGGGGTAGCGGCAACGCCAAGCAGAAATTCAAACGTCGAGCCGGTAACAGTGCTCCCCGCCATCACGGACTAAACGACCGGCGGTCGGGCCCGCGAAGTGGGTGCCGATAATCAAGGTTGGGGTATCGGCATACTCACCGAAAACTCGTTTGCGAGTCGCAACCGCGGCGTCGTTATCAACATCAAAAGGGCTCACCAACTCAGGGTTGTTGAACTGAATCGGATGGTGAATGAAATCACCGGTGATCAAAGCTTGCTCCCCTGCCGATTCGATCAGCACCGAGCAGTGCCCCGGTGTATGTCCTGGTGTTGGCACCAAGCTCACGCCTTCACAGATTTCAGCCGGTCCCTCCACGGGCTTCGCTAAACCCGCATCGAGAACGGGTTGGACAGAATCAGAGAACACCCGATTTTGGATATCCAAGAATGCTTTTGCTTCCTCGTCCTCGATCGCATCGAGATCCGCCCCCGCCGCCTGCCAGAATTCCAGGTCTTGCTTGCCCATCATGTAAGACGCATTGGGAAAAGTCGGAATCCACTTGCCATCTTTGAGATGGGTGTTCCAACCCACATGATCCAAATGCAGATGCGTGCACAACACAAAATCAACGCCATCCGGTTCATATCCGGCGGCCTTCATGTCATCCATGTAAGACGTGTTCAGCATGTGCATCACCTCAAACGGATCGCGATCGCGCTGGTTGCCGATGCAGGTATCAACAACCAGGGTCGCTCCCGGGGTATCCACCACGATAGAGTGGATACTGAGGCTCAATAGGCCTTCATCGGTGACGAAATGCGGAAACAGCCATTGCACCTGTTTTACAACGTCGGGTGTGGCCGCTGGGATCACATCGGAAAATTCCGGGTAGGTGATCTCCTCAATCTTGGTGATCGTGGTATTGCCAATTTTCCACTGCATGGTCTCTCCCCCTCTTCGTGGATAGCTAGTTGGGTAGTACTAGGGTCAGTCACGTTGTTATAGCAGCGTTTCGGCGACGAGTCGAAGTTCCTCCACGCTCTGAGCGCTAAGCACCATAGTGCCCACCTCACCGCGATTTCCTGCTTCGCGCCAGCGCTCCAGTTGGTCTTTAATCCGAGCGGGAGGACCGACAAGCGCCACCTCATCCACATACTCATCTGGGATTGCCGCCGCCGCTTCGTGCTTTTGACCTTTCAGATAAAGATTTTGCACGGTGAGAGCGGCATCCTCGTAGCCGAGGCGCTTGGTGTAGTCGTTATAAAAATTCTTCGCGCGGGCCCCCATGCCACCGACGTACAAGGCGAGGTGGTGCTTTACCTTCATGCGACATTGATCGAGGTCCTCACCCATCGCGATCCGCACAAAAGGCGCGAAGTCAAAACCCGCCATTGTTTTGCCGTTGCCGGCCTTGGCAAACCCAGCCTGCAACGCAGGTCTAAAAACGTCGAATCGCTCGGGATTCATCCAAACCATAAAGCAGCCGTCGGCGACCTCCGCCGCGCATTGCACGCCTTTGGGACTCACCGCACCGGTATAAATGGGAATGTCCGGATTGCCATGCAGAATACTTT